>JBGPSI010000241.1:0-7285 GCA_041490045.1 Bradyrhizobium sp.
TGGCGGTGCCCGGACTGATCGGCGCGCTGATGCGGTTTCCCTACACTTTCGCGGTCACGATGTTCGGCGGCCGCAACTGGACGATCTTCAGCGCCTCGGTGCTGTTCATCCCGACGCTCACGCTCGCCTATTTCGTGAGCGAGCCCTCGACGCCGTTCTGGCTGATGCTGCTGGTGGCGTCCACCGCCGGTCTCGGCGGCGGCAATTTCGCCTCCAGCATGGCCAACATCTCCTTCTTCTATCCCGACCGCATGAAGGGCTGGGCGCTCGGGCTGAACGCGGCCGGCGGCAATATCGGCGTCTCGAGCGTGCAGTTGCTGACGCCCATCCTGATGGGTGTCGGCCTGTTCAATCTCTACCAGGCCACGCCGGTCGCTGGCGTCTACCTCCAGAACGCCGGCCTGATGTGGGTATTGCCGATCGCGATCGCGGTGATCGGCGCCGTGTTCTTCATGAACAACCTGACCTCGGCCAAGTCCTCGTTCAAGGACCAGCTCGCGATCGTCGGCCGCAAGCACACCTGGATCATGGCGTTCATCTATGTCGGGACGTTCGGTTCCTTCATCGGCTACTCCGCGGCGTTTCCGCTGCTGATCAAGACGCAATTCCCGGCGGTCACGATTGCGATCGCGTTCCTCGGACCGCTGGTCGGCTCGCTGTCGCGTCCGCTCGGCGGCTTGCTCGCCGACAAGGTCGGCGGCGCGATCGTGACGTTCTGGAACTTCATCGCGATGGGCGCCGCGACGATCGGGGTGTTGTACTTCGTGGGCATCAAGGACTTTACCGGCTTCCTGGCCATGTTCCTGATCCTGTTCGTCACCACCGGCATCGGCAACGGTTCGACCTACCGGATGATTCCCTCGATCTTCCGCGAGGAAAATCTCCACAAGGCAAAGGGCAAGGGTGAAGCCGGCCGGGCGCTCGCCTTGAAGGTCGCCAGCATCGAGAGCGGCGCCGCGCTCGGATTCATCGGCGCGATCGGCGCCTGTGGCGGCTACCTGATCCCAAGCGGCTTCGGCAAGTCGATCGCCGTCACCGGCGGCCCGCAGCTGGCGCTCGAGATCTACCTGGCGTTCTACGCGGTCTGCCTGGCGCTGACCTGGTGGTTCTACCTGCGCAAGAGCCCGGTGGCGTCGGGCGCAACGAGCCTCGCCGAAGCGCGCGTGTGACCTTCAACATCGCTCCACCTCGTCCCGCTCGCGGGGCGAGGTGGCAACGAAGCAGGAGCAGGAGCGAACCATGACACCGGATCAAGTCAAACTCGTGCAGCAAAGCTTTGCGAAAGTCGCGCCGATTTCGGAGACCGCGGCGGTCTTGTTCTACGACCGGCTGTTCGAGATCGCGCCAACGGTCAGGGCGATGTTTCCCGCCGACATGACCGAGCAGCGCAAGAAACTGATGGCGACGCTGGCAGTGGTGGTGAACGGGCTTGGAAATATTGAATCCATATTGCCGGCCGCAAGCGCGCTCGCCACCCGCCATGTCAGCTATGGCGCCAAGGCCGAACATTATCCGGTCGTCGGAGCCGCGCTGCTGTGGACCTTGGAAAAGGGGCTTGGCGACGCCTGGACCGCCGACGTCGCCGACGCATGGACGGCGGCTTACGGGACGCTCGCCGGCTACATGATTTCGGAAGCGTATGGCCGCCCCCAGGCTGCCGAGTGAGGATGAGGAAGCGCGGTGAGTGAACCACTGGTCATTGTCGGCAATGGAATGGCCGCGGCGCGGCTGGTCGACGAATTGACAAAAGTTGCGCTCGGACGCTACGCCGTCGCCGTGATCGGCGAGGAACCGCGGCTCGCCTATAACCGCGTGCTGCTGTCCTCGGTGCTGGCGGGCGAGACGGCCTCGCATGACATCGAGCTCCGGCCGGCCCAATGGTGGCGCGATCGCGGCGTCACCCTGAAATATGGCTGTATCGCCACCGAGATCGATGTCGGCCGCCGCGAGCTCAAGGTCGCCAACGAGGAGAGCATCGCCTTCTCCAAACTTGTGCTGGCCACCGGCTCGACGCCGCTGCGGCTCGGCGTGCCCGGCGCTGATCTTGCGCACACCTTCCGCGACAGCCGCGATGTCGATCTGTTGCTGACGCTGGCCGCGCAGAAGAAGCGCGTTGTCGTGGTCGGCGGCGGATTGCTTGGGCTGGAGGCGGCTTACGGCCTCGCCAAGGCCGGCGCGCCGGTGACGCTCATTCATCTGATGGACCGCCTGATGGAGCGCCAGCTCGATGCCCCGGCGGCGGAACTGTTGAAAACCCTGGTCGAGCGCAAGGGTATCGAGATTCTGCTTAACGCAAGCACCGCCCGGATCACTGGCGAGACGCGGGTCGAAGGCATTGAACTCGCGGACGGACGGCGGATCGATGCCGACGCGGTGATTTTCGCGGCCGGCATACGGCCCAATGTCGCGCTGGCCAGGGACGCCGGCATTCCGGTCAATCGCGGCATCGTCGTCGACGACCATCTGCAGACCGGCGCGCCGGATATCTTCGCGCTCGGCGAATGCGCCGAACATCGCGGCATCTGCTACGGACTGGTCGAGCCGGCTTACGAGCAGGCGCGCGTGCTGGCGCGGCACCTCGCCAGCGGATCGGCGGGCTATGCCGGCAGCGTGGTTGCGACCAACCTGAAAGTGTCCGGCGTCAGCGTGTTTTCCGCCGGCGATTTCATGGGCGCGGAGGGCTCGGAGGCCATCGTGCTCAGCGACGCGCAGGGCGGCGCCTACAAGAAGCTGGTGATTTCCGGCGGGCGTCTCACCGGCGCGGTGCTGGTCGGCGATACCGCCGACGCGCTCTGGTATCTCGAACTGATCCGAAGCGGCGGGCCGATCGCAGGCATCCGCAAGGACATGATATTCGGCCGCTCGCTGGCGATTCCGCCAAAGGCGGCATAACAGATGATGCGATTGTTGAAATGACATCCGTCGATCCCACGCTGCGCGCCACGCGCACCACCTGTCCCTATTGCGGCGTCGGCTGCGGGGTGCTGGCCACGCCCGACGGCTTCGGCGGCGCGGCGATCTCGGGCGATGGCGAACATCCCGCCAATTTCGGCCGGCTGTGCTCGAAAGGCTCGGCGCTGGGCGAAACGCTTGGGCTCGAGGACCGGCTGCTTCATCCGATGATCCGCTGCAGCAAGGGTACCATGGAGCGGGTGGCCTGGAGCGACGCGCTCGACCATGTCGCGCATCGCTTTGCCCATATCGTCAAGCGCGACGGCCCCGGCGCGGTGGCGCTCTATCTCTCGGGACAATTGCTGACCGAGGATTATTACGTCGCCAACAAGCTGATGAAAGGGTTCATCGGCAGCGCCAATGTCGATACCAATTCGCGGCTCTGCATGTCGTCGTCGGTTGCCGGTCATCGTCGTGCATTCGGCGCCGATACCGTGCCCGGATGTTACGAGGATCTCGACCAGGCCGACTTGCTGGTGCTGGTCGGCTCCAACGCGGCGTGGTGCCATCCGGTCCTGTTCCAGCGCATGCTCGCCAACAAGCAGGCGCGCGGCGCGCGGATCGTGGTGATCGATCCGCGCCGGACCGACACCGCTGAAGACGCCGACCTGTTCCTGGGATTGAAGCCGGGCACCGACACCGCTTTGTTCTCGGGGCTGTTGGTGCATCTGGCCGATACCGGCGCGCTCGATCGCGGCTATATCGATTCCCACACGACCGGTTTCGCCGAGGCGCTGGCACGGGCGCGCAGCATCGCCGGCGGCGTCGGCGCCACCGCGCTGGCGACCGGTCTCACCGAGCAGGACGCCGCGGATTTTTTCCGGTTGTTCGCCAACACGCCGCGCGTGGTCACGCTTTATTCGCAAGGCGTCAACCAGTCGGCGCAGGGTACCGACAAGGTCAACGCCATCCTCAACTGCCATTTGGCGACGGGGCGGATCGGCAAGCCTGGCGCCTCGCCGTTCTCGCTCACCGGCCAGCCCAACGCGATGGGCGGGCGCGAAGTCGGCGGGCTCGCCAACCAGCTCGCTGCCCACATGGGATTCACGCCGCCGGACATCGACCGGGTGCGGCGGTTCTGGAAGGCGCCGCGGATCGCAACCCATGAGGGGCTGAAAGCGGTCCAGATGTTCGAGGCGATCGGGCGCGGCGAGATCAAGGCGCTGTGGGTGATGGGCACCAATCCCGCGGTGTCGCTGCCGAACGCGGATGCCGCGCGCGCCGCGCTGAAGAAGCTCGAGCTGTTCGTGGTCTCCGAGAACGTGCGCTCCAACGACACCGTGCAGTCGGGCGCGCATGTGCTGTTGCCGGCGCAGGCCTGGGGCGAGAAATCCGGAACCGTCACCAATTCGGAGCGGCGCATCTCGCGGCAGCGCACGTTCCTCGAAGCGCCGGGGGAAGCGAAGCCTGACTGGTGGATCGTCAGCGAGGTGGCAAAACGGCTCGGCTTCGGCGCGGCGTTCGATTTCAATTCGGCGGCGGACGTGTTCCGCGAACATGCGGACCTGTCGGCGTTCGAGAATAGTGGCAGCCGGGATTTCGACATTGGGGGCCTGAAGGGGCTATCGGACGAGGCTTTTGAGGCGATGGCGCCGCTGCAGTGGCCGATGCAATGGGGCGACATCGAGCCCCGGCAGCGGTTCTTTTCCCGCGGCGGCTTCTTTACCAACGACGGCAAAGCGCGCTTCGTCGCGCCGGAAATTCCGGCGCTGCAGACCGAGACCAGCGCCGGCCGGCCGTTGCGGCTCAACACCGGCCGCATCCGCGACCAATGGCACACCATGACCCGCAGCGGCATGAGTCCGCGGTTGGGACAGCATCTGCCGGAGCCGTTCGTCGAGGTGCATCCCGACGATGCGATCAAATACGGCCTCGCCGACGGCGGCTTCGCGCGCGTCACCACCGATTACGGGCAATGCACGCTCAGGGTTGTCGTGAATGCGCGGCAGCAGCGCGGCATGCTGTTCGCACCGATTCACTGGAGCGGGGCCAATGCATCGGCGGCGCGCATCGGCGCGCTGGTGGCCCCGTTCACCGATCCCTATTCCGGCCAGCCCGAGAACAAGGCGACGCCGGCGTCGATTACGGATTATGAATATGTCTTTCGCGGCTTTGCGCTGTCCCGGGTGAAGCTGGATTTGCCGGAGCATCTCTGGTGGACGCGCGTGACGGTTGCGGGTGGCTATGGCTATCTGTTCGCCGACAATGCCGATCTCGCCCGATGGCAATCGTGGATGCGGTCGGCCGCCGGCAGCGATCTCGCCGAGTACAAGGATTTCGGCGGCGGGGTTTATCGCGCGGCCTCGTTTAGCGACGGCCGGATCGAGACGTGCCTGTTCGTCGGTCCGGCGCGGGATGCGGGCGACTGGAATGTGGTGAAGAACCTGTTCGCCGCCGAACGCCTCAGCGACGATCAGCGCCGGATGCTGCTGTCGGGAAAATCCGCCGACGGACTCGCCAGTGCCGGACCGGTCGTCTGCGCCTGCTTCGGTGTCGGCCGTAACACGATCTGCGACACCATCGCCGCCGGCGCCGGCACGGCCGCCGAGATCGGCGCGCGGCTGAAGGCGGGCACCAATTGCGGCTCCTGCATTCCGGAATTGAAGCGGCTGATTGCGCAGACGCCGGTCGCTGACGCCGCGACCGATCCCGAACGACGCCAACTGACTGCCGCTGCCAACTGAGCCTCGCCATACCGTCATTGCGAGGAGCGAAGCGACGAAGCAATCCATGCTTTCTTTCCGCGGTGAAATGGATTGCTTCGCGGAGCCTGTCATCGGGCGGCACTTCGCGCCGACCCGTTGGCTCGCAATGACGGGGCAGGATAGGCAATCGACGGCGGAAATGATGTGATCTATGGTGCGCGCCTGCTGTCACCACGGATGAAATCAAGAAAATGATGTATCTGGAAACGCCGCCGCGGCTGATTGAGACAAACGTGTTTTCGGCCATGCCCGAGGCGTTCCGGCGCAAGGGCGTGCCCACGGACTGGGCCGATGCCAACCGGCCCGGCCAGTCGACCGATAGTTTCATCGAGGGCCCGTCCTTCGACGCCAATGGCAATCTCTACATCGTCGACATTCCCTTTGGACGCATCTTCAGGATCGCGCCCGACGGCGCATGGTCCCTGGTGATCGAATATGACGGCTGGCCCAACGGCCTGAAGATCCGCGCCGACGGACGGATTTTTGTTGCCGATTACAGGCTCGGCATCATGGAGCTGGACGTCAAGGCAGGGCGGATGCTGCAGTTGCTGACCGCGCGCAATTCCGAATCCTTCAAGGGATGCAACGATCTGCATTTGGCCTCGAATGGCGACATCTTTTTCACCGACCAGGGACAGACCGGGCTGCACGATCCCACGGGGCGGGTTTTTCGACTCTCGCCCGACGGCCGGCTCGACTGCCTGATCGATACCGGCATCAGCCCCAACGGCCTGGTGCTCGATCCGGCCGAGAAAGTTTTGTTCGTCGCCATGACCCGCGACAATGCGGTCTGGCGCATGCCGTTGATGACGGACGGCGGCGTCGCAAAAGTCGGCCGCTTCTGTTCGACCTTCGGCGCCAGCGGCCCCGACGGCATGACGATGGACGGCTCGGGGCGCCTGTTCGTGGCGCACGCCTCGCTTGGACACGTCTTCGTGTTTGCGCCGAACGGCGAGCTGATCGCGCGGATCAAATCCTGCGCCGGACCGAGCTGCACCAATGTCGCGATCGGTGGCAAGAACCGCGACCGCCTCTATATAACGGAGTCAGTGACCGGCACGGTGCTGGTCGCCGATATCAGCATTCTCTAGCCGTCATTACGAGCCAACGGGTCGCGCGAACGCGCGCCCGATGACAAGGCTCCGCGAAGCAATCCAGCTCCATTACAAAAGAAGGAAGCTGATTGCTTCGTCGCTCCGCTCCTCGCAATGACGGAATAGGCAAGCATCAGAGGTAGTCTTGAGACAGCAACAATTCGGCCCAGGCGGCCCGCAGGTGTCCGTGATCGGGCAGGGCACCTGGTATATCGATCGCGGCGATCGCAGGAGTGCGGTCGCGGCGTTGCGGCGCGGCGTCGATCTCGGCATGACCCATATCGACACCGCCGAGATGTATGGCGATGCGGAGCTGGTGATCGCCGACGCCATCGCGGGCCGGCGCGACGACGTCTTCCTGGTCTCGAAAGTATTGCCCAGCAACGCCTCGCGGCGCGGCACCATCGTTGCGTGTGAACGCTCGCTCGCGCGGCTGAAGACCGACCGGCTCGATTGCTATCTGCTGCATTGGCGCGGTTCGTACCCGCTCGAGGAGACCGTCGCCGCGTTCGAGCAATTGGTAGCCGCCGGAAA
>JBGPSI010000242.1:0-7212 GCA_041490045.1 Bradyrhizobium sp.
CATCAAGGCGCGCTCCTGGCAGGGCTGGCAGATCCCGATCAAGACCGATACGGCGCATAGCGCCGCGCGCATGATCGATGTGCCCGGTCAGGCGCTGCAGGAGAACATGGACAAGGGCGAGGTTGCGGTCGTCACCGGCTTTCAGGGCATCGAGCCCGAGGCTGGCCGCATCGCCACGCTGGGCCGAGGCGGCTCCGACACCAGCGCCGTTGCCATCGCGGCTGCCCTGAAAGCCGACCTGTGCGATATCTATACCGACGTCGACGGCGTCTACACCACCGACCCCCGCGTGGTGCCGAAGGCGCGCCGCCTCGACAAGATCGCATTCGAGGACATGCTGGAACTGGCCTCGCAGGGCGCCAAGGTGCTGCAGGTCCGCTCGGTGGAACTCGGCATGGTGCACAACATGCCGATTTTCGTCCGTTCCAGTTTCGACAAGCCCGAGGATATCGACCCGCACGCCAACCAGCCGCCGGGCACGCTGATCTGCAGCGAGGAGGAAATCATGGAAAGCCACGTCGTCACCGGCATCGCCTTCTCCAAGGACGAAGCCCAGATTTCCGTCCGCCAGATCCAGGACAAGCCGGGCGTCGCCGCCTCGATCTTCGGACCGCTGGCGGACGCCAATATCAACGTCGACATGATCGTGCAGAACGTCTCGGAGGACGGCGCTACCACCGACCTCACCTTCACGGTCCCGGCTTCCGACTATGCCCGCGCCCGCGACACCATCACCTCGGCCAAGGCCAAGATCGGCTACCAGCGGCTCGACAGCGCCACCGACGTCTCCAAGGTCTCCGTCATCGGCAGCGGCATGCGCAGCCATGCCGGCGTCGCCGCCAAGGCGTTCGGCGCGCTGGCCGCACGCAATATCAACATCCGCGCCATCACCACCTCCGAGATCAAATTTTCGGTGCTGATCGACGCCGCCTATACCGAACTCGCCGTGCGCACGCTGCACACGCTCTATGGGCTCGATCAGGTCTAGAAGGATTTTCCCCTGGAGCGCGACCGCGCTCCCGGTATCCCGCGTCTTACGCATGATCTTATCGCCAAACCGCCCACACTTGGCCGGATCCTGCGCTTAGCACCCGCAGCATCGACTTGTCGGAGTCGTTATCAACTCTGGCAGGGGTTTTGCTTGGCAAAACAAGCCTCAATTCGCTATACGGCCTGATGGGTGGGCCGCCACAAACTGTGCCACAGTTTTGGCTATCCTGATTCGGCCGATATTTTCGGGCTTGCGACGGCGCCGAATGATTAAAATTGTTGTTTTTCTTGGGTTTAATGCCAGCTACCGGCCACCCGGCGGGCTGGCCTGGCGGAGGAGGATATCGGCACATGCGGAGCGCGTCGGGAGGCCCCCGCGTCTTGCTGAGACGGCTCCGCGAAACCATGGCGGAGCAGGTCTCGGCCCAGGAACGATTGGACAAGATCGTGGTGCTGATCGCTGCCAATATGGTGGCGGAAGTCTGCTCCGTTTATGTGCTGCGCGTCGATAACACGCTCGAGCTCTACGCCACCGAAGGCCTCAACCGCGACGCCGTCCACCGCACCGTCCTGAGCTCGCATGAAGGCCTGGTCGGCCTGGTCGCGAGCGAGGCCAACCCGCTCAATCTGAACGACGCACAAAACCATCCCGCCTTCTCGTTCCGCCCGGAGACCGGCGAAGAAATCTATCACTCCTTCCTCGGCGTGCCGGTCCTGCGCGCCGGCAATACGCTCGGCGTGCTGGTGGTGCAGAACCGCGCCAAGCGCACCTATGTCGAGGAGGAGGTCGAGGCGCTGCAGACCACCGCCATGGTGCTGGCGGAGATGATCGCCTCCGGCGAACTCTCCGCCCTCGCCCAGCCCGGGGCTGAGCCCGCGGCGCGGCATTCCCTGCACAAGACCGGCGCCATTCTGTCGGACGGCATCGCGCTCGGCCATGTGGTGCTGCACGAGCCGCGCGTCGTCATCACCAACTACATCGCCGAAGACCTGCCGAAGGAAATCAAGCGGCTCGACGCGGCGCTGGCGAAACTGCGCGCCGACCTCGACCGCATGCTGGAGCGCGGCGACGTCGCCGAAGGCGGCGAGCACCGCGACGTGCTGGAAGCATACCGGATGTTCGCCAACGACCACGGCTGGTCGCACAAGCTGCACGAGGCCGTCGCCACCGGTCTCACCGCGGAAGCCGCCGTCGAGCGCGTGCAGTCCGACACCCGCGCCCGCATGCTGCGTTCGACCGATCCTTACTTGCGCGACCGCCTGCACGACCTCGAAGATCTCGGCCATCGCCTGATGCGTCAGCTGGTCGGACAGGATCATGCGCCGTCGCGCGAACAGCTGCCCGACAACGCCATCCTGATCGCGCGCGCAATGGGGCCTGCGGCGCTGCTCGACTACGATCGCAAGCGGCTGCGCGGGCTGGTGCTGGAGGAGGGCACCGCCAATTCCCACGTCTCGATCGTGGCGCGCGCGCTCGGCATTCCCGCGGTCGGCGAGGTGCCCAACGCGCCGGGCATCGCCGATCCCGGCGACGCCATCATCGTCGACGGCACCTCGGGCGAGATCTACGTGCGCCCGTCGGCGGAAATCGAATCGGCCTATGCGGAACGGGTGCGGTTCCGTGCCCGGCGGCAGGCGCAATATTCAGCGCTGCGCGACATGCCCTGCGTGACCAAGGACGGCCAGCCGATCGAACTGATGATCAATGCCGGCCTCACCATCGACCTGCCGCATATCGACGACACCGGCAGCGCCGGGATCGGCCTGTTCCGCACCGAGCTGCAATTCATGGTCGGCCAGAGCCTGCCGCGCTCGAGCGACCAGCTCGCGCTTTACCGCACGGTGCTGGACGCCGCCGGCCACAAGCCGGTGACGTTCCGCACCCTCGACATCGGCGGCGACAAGGCGCTGCCCTATATGGAAACCGTGATCGAGGAAAATCCCGCGCTCGGCTGGCGCGCGATTCGCCTGGGGCTCGACCGGCCAGGGCTGTTGCGCGGCCAAATCCGCGCGCTGCTGCGCGCCGGCGGCGGTCGCGCGCTGCGCATCATGTTCCCGATGATCACGGAGGTCGCCGAATTCGATTCCGCCAAGGCGATCGTCGAGCGCGAGCTGACCTATCTGCGCCAGCACGGCCACGCGCTGCCGGAACGCATCGACGTCGGCACCATGGTGGAAGTGCCCGCGCTGCTCTATCAGCTCGACGAACTCCTGAAGAAGGTCGATTTCGTCTCGGTCGGCTCCAACGATCTGTTCCAGTTCCTGTTCGCGGTCGACCGCGGCAATGCCAAGGTCTCCGAACGGTTCGACACAATGTCGACGCCGATCCTGCGCGCGTTGCGCGACATCGTGCGCAAGGCCAATGCGGCGAAGAAATCCGCCTCGCTGTGCGGCGAGATGGCGTCAAAACCGATCGGCGCGCTGGCACTGATCGCGCTGGGCTACCGCTCGCTGTCGATGTCGGCGACCGGGCATGGCCCGGTCAAGGCGATGATCCTCGACCTCGACGCCAAAAAAGCCGAAGCGATGATCATGCCGCTGCTCGATGCGCCGTCCGGCAGCGTGTCGATCCGGCAGAAGCTGACGGAATTCGCCGAAGCCGAGGGGCTGTCGTTGTAGCGAGGCTTCTGCCCGCACAAGCCCCAAGCATTTTTAGTTTGGCGCGCATTCCAAGAGCAAACCAGTATCCACTTTTGCGAAATGCGCGTGTAATTCGAGACCTGATCATGTCGATACTGCCCGAAGCCAAACTCGATATCCTGCTGGCGCACCACGCTTCGCTCGAGGCGCAGCTGCTGGGCCAGCTCTCTTCGGAAAACTACGTGCGGATCACGCGCGAGCTGGCCGAGCTCAACCCGCTGATCGACGCCGTGAAGGCTTATCGCGCCACGGAGAAGGAAATCACGGACATCGAGGCATTGATCGCCGATCCCGCGACCGATTCGGAAATGCGGGGCATGGCGGAGGCCGAGCGCGAGACGCTGGCCACCCGCAGCCTCGAACTGGCTCAGCAGATCCGCGTCGCGCTGCTGCCCAAGGATGCTATGGACGACCGCAACGTGGTGCTGGAAATCCGCGCCGGCACCGGCGGTGACGAGGCCTCGCTATTCGCCGGCGACCTGTTCCGGATGTATGAACGCTTCGCGGCCTTGCAGGGCTGGAAGGTCGAGGTGATCTCCGCGAGCGAAGGCACCATGGGCGGCTACAAGGAAATCATCGCGGAGGTGAAGGGCCGCGGCGCCTTCGCCAAACTGAAATTCGAATCTGGCGTGCACCGGGTGCAACGGGTGCCCGACACCGAGACGCAGGGCCGCATTCACACTTCGGCGGCGACGGTCGCCGTGCTGCCCGAGGTCGAGGACGTCGACGTCGACATCAAGCAGGATGACTTGCGGATCGAGACCATGCGCGCGCAGGGCGCCGGCGGTCAGCACGTCAACAAGACCGAATCCGCGATCCGCATCACCCATATTCCGACCGGGATCGTGGTGATGATGCAGGACAGCCGCTCGCAGCACAAGAACCGCGCCTCGGCGATGAACATTTTGCGCTCGCGCATCTATGACGCCGAACGGCAGCGCATCGACGCGGCGCGGTCGGCGGATCGCCGCGAAAAAGTCGGCTCCGGCGACCGAAGCGAGCGCATCCGCACCTACAATTTCCCGCAAGGCCGCGTCTCCGATCACCGCATCAACCTGACGCTTTATAAGCTGCCGCAGGTGATGGCCGGCGAGGCCCTGGGCGAACTGGTCGATGCGCTGACCACGGAGCATCAGGCCGCCCAGCTCGCCGCCCAGGGCGCAGCGGCGTGAAGACAGGCGAACCATTCGCCGGACAGACCGTCGATTCCGTACGTCGCGCGCTGACGACGCGATTCAAATCCGGACCAATCGATTCTGCCGGACTCGACGCACGAATCCTGGTCGGCGCGGTGCTTGGCCTCGATCTCACCGGGGTGATCGCGGCGGCGAACCGGCGTCTCACATCCGCGGAAGCGGCCCGTCTTGAGGATTTCGCGCGCCGCCGGCTTGACGGCGAGCCGGTCGCGCGAATTCTCGGGTTCAGGGAATTCTGGGGACTGCCGCTAAAACTCTCGGCCGCGACCTTGGTGCCGAGGCCCGACACCGAAACCGTGGTCGAGCTGGCGCTTGAAATGCTGCGCGCGGCTCCGCGTCCGGGCCATCCGCCGCGCGTCGCCGACATCGGTACCGGTTCGGGGGCGATCCTGCTGGCCCTGTTGTCCGAATTGCCGGGCGCGTTCGGTGTCGGCACCGACATCAGCGCGGATGCGTTACAAACAGCACACAGCAACGCTGCCGATCTCGAGCTGGCCGATCGCGTCGGCTTCGTCGCCTGCGACCATGCGGCGGCGCTGTCCGGACCGTTCGACCTGATCGTCTCCAATCCGCCCTATATCTGCTCGGCGGAAATCGCCGGCCTCCCAACCGAGGTCCGCGAGCACGATCCGCGCAGAGCGCTGGACGGCGGCGCGGACGGGTTGGACGCCTATCGCGCCCTCATCCCGCAGGCCGCAAGGTTGCTTGCGCCCGGAGGGGCGCTGGTCGTGGAAGCCGGACAGGGCCAAAGTGCGGACATTGAACGATTGATGACAGCCGCAGGGTTAACGGTTTCTGCGCCTGCAAAAGCCGATCTGGCCGGTATCCGCCGGGCCGTGGCGGGCCGGAAATTGCCCCCATAAAGCCCGATTAAAAAGCAAAAAACCCCTTGGAATATTCCCCGGGAGCGACTACGTTCCGCTCACAACATCGGTCCAGGGTTGGCCCCCGTAGATACCCCGTGGGGTTATTTCGGGTGGAGGCCAGAGTTCTCAGAGCGAGAGCCTGCCCCGAGTGAAAGGTTCCAAAACGCAGGTCAATCGAGCGCGATGGCTTAAGAGAGCTGCGCTGCTGGCGACCGCAAAGCGAACGAAAGCCTGATATTGCGCTTGAAAACTCACGCGAGAAATCTTTGCTTGTTTTGGCAGGCGGAATGACTTGATGCAGCCCGCGGTATCCGCTGGACTGTTGGGGGAGCGCGTCTTTGCTGACCGCAACGTACTGTAACTTCTGCGTGGAATTGAATAGCGCTGCGATTCGGTGCGCGTGAGCGTGCCGGACGAAGCGACCGTGGCGACGACCATCCAGGACGAACAACTTCAAGGCTAATCACTCAAGGCTGGTAACTTCAGGGCTGGAATAAAGGCGAGACATGAGAAACGGTCAAAACAACAAACGGATGCGTAACCGGAATAACAACAACAACAGGAATGATGGCGGCCGGCGCGGCCAGAACCCGATGACCCGGGTATTCGAGTCCAACGGGCCCGACATCAAGATCCGCGGCACCGCATCCCATGTTGCCGAGAAATACGTGCAGCTGGCGCGCGATGCGCGCTCTTCGGGCGATCCGGTCGCCGCCGAAAACTACTATCAGCATGCCGAACATTATTTCCGCCTGATCGCCGCCGCGCAGGAGCAGTTCCGGCAGAACCAGCCGCAGCCGCGCACCGATAATGAGATGGCCTCGGAGGACGGTGACGACGAGGGCGAGAGCTTTTCGCATTTCGGACAGGAGCCCGGTTTCGTGCCGGTGCAGCCGCAGCCGTTCGTGCCGCGCGATAACAATCCGCGCGACCAGCGCGATGGCCAGCCCTATCAGCCGCGCGAGCAGCATCAGCCGCGCGAACATCGTCCGCAGCCGCAATTTCAGCCTCAGCCGCAACCGGTGATTCCGGATACCGGCAGCGTCGACCGGCTGCCATCGTTCATCACCGGACCGCAGCCGCAGATCAGCGGCGGCCCGGCCGGCTTCGAGGGCGGCGAACGCGATCGTTTTCCACGCCGCCGCCGCCGGCCGCATGGCCCGCGCCCCGACGGCATGGCCGCGCCCGTGGCAGCACCGAGCGACGATTTCAATCCGGGGAACGAGTAAGGAGCGTAACGCTTCGCTCTTGTCTCTTGGTTTATCCTGGTTTCTCCTGGTCGTCTCCGCGAAGGCGGGGGCGCGGCCATCGCGTGTGGGCACGATGGCGGACGGCTTCTGCTTGAATTGACAGCGGTGTTATGAGTCCCTGCTTTCGCACTAAGGCATGCACACATCTCTGAGGCTCCATCCGGCGGTGGCGGCGTGGAAGTATTCGAGGCCGTGCTTCATGGTGATGGGGCCGGGCGGTTTGGAGGAGGGGTAGCCGTCCCAGCCGCCGAGCCGGCCGATGATCCAGGC
>JBGPSI010000243.1:0-7188 GCA_041490045.1 Bradyrhizobium sp.
ACCGAACAGGCTGCCGATCAATTCGACCGCGGTGCGCGCGGTGCAGCCGCGCTCGTCGAGGAACGGGTTGAGCTCGACGATATCGGCGGATCGGACCAGACCGGAGTCGTGCAGCAACTCCATCACCAGATGGGCCTCGCGGTAGGTCGCCCCTCCCGGCACCGTGGTGCCGACGCCGGGCGCGAGGCTCGGATCGAGAAAATCGACGTCGAAACTGACATGCAGCACGCCGTTGCGGGCCTTCACCTTGTCGATCACGCGGCGCATCAGGACGCCGACGCCGAACTCGTCGATCTGGCGCATGTCGGCGACGCTGACGCGGCGAGCGCGCAGCAGATCCTTTTCCAGCCTGTCGATCGAGCGGACGCCGAACAATTCGAGCTGGTCCGGACCGATCGATGCGCGCGGTTCGTCGCCCAGAAGTCCGTCGAGCCCGGGCTCGCCGCACAGGAAGGCCGCCGACATTCCGTGCATGTTGCCGGACAGCGTGGTGGCGGGCGTATTGTAGTCCGCATGCGCGTCGAGCCAGACCACGAAGAGCTCGCGGCCAGCTTCGCGCCAATGACGGGCAAGCCCGTTCACCGACCCCATCGAGAGCGAGTGGTCGCCGCCGAGAAAGATCGGGATCGCGCCGGACCGCGCCAGCTCGTAGGCACGTTTGCTCAACAGCCGAATCCAGCGCTGGATTTCCCGATAATGCCGGGCACTGTCGGGCGGCGCGTCGGCGAGTTCAGCCACCTCGCCGATCGAGAGATCGCCGTGGTCTTCCACCGCAAAACCGAGCGCGTCGAACAGGGTCAGAAGGCCGGCCGTTCTCAGCGCAGCGGGACCCATCAGCGTGCCCCGCTGCGAGGCGCCAATCTCGATGGGAGCGCCGAGCAGCGCGACTTTCTTCATTGCATCGGGCCTCGAAACGTCGGTCACGGCGAATCCTTTCGCACGTCAGGATAACTGTGACGATTGGCGGGGAAAAGACAGGGCTAACCTTCTGCCCTGCCCGCCGCTATCCCCTGCTTTCGCGGCTATTTTGCGGGTCTTTCCCGGGCGGCCGGGAACAAATTTCCCGCCGCTGCATTGGCTCGGTGAGGCCGCCACCCGCCGTTCAACACGGCGCCTGTCGCGGATAGCCAAAGGTCCTCAAGGGCCCGCTGTTCAAAACGAGCGCACGCGCGGATAGCCAAAGGTGGCGGCCTCATCGCATCGCGATCGAAACTTCGAGGGCATGGAAATCGTGAACTTCGAGACACCCGAAACGCCGCTGCAGCCCGGCATGGCCGAGCGCGCCATCGATACCGCAACCGACGTGTCGCGCACGCTGACGGAAATCTCCGCCGGCCTGCAGGAGGCGGTCAAACGGCTGAGCGAAGCCATCGCGACCGCGCGGCAGCCCGGCAAGCCGCTTTCGACCATCAGCGCGATCACCCGGGAAGCGCCGCTGGCGAGCCTGTTCGTGGCGTTCCTGTTCGGCATCGCGGTGGCACGGCGGCGCTAAATGCGCCGGCCGCTAGCGGTAATGTTCGCGTTCGTAGCGATTGGCCTGCGCGGCGGTCATTGCCGGCGCAGGCGAACCCTTTGACGGTGCGGACACGGGCGCCGCTGAAGCGACGGCCCGAGCGCCGACTTGATCTTGTCGCAACACCAGCACGTCGATCCCCTGTGGCGTGACCTTCATCGCGAAATCATAGCCATCGAGCATGCGCGCGGTGACGCGCTGCAAAGGACCGTCGAAAATTCCGGTCTTGCGCGTCTCAAGCGCGTCGTCGGTGCGGTAGCGGAGGCCGAATTTCGTCTGCAGCGCGTCGAACACTTCCCGCAGCGTCGCGTCACGCGCCTCGATATGGACCGCGTCCGGCCGGCCATCCACACTCACCTGCGCCTGGGCGGCGTTGCCCAGCCCGGCCAGCAGCGCGGCTGCGGTAATCGCAAATACAAGCAGCCGGCGCAACAACGCCGGCGGTCGGGACTTCATAGGAACAAGCTCCGTATGCTCTCGGGCAAACCCGCTGGCATCGCCAGCGGGTTTGCGATCATTATATGGCGAGCGACGCATGCGCTCAGTGACGATCGTGGTCATGGTCGTGATCGCGATCGTGCTCATGCTCGTCGTGAGCAAGATCCGCGACGCGGTCGATGATTACGCGGGCGCGGCGCACCAGCTGATCCTCCTGTTGCTCCTTGATCGGCTGGTTGTCGAAGGCGGCGGCCTCCAGCAACGGCTTGATCTCGGCGGCCAGCGCATCACGCTGGGTCGTGATGTCGGCGGTGGTGGCGAGGAACTTGGCGTACCCCGCATCGTCGCCGAGGATCGAACGGTTGGCAAGGCGCAGGCTGTCCAGGGCCACCGAGCCGACCGGCGCGTTGAGCTGCTTGTAGACTTGGGCAAGTTCGAGGAAGTCTTCGCTCCGCCGCAGCGACTTCGGCAAAGCATGATCATCAAGGAACTCGATCAGGACCCGGCCGTCGTGCGTGTAGTCGTCCTTCAGGCCGGCCAGCGCGATCATGGTCGGGCGAAGGTCGGTATGATCCGAAAACACCTGGTCGTTACGGCCGGCATGGATCACGCCCGGTCCCACCATGCCCATCCAGGTGCGCGTGATCTGCTTCTGCACGTCGCCATGGTTCCAGGCAAAGCCGGGGGCCTCGAAGACGCAGGCAGGCGTCTGCGAGCAATCGTGGCCCTGGCCCGTCGACGCACTCGAGGTCTCGTTGAAGTAATCGGGATTTCCGAACATGGTGAAGCTCGGCGAGCGCGCCGGGTTTGACGTGATCATGTGCAGAAGGGTCATTTCCGCGCGGTCGGCCATGAACGCGTTGAGCTTTTCGACGCGGTTGGTGATCGGGTTCGTCACCTGCAGCGCATCGACGGCCCGCTCCATGGTGCGTGTGAGCGGATCCTGCGGCCCCGGATTGCCATGGATGTAGAAGGTCGGCGCGTCGTCGAAGTGGATATCGAACGGCGTCGTATTGTTGCGCTGAGTCAGCAGCAGCCGGTCGAGGAAGGTGTCGATCTCGCCGATCTGCGCATAGGTGCAGGGCACGTGGATGCCGTCGCAATTGGCCGGGCTCGCCGGACCACCGACGAAGTGGTCGTTTTCGTCCGCGGTAACGAAGAACAGGGTATTGTCCTTGTTGATGCCGTCGGCGGCGAGACGCGCGAAGAATTTGCCGAAGGCGACGTCATAGGCCTTGAGCTGGGCGACGTATTCCGCCTCGCCCGCGCCGAAGGCATGCGCGGCACCCGGCAGGTTGGTGGCGGGATCGAGCGGCAGCGGATTGCGGTCATGCGCGTCCGCCAGATACACGTACACGACGGGCACTCCCGCCTCCAGCATGGTCGCGGCATAGCCGAGCGACTGCCTGGGCAGCGGGCTGAAGGCGTTGGGAAAACCGGGGCGGCCGTAGGCGTCGGCGACGACGCCGCCGTCGGTGTCCTTGACCGCGCCGCTGCCGTTGCAGCCGGCGGGCGCCGCCGCGCAAATCACCGGCGCGACATTCACATTCCCGAAAAGGGCACTGAAGCCGGCATAGCCGCCCGGCTCATCCGGCAGCGCGTCGGTGCGGGCGTGGCTATTGTTGCAGAGCGGGCTGCCCAACGCGCAATGCACGGCGATGCCGAGATAATCGGTGCTCGGGGCCTGGCGGGCGGGCGCGTTCGCGGGCGTGCGCGGCAAATTGAGCGCCGCCGAGACCGATATGTCCTCCGGCGAGCCGGTGCCGAACACCGTGCGCACGTCGCCCGGCACGCTTTCGAATTCCATATTGGCGATCGAGAAGGCGCCGACGTCGCAGCCGGCGCGGGTGAACGGCACCCATGGCGCCGGAAAGATCTTGCCGTTTTCGCTGAGCAGCTCCGGCTTGCCGTCGCCGCCGAGCGCGGTCCAGTACAGAAACGAGCTGGAGAAGCCGACGGAACCGTCGTTGCGGAAAAATCCATAGCTGTTCGCCACCGGCATGCCCATGCGGTCGCCATAGGCGCCGGTGAGCACGGTCAGGATATCGGTCGCGGTGTGCGAGATCAGCGGCGTGTGGTGATTGCCGCTGACCGTGCCGTTGTTCTGCATGAAATTCAGCAAATTGGGCATCTGCTCGAGGTCCGACGGCACATTGGGATTGTCCCGCCGCAGATGCACATTGTCGAACTGGATGTGCACGACGTGCTTGATCTTGTTGTCGGCGGACTTCAGTCCACATGCCGCTTGCGCGGTCGCGGATCCTCCGAACAGCAGTGCGGCGCCGAGCAGCAATGGAGTTGCAGCGCTGAAAATGCATTGGTGACGCATGGCCTTCTCCTCAATCTGTCGAATTGTTGCAAAGCCGTTAGCGCGCGCAAACTAGAGCGCCACCCATGACAACCAATTGACATGCAATTGACGAAGGCGCGAAGGCTGACTGATGTCCACAGTCGAGATCGATCGCCCCGGTTACGGGCGCGGAAGAACCGCCTTGATTCAAAACAGCTTCGGGCCGCGGCGGTCTTGCTTGGCTTCCCAGGTGGTCACCGTCGCCGCTGCGATCATCAGCGCGATGCCGGCAATGCTGACGACGGCCTGCATGGCAAATCCATTGGAAATCCGGGTCAGGATCACGAAACCCGCGAACGACAGCAGAACGCTGAAGCAGTAGATTGCCAGCGAGTTTTCGCCGCAGCGGATCATGGCGGTGATCCAGGGCTTCATCAGCCCGCGCCAGTCCGGCGGCGTCAGCCGCGAGACCAATGCGGCCAGCGCCAGAAAATGCAGCAGCCGCACCGGCGCGAGGTGGCTCTTGTAGATCGGATAGATCAGCTTCTCCACCACATCGGGGATGAATCCCTGGAGCGCCTCGATTTGCCAGCTCAGGGTGATGACGAGGCTGAAGACGAGATAGAGCACGGCCAGCGCCAGCACGGCGCGCGACTGCAGGATCGTCTTGAGCCGTCCGGGACCTTGATAGGCGTACCAGGCGCCGAACACGAACAGCACCTGCCAGGCCAGCGGGTTGAAATACAACTCGCCGCTCGGCCACGCCGGCATGTGCCAGCTGAAGATCTGTACCATCAGATAGAGCACGAACGACGCCGCCAGCGCGGCTGCGGCGCTGCGGATCATGAGCCACAACAGGGCCGGAAAGGCCAGATGCAGCAGCACGAAGGTGGGCAAGATGTCGGTATTGACCGGCGTATATTGCAGGATCACCGCGTGGATGAGCGTCGTCCCCGGATCCTCGAAAAAGAACTTCGTGTTGGTCTCATCGAGATAGCGGCTGCCGCCGCCGGCCAGCCAGATCAGGACGAAATAGGCGATCATCAGCAGCAGGAAAGCGGCGTAGATCTCCCAGCCTCGCCGCAGCGCGCGCGTCACGATCGTCGCCCAGCCCTGCTCGCGCAACGCGCCGCCATAAGCCAGCATGCAGGTGTAGCCGGAGACGAATACAAACACTTCGGTGGTGTCGCTGAAGCCGTAATTGCGAAGCGTCAGCCAGGCGAGCGAGTTATCGGGGATATGATCGATGAAGATGAACCACAGCGCCAGCCCGCGGCAGGCATCCAGCCGCAGGTCCCGGCGATCGCCATCGATATGTACGGCAGCCGCCGTCCCCGGCAAATGATCGGTCACGACCTCAATCAGCCTCGTCTCACGCGCCAGCGGTCATGTTACAGATTCGGCGGCGGTTGTCTGTATCGGCAAAAGCCCCGCGGGCAGCGCCACCTGCTGCGGAACCAATCCCTGCGCCGCGGATTGTTTGCAACGACTGGTTTTTCGGAGGATCGCCATGAAACCGCTGCTGCTTGGTACAATCGTTTTGGGCATGGCGTTGGCTCCCGTCGCCGCCGAGGCGAAGGGATGCATCAAGGGCGCCATCGTGGGAGGCGTCGCGGGCCATCTGGCAGGGCACGGCAAGGTCGGCGCCGTTGCCGGATGCATCATCGGCCATCACGAGGCCAGCAAGCGGGACGCAGAGAAGGCCGATCAGAAGACGCAACCTTCTTCCCCCGTGGACAAGCATATCTAGCCTGAAGCCGTATCCGGCGGGAGCAAACCTGCCGCTCAGGCCGCTCTCCCGGCTCCCGACGCGTCGGCGGCGGTTTCGCCTGCGACCAGGAACTGGCTTTCGAATACCTGCGCCGGCACCGGCCGGCCAAAGAAATAACCCTGCCCCTCTTCGCATCCCATGCTGATCAGGAGATCGGCGGTCGCGCGGTTCTCGATGCCTTCGGCGATCACAGAGATGCCGAGCTGCCGGCTCAGACCAATGGTGCAGCCGACGATCGCCGCGTCCCCGGAATCAGCGAGCAGTTCGAACACGAATGTGCGGTCGATCTTGAGCCCGTCGAGCGGGAATTTCTTGAGATAGCTCAGGCTCGCATAACCGGTGCCGAAATCGTCGAACACGATGCGGACGCCGAGCGCCCTTATTCTCCTGAAAGTATCGAGAACCCTCTCCTCGTCCAGCAGCAGAATATCCTCGGTCACCTCGAGTTCGAGCAGCGACGGCGTCAGCCCGGTGCTCACAAGCGTCTCCGCGACCGCGGCTGCGAGATCGGTCGACTGGAATTGCGAGGGCGAAAGATTGACGCCGACACGAACAGGATGGCCGCTGGTCTCCCAGATGCGTGCCCGGCGGCACGCGGTATCGAGCACCCAGGCCGCAATCCGGTTCGAGACCGAAGAGGTGTGGACGACCGGCATGAATTCCGCGGGTGAAACCAGGCCGCGCACGGGATGGCGCCAGCGAATGAGCGCTTCGGCCCCGATTACGCCGCCATCCGTCAGCCGGACCTGCGGCTGGTAGAACAATTCGAATTCGTTGCGCTCGCTGGCGAGCACCAGTTCGGCCTCGAGCGTCAGGCGGGCTTCCAGCTCCTGCCGGATCGCGGTCTCGAAGATCACGTAGCTGCCGCGTTTGGTCGCCTTGGCACGGCAGAACGCCAGATGGCTGTTGGCCAGAAGTTCGTCGCCGGTCCGGCCGCTCTCCGGATAGACCGCCGCCCCGATACTGACCTTGACGCGGTGCTGCCGCGTTCCGGACAGAAGCGGCATGTCGAACGCGCGCGCGATGCGTTCGCACAATGCCGCGACCGTCCCGGTCGTTTCGGTGCGGGGAATCGCGATGGCGAATTCGTCGCCGCTCAGGCGCGCCACCAGGGCAGCGCCACCGGCCTCCGCGTTCAATCGTCCGGTCACCGCGCGCAGCACGAGGTCACCGCAG
>JBGPSI010000244.1:0-7115 GCA_041490045.1 Bradyrhizobium sp.
TAGAATATTTAAAACTGTCAAAGAGCTCTTACAAAAAGGGCAAGCTTGCCGACGCTTGGCGCATCCTTCTGTAAGCGCCACTCACTTCATCTCCTCCAGCAGCCTCCTTGCTTCCCCCAGCAACACCTGAATCTGCCGTCGCTCCGCGATCGCCTCCCCGGTGAACAGGCCGTGCTTGCGCGCGTTCCGGTTTGCCCTTGGCGCGCCGGATCCCTGTGCTCCGCCGTGCATGCGGCAGCGCTTCCTGCCGTGCACCGCCGGCGAGCGGCACGCGCTGCCGCAGCGGGTCTTGGCGCCACAGCGCGGGCTCGCCAGCATCGGGCCGGTATTTTGGATGGGATTGCTCATGTCTCTGCTTCCCGCCTGGCGTCAGCGGGCTCGCGCCTTCGCCTGGCGCCCGAGGCCTTCGGCGCATTCCGCGCCCCGGGAGCCTGGTCCTTGTCGGAGACGATCATGCTCGCATGCTGCGTGACGTTGCCGACGATGGCGTTGCCGCCGTCGCCCACCGACACGTTCTGCACGGTGATGGCGGGTCGCCCTGGCTCCGGTAGCGGTTGAGCGCCTCGATCTGGGCGGGAAAGGTGCGGGCAAGCCTGCCCAACGCGCGCGCGGCACTGTCGTGCTGGGCGAGATCGTCCGTATGCGCAAGGTGATGGGCACATCGCATCGCCATCAGATGAACGGAAACCATTTGCGCGTCCAGCATGGCCTCGACGGAATCCCGCGGGCGAATGCTCTTCACCATCGAAATCATGAAGGAGAGGTTGACCTCGTCGGGCGTCTCGCCGCTCACGCTGGCCTTTACCAGTTGTCGGAGGATGCCATGCATCGCTTCGCGGTCGGCGACCCCCAATGCGTTTGCCATGAGCCGCTCGCCGATTTCAGGGTCTGGATGGTCGATGGAGAATCCGTGCGACAGAAGCTTTATTCGCGGGGTGGCGGCAGCGTTCGTCGGGTCGGTTGCGGTGATTGTGGTTGGCATCGTGAGGTCGGGAGCGGTGTTCATGTCGAGATTCCCTTGAGATTCCCTTGAGATTTCCTTGGGCCACGGGCGCGGCAAGCGCGCGATTTTTCACGCGCGGGCGATCGCCGCGGTTGGGCGTTCCAATTGCAATGGTGCGAGGATGTTGAGCCGCAGTCGTAACCGGCGCGCCGCATGGCTGCGGCGCGACAGGCGTTTACAGGATTGCGGGATGGTCAGGAAATGCCCCTGATTTGCCCGACGTGTCAACCTGCTTTCGACCCATCCATGCCGGCCGCCTGCACCTTTGCATGGGGTTGTTTTCGATATTTTGGCAGGGCGCACCTTTATACCGCAATTTCAATAACATATGAGTTCGCAGTTTTATTCTCAGTGGCGGGCCAGCGGTTCCGGAAGCGCCGGCATTCACGCAGATTCCCTGTAAGCGGCTGCATCCGGCGCTCATCCCGACGTAACCCGCCCGAAGAACAACGTAACTGGCGTTCCCGCTATCCGGACCGTATAATTTCAAGCCAACTTGGCGGTAGCGAGGTGTCCATGGTTGCAGGCAGGCTAGGTCTCGTGTTCGTGGTAGCGGCGCTCTGTCTGGGCGGGCGAACGGCTCACTCCCAGTCTGCCCCGCTGAGCTATTGGACCCCGGGCTGGCTCGGCTTCGGCGGCAATCTGAGTGCCGGCCAAGGCGCGGCCACGGACGGCAACTATGCGGGCTTTGATGGCGGTGGCGCCGGCGGCTTTTCCACGACGCGTTACAATTTTTCGAACGGCTGGTTTGTCGGCAACGAACGCGGCGGCATGGGCTTGAGCGGCATCAACCAGGCTAGTGCGTTTGGCTCGCTCCAAACCGACGGCGTGCAGTTCGGCTACACCTTCAAGAATTCTCCGGTCTCCGTCTATGCCGGGTTCGACACGATGAAATACAATTCCGGCATCGGCGGCGCTTTTTCGCCCTTCGACTTGACGTCCAGCACGGTGCCCGGCTATGGCGCGCATGCGGGCGTCGAATTCAAGCCGACGTCGAATCTCAGCCTGTCGCTCGGGGTCGGCTACACCGGGCAGTCGGGGCGTCTCGACACCGACACCAAATCGCCCTCGCTGTCCAATGCTTCGCAGGTTGACCTCGTCGGCGGCTGGCGCTGACGCAGACTTCGTAAGCGCGCCCGAGTACGCGCCTTATGAGGAAGCCTCGGGCCGCGCATGCGGTGATCACCCAACCGCCATTTCCCTCGCGCCGCCCAGCAGCTTGACGTTGAGCTTGCCGCCAGCGAACAACATATCGTCCAGCGCCTCGCCGATATCGTCGGGCAGGACTGTTGTGCCGCCATCCCGGGCGATGCTTGCCTGTGCGATGCGCCGCATCAGCTCCTTGATGAACGCGGCGCTGACGCCCTTCGTCCGTCGCGCGGCCTCATCCACGACGGCGTCGCCGAGCGGCAGGCCTCTGCCATAGAGTTCGACGAGCTTGGCGCGGCCGATATCGTCTGGAAGCGGCACCTCGATCGCCTGGTCGATACGACCGGGGCGGCTTGCCAGGGCGCCCTCAAGCTGCTCCGGCCGGTTGGTGGTGAGGATGAACAGGATATCGGCATCTTCCTTCAATCCATCCATCTCGTTGAGAAGCGCGTTGAGCAGCGATTCCTCGCACGGTCCCATCTGGTCGCGATCGCGTGCAATGAGATCGACGTCCTCGATCACGACCATCGCAGGCTGCAGCAGGCGGGCAAGACTCATGTATTGGGCAAGCAATGCGACCTGAGCCGCCGTGATGATCAGGGTGGTGTGGCCGGGCAGGTTGCTTGCCAGATAGCGGATGGTATGAGTCTTTCCGGTTCCGGGGGGCCCATACAGCAGGATGCCCTTGCGGGTGGATTGCCCCAGCCGGCGCAGCTGCGTGCGGTTTCCGACGAAGCTCAGGACGTTGCGGTCGAGCAACTTCAGCGCGGCTTCGGGCAGGATCACGTCCTCGCGCTGGACCGTCGGCAGTTTGTGGACCGTGACGCCCCTCGAGCGTCCCCGATACTCGTTGTCGCGATCGAGCGAAAGGATCTTGCCGCGATAGGAACGCGCTGCGCTGACCGCGTTCTCCAATTCGGAGAAACAGCGCTGCACGAACTGCGCGCCCGCCGCGCCGACCGGAACCGCGATTTCGATGCGTGTCCCGGCTTCGAAGCCATATTCCCGATGCGAGGAGAGGACGACGGCGTAACGCAAGTCATCGTCTCGACAGAGCCACAGGCCGTTATTGAGGCATTTCACCGGCGCGCTCTCGCCGACATCGACATCGTGATATTGCGCCGGCGCGATAGCCTGGGCATCCCTGCCGTCCCTGGTCAGTCCCGCAAAGGTCAACGTCTCGTAGCGATGCTGTTCGTAAATGCCGAAAAACCGGAGCGGCGAAGCAGAAAACAGCCGATCGATAGCCACTTGCACGTCTGCGCGCATGTGACCCGGGAATTGCCGCGTCGTCGCGACCAGTTGATCGCGCGGAATGCCGGCGAAATGCCAGTTCAAGGCGTCGCAGGCGTGGCTGAATTGCTTGGTGCGAGTAACGTCGGAAAGGTTGTTCGTGACCTCGCCCGTGCAATCATCGCAGATCAGCGTCATCGCGCCTCGCAGCGAGAGCCAGTTCTCGTTCGAAAACGCGCCGCAGAGTTTGCATGTGTCGTCGGGCGTTTCAGCACCCGTCGCCACCGCCTCGCTCGTCACGATGAGCCGATGACCTGCAGCATCGATGCGCTGTCGGGCGGCTTTGAGCATCTTGGTGGCGATGCCGCGCGGATGGGTCCCGCAAACTGCGTGCCCGTGTTTTTCAATCGCATCGATTAGTTTAACCGCGTCGGCATACGGCCGCTTCAGCACCAGGCACAGAAGCTCGAGGACGAAATCCTCCGGTGTGTTATTGTCGTTGCGAAGGACGATCTGGAAGAGATCGGCCTTGCTTTGAACATCCCCCATTGCGTAGCACTCCCCCAATCAACTATCGGCGTTTACTCCTAATCATGAACGATAGAACAAAAGAAGAACATTGTCACTACCTCAACCTCAGAGAAAATAAGAAAAAGGAGGGTATGGTCTTGAAGGGCAATCGCGATGCAAACACCTTGACCACGTATCTGCGCAACACGGCGTGGGAGCGTGCATGATGGACGCCATCACCTTGGTCGCTTTTGTCGGTTCGATGTATGTTGCGGGCCGACTGGCCCGGCGGCGCGGGCGCAGCTTCAAAGTCTGGATGGGGATTGCCGCCCTTATCGGGCCGCTCGCACTTCCACTGGTGTTCTTGTTCCCGAACTTGCAGGGCAAAACCAGCAGTCCGGTCTAAGGGCTTGGACCCCAATTCAAACGGATGCATTGCGAAAAACGCGCAGGCTTGCGGGCGGCGTGCCTCACGCCTCAGCGCACCCAGAGCGGTGTGTACGCGTCCTCCCGCGGAGGGATTTGCGTGACCTTTCGCCGTTGCGACGGCGTCACGGATCCGGTGATCGCGGCCTGGTCGCCGCGCGACTTGCCGACCGCGGCCGGCGGAGGTTTCCGGCGATCCAGCTTCTCGATCCGTTTCGCCGGCGCGATGTCGGCGAAAGCGCGGCCGATTTTTCGTATGCGATAGAGAATGGTGCCGCGGTCGATATAGGCAGGCAAGAACCTCGGATCGCGCTGCAGCGCCTGATCAAGAGCCGCGATCGCGCCGTGCAAGTCGCCGTGGTGGTAGGCGGACATTCCCCGGGCCCGCAAGGCCTTGGCCTCGGTCGCGTCGGGATCGGAAGCCGGGTCGGCATGGACTGGCGCGACGCTCTCCGCATTGGTCCGGACCATGGCGACGTTCGGCGCATCGGGATTGCCTGCACCCATGGGCTTTGCGGATGATGTGACCTTGTCGGCCGTATCCACCGGCGCTGCGGCGCTGACGGCAACGATCTCGGGCGGCGCGCTCAAGGCGGTGTCGATGTCGTCCGATGGAGCGACCGACGCGGCCGACATGTGCATGAACAACAAATATCCCCCGACCGTCATGATGGAGACGCCGGCAAAGGCCATCACGCCGGAGGCAAGCCTGTAGATACTTGTGAAGACGGCCTGCTGTTTGGATGCCTGCTCCTGCTCCACGTACGCGAGACTGAGCAGATGGTCGTAGGCTGCGCGCTGTTCGGGATCGCAAAGGATTTCGTTGGCGCGGATGATCTCCCTGAATTTCAGCGCGGCGTCGGGATCGTCAGGTCTGAGGTCGGGGTGGGCGCCCTTGACCGCTTTGCGGAACGCCGTCCGGAGATCCTCGGCATCATCGTGCGGAAGAGCCCCGAGTAAATCGTAAAGCGTATCCATCGTCGCTCTCGCCGCTGGATTTCCTCGTCTCCGACCGAAATTCCCGCTGCGAATTTACTCGGGAGCACGCGTACAAACTCAACATCACTACCTGTGGATAATGTTGGTCCAGTGCGGCAGAAAAATGACTCTTGCCATGGACTTAGCCCCGTTCCGACACCCGCTGGGCGGCCGCCGAACCGCGGGCATCGGGCGGGCCCTATCTGGCCGGTTGTTGCGGCGCCCAACGCGTACCGCTGTTTGCAAGCAACATTTTCCGAACTTTTCACGGCGTTTTGCATGCTTTCCGGCTTCAGCAGCGACCGCCGATCTCACTCCGGGGACTTGAGCCTGGACCGTTCGAAGCCACGGTCGGGTAAGGGTTGTGGCGCAAGCAAGGCAAGGTCGCGACGAAACGTTTGCGCCTCAGCGGCCAGGACGCCGAGCCTGAAAGCGGCGCCGGGGTCGAGTGTCGCACCGGCCTGTTTCTTGCCAGACATCCATCTGCCTTGGGGGATTTGTCCGAATGGCGACAATCCCGTGCGGGACAGTCCGGTTGCAGCGTCGGTTGACTGACAAGAAACAGCGACACATTGGGGAATAGTTCATGACGGACATGGCGGAACTGAAAAAGCGCAAGGAAGCGCTCAATCTGGCGATTGCGTATGTCGACCCCGATGCCTTCATCGCCCATTTCATGAAGTGGCTGGAGATCACCGCATTCATCACGGCGCAGCGGGCAGGCCTCGCCCGAACGCCCGAAAACGGGATCACACCGGTGCTGTCGGAAGATCTGTTGAAACGTGACGACGTGCAGAATGTCGGCAATGACGCGATCTTCGCCTTCTGCATGACGGCGGCGCTGAAAGGCGACAAGGCTGCGGTGGACAAAGTGGAAGCCGCTTTGGCGGAGCGCATGGGCAAGGATTTCCCCGGCTCGTCCGGCCTGTGGCATTTTCGCGCGACGATCGAAAATCCGGCGACGCTGGAAGACTTCGTAGGCCAGGCCGGCAAGAAATTGTTGCTCGGCGACATCCCGCCGCCGCCGCCGCGTGCCAAGGAAAACTGGAACACCGGCCTTCGCTTCTTCGAGAAGGCGCGCAAATCCAATTTCGTCCACGAGATCATGTACCCCCTGGCCAAATGGACCCGCGAGCGCTGGACCGAGACGCTGGACAAGGGTGTGGCCTTTCTCCAGCACATCGAGGACAACGTTCCGGTGTTGCGCGAGGCGCTGGAAGATACCCGAAACGACCAGCCCTTCATCGCGAACTCGCTGCTGAAGCTGGCGCCTGCCGTGGATATGGAACTGAATGACGAGTACCAGGGATTTCTGCGGTCGCTGGCGCGCAGGATTTAAGAAAAATGTTCAACCGGGTGTGCAAAGCCGAAACGATCGCCGAAGGCGGCATGCGGATCGTCATCGCCGATGCCCATGTCATCGTTCTGGCCTGGCCCGAGAACGGCGCCATCAAGGCGTTTCAGGGCGTGTGTCCCACAGCAATATGCCCCTGGCCGAGGCCGAATTCGACGGTACGGTGCTGACCTGTCCCAGCCATTCATGGACCTGGGATTGAATGCGGGCGAGCCGATCCACCCCAAAGAGAGCGCGCTTGCCGAATATCCGGTCAAGGTCGAGGATGGGGTCGTCTACATCGATACCGAGGGAGTCTCACCGCTGTTTGCATCGCCATGATTGGGGAATTATAGAGGTTTGCGCTGGCGCGACATGACGCGCGCCGGACCAATCGAGATCCGATCCCCACATGGCTGATTTCCACGGCGTCTTCCCCTATCTGGTCTCGCCCGTCGATGCATCAGGCAACATTCGCACCGA
>JBGPSI010000245.1:0-7024 GCA_041490045.1 Bradyrhizobium sp.
CACCACCGAATACGAATAGTGGTAATAGCCGCCGCCATTGGCACAACTGCCCATGGAGATCACGTAGCGCGGCTCCGGCATCTGGTCGTAGACCTTGCGCAGCGCGGGCGCCATCTTGTTGGTCAGCGTACCCGCGACGATCATCACGTCCGATTGCCGCGGCGAAGCGCGCGGCGCGAAGCCGAAGCGCTCGACGTCGTAACGCGGCATCGACACCTGCATCATCTCGACTGCGCAGCAGGCGAGACCGAAGGTCATCCACATCAGCGACCCCGTCCGCGCCCAGACGATCAGGTTGTCGGCGGTGGTGATGAAGAAGCCCTTGTCGGACAGTTCGTGATTGACCTCGAGGAAATACGGGTCATTGGCTCCGACCGGCTTGCCGGTGGAGGGATCGAGGATGCCGGTCGCAGCAGGCGCTACCGCCGGAGCAAATCCGGGCTTTGCGGCAGAGGGGCTCAATCCCATTCGAGCGCGCCTTTCTTCCATTCATAGGCGAAGCCGACGGTCAGGACGGCCAGGAAAACCACCATCGACCAGAAGCCGGTTGCGCCGAGCTTCCCGAACGCCACCGCCCACGGGAACAGGAAGGCCACTTCGAGGTCGAAGATGATGAAGAGGATGGCCACCAGGTAGAACCGGACGTCGAACTTCATCCGCGCGTCGTCGAATGCGTTGAACCCGCATTCATACGCCGAGAGCTTCTCCGGATCTGGCTGCTGGAAGGCGACGAGGAAGGGAGCGATCAGCAGCACCAGCCCGATCAAGGCGGCGACGCCTATAAACACGACAAGTGGAAGGTAATTTTGCAGGATGCCGGTCATCGGCGGGGCCTTTTCCTGCGGAGCTGACGGCCGCAGATTCGTTGATTGGAATTGTTCTGAGGCTTAGCGCAGCGCAACAAGGGGCGCAAGACAAGCAATTTTGACGGGGTCTGCGGCCTCCAGATGTGGCGGGAAAACTCGGGAACATGCCCCGGGGACCGAGCCGGCCCCGAACGGATAAGCCGCTTTCCGCCTGAACTTCACCTTGAGGTGGATCAAGATTGCCGCGAAAATCTGTGGACCGCGAAAGGACGATTGGGTCGGCGGCCAAAGAAGCGGCGCCGCCGATCTTACGGCGCTCGGCCCCGACCGAGGCCGCCTCGCCGGCCCCGCGCCGGGACGTGCGATGCGAGTTCTTCTCAGGTCAGCGGCCCCGTATATTTCTCCAGCTGCGCCCAGGCGTCGGCGCCATAGGTCTTCTGCCACTGCGTGTAGAAGCCCGCTTTCACCAGCGCCGCCCTGAACTGCACCGGATCCGGCGTGTTGAAGATCATGCCTTTGGCGGTGAGCTCGGCCTGCAGCGAGTGGTCCATCGCCAACAGATCGGCCCGCTCCTGGACCGCCGCGGCATCGAAGTTGCCGTTGAGGATTTCCAGGAGATCGGCGGGCAGAGCGGCCAGCGCGCGACGGTTGGCGACGACCCAGTAGCCGCTCCAGCAATGGTTCGACAGCGCGCAATATTTCTGCACCTCGTACAGCTTGCCGGTCGACACCTGCGCCAGCGGGTTTTCCTGGCCCTCCACGATATGGGTCTGCAGGGCCGAGCAGAGCTCGCTGTAGCTGATGCTCGAGGGCAGCGCCCCCAGCCCACTGAACAGGGACGTCAGCAAGGCCGTGACGGGAACACGGATCTTGAATCCCCGGAGGTCGTCGACGCCGTTCAATTGTCGGCTCGAGGATGAGGTGATCTGCCGGAATCCGTTGTCCCACATCTTCTTCATCGGCACGATCCCGGCCTTGCCAATGGCGTCGCGAACGACATCGCCGACGCCGCCATCCATCGCAGCCCAGACCTGGTCATAGGACTGGAAGGCGAAGCCGACGCTCGGCAGGCCCGAGAGCGGCACCAGCGTCGACAGGGTCATGCTGGGCGCCGCCAGCAATTCGATACCACCGGCACGAAGCTGCGACAGCATTTCGGGGTCGCCGCCAAGCTGGCTGTTGGGGAAGACCGTGACGTTCAGCCGCCCCGACGACTGGTTGCCGATCGCGCGCGCGGCTTCCGTCTATCGGACCGTGAGGGGGTGGGTGTCCGGCGTGTTGACGCCGAGCTTGAATTCGAACTCGGCCGCTGCGCTGGCAGGTTTGGTCAAAACACTGGTTGCCCAGGCGGCCGACCCAGCGCCCAGCAAATCCCTGCGGGTTATTGTCATTTTTTCTTTTCTCCCGAGCGCATTATCGCGCCTGGAACCAGTTTCCTTCGAACCTCAGGCCTCCGCAAGGTGCCGGGGAAGGGAGCAAGGGCCACCAGTTCCCTGCCCGCCGACGAAACCATTTTGCGGAATCCACGAAACCACCCTGAAACAAACGGGGGGTATTTCTACGGCCAACAGAGCGGCGGCAAAGCTCGCCTGGAGGCTCACATGAACCACTCAATTCATTCGGCGGACCGCAGTACTCACCTGAAGATCGTGGTCGTAGCACTTGTGGCTGGAATCGTGGTGGCCGGCCTCGGCATCTCGGCCCGGACCAATGCGGATTACAGCCAGACCGCCCACGTCGTCAAAGCCGGCAAGCCGGTGGCGTTGACAAGCTCGGATACGATGCTCGTCCGTTAGGACAATACCAATTTCAAGAGCAATTGATTGGCAACACAGAGCGGCCGCCTTCGGGCGGCCTTTTGTTTTTTGAATTATGGAAATGAAAAATGACGCTGCGAAACAGGCGACAGATGAGGCGCGACGCGTTCGCCGCGAAAACGGGGATCAAGGGGCCAATTGCGTGTCTTGAGATCGCCGGCCCAAAAAGGGGCTTAAGTGATTGAAAAGATGGCGCGAGAGACGGGACTCGAACCCGCGGCCTCCGCCGTGACAGGGCGGCGCTCTAACCAACTGAGCTACTCCCGCGGATGCCGTAATCACTGACCGATCCGCACAGGAGAGAGGGCTTAAAGGCGTGCCTCTATTTAGTCAAGGTCATTGCGAATCCTCCCATTTTGCGGGCCTTTCTTGGATGTCGGTGCAAATAATGGGCTATTTGCAGGCAAAACAGCATAGGCAGCCTCCCCCCGAATCGTTTAAGGCCTGCTACGTCTTAGTTTCTTAAGCCATCAGACAACGAGGAGGGCCAAATATGGCGAAGAAGGCAGCGACCCCGACCACCGTCACGCTCAAGCATCTCGCGGCGGCAATCGCCGACGATCAGGAATTGTCGAAGAAGAAGGCCGAAGAGATCCTGACCGACCTGGTCGGCCGGATCACCAAGCACCTGAAGAAGGGCGAGCGCATCCGCATCGTCGGCCTCGGCATCCTCCAGGTGCGCAAGCGCGCCGCCCGCATGGGCCGCAACCCCGCCACCGGCGAAGCGATCCACATCAAGGCCAGCAAGAAGGTCGCCTTCCGCGCCGCCAAGGAGCTCAAGGAAGCCGTCTGACCGGACCGCTTTCCTTCCTCCGACGTTGCGTCATTCCGGTTCGGCGTACGCGGCCCACCGGAATGACGCTTTTTCCGGCGTACGGTTTTCTCTCATTGACGTGCGGTTTTGATGGTGAGTTCGTCCGTGAAGTTCGCGCATACCGTGACCGAGCGCTTTCTGCGCTACGTGGTGATCGACACCCAGTCGGACCCCGCCTCCCCGACCTGCCCCTCCACCGAAAAGCAGACGAATCTGGGCCGGCTGCTCGCCGCCGAGCTCAAGGCGATGGGTCTGCGCGACGCCCATCTCGACGACTACGGCTACGTCTACGCAACCATTCCGGCCAATACCGGCAAGCAGGTCCCGGTGATCTGCTTCTGCTCGCATATGGACACCTCGCCCGACTGCAGCGGCAAGGACGTCAAGCCGCAGATCGTGCGGAACTATCGCGGGGGCGACATCGCCCTGCCGGGCGACCCCACGCAGATCATCCGCGCCGCCGAACATCCCGCGCTGAAACAGATCGGCAGCGACATCGTCACCTCTGACGGCACCACGCTGCTGGGCGCCGACAACAAGGCCGGCCTTGCCGAGATCATGGATGCAACGCATTTCCTGATCAACAATCCGCAAATCAAGCACGGCGCCATCAAGATCCTGTTCACGCCCGATGAGGAGATCGGCCACGGCGTCGACAAGGCCGACCTGAAAAAGCTCGCCGCGGATTTCGCCTACACGATCGACGGCGAGACCGCGGGGAATATCGAGGACGAGACGTTTTCGGCCGATGGCGCCACCATCACCATCGAGGGCGTCAGCGTCCATCCCGGTTTCGCCAAGGGCAAGATGGAGCACGCCATCAAGATCGCCTCGGCCATCGTCGACCGGCTGCCGAAAGACACCTGCTCGCCGGAAACCACCGAGGGCAAGGAAGGCTTCCTGCATCCGATCGGCATCTCCGGCGCGCTGGAGAAAGCCACGATCAGTTTCATCGTGCGCGATTTTACCGACGAAGGCCTGAAGGAAAAGGAAGCGCTGCTGGAAGGCATCGTCAAGGATGTGATGAAGGACTTTCCGCGCTCGAGCTACCGGCTCGAGATCAAACCGCAATACCGCAACATGAAGCAGGTGATCGACCGTCACCCCGAGATCGTCGACCATGCGATGGAAGCGATCCGCCGCGCCGGCCTGACGCCGAAAAAGACCTCCATCCGCGGCGGCACCGACGGCTCGCGGCTGTCGTTCATGGGACTGCCCTGCCCCAACATCTTCGCCGGCGAGCACGCGTTCCATTCGCGGCTGGAATGGGTCAGCGTTCAGGACATGGAGAAGGCCGTGCAGACTATCGTCCACCTCGCCATGATCTGGGAAGAGAAGGCTTAAGATTCCCGTCATTCCGGGATGGTCCGAAGGACCAGACCCGGAATCTCGAGATTCCGGGTTCGATGCGCGCATCGCCCCGGAATGACGGTTAAGAGCTAAGAGGCCCGCGCCGTCACGATCCAGATCGCGGCGGGAAGCGGCACAGTCTCCCCCCTGACAAGAGGCGCCAGCGCCTCACGGATCGAGTTGGCGGCGGCGGCAACCACTTCGGGCGACTGTTCGGCAAGCGCCCGGGCGGCCGGGCCGATTTCGAGCGCGCCCTGGACCGCCGCATCGAGGCCGCGCCCGACCGCGACATCGAGCGAAAGATTGCAGGGCTCCATGGCAATCCCGGTGAAGCCGGCCTCGCCCAAGATGCGCTGCACGCGGGCTTCGGAGGCGAAGGCGAACGGGCCGGGGTCTTCGGGCCCCTGCTGCGGCAGCTTGGGCACATGCTTGTAGACGGCCTGCAGCGGCGCCATGAAGAACGGGTTTTCGCGCGGCTCCCGCCAGCAGGCGAAGGCCAGCCGTCCCGACGGCTTCATTCCCCGGCGCAGATTGGCGAAGGAGCGCGCCGGCTCGGCAAAAAACATCACGCCGAAGCGGGAGGCCAGAAGATCGAAACTGGCAGGGGCGAACGGATAAACGGTGGCATCCGCCAGCACGAATTCGACCGGCAGGCCCGCCGGCGCGACCTGGCGGGCGCGCGCCAGCATCGGGCCCGAAATGTCGATGCCCAGCACATGTCCGCCAGGGCCTGCTTTTTGCGCCAGTGCGATGGAGACGGCCCCGCTGCCGCAACCGACATCGACGATCCGTTCGCCGGCCACGGGCCGCGCGCGCTCCATCAGGAGATCGGCGACCGGCGCCAGCAGAATGTCCTGCGACTGCTGCCGGTCGGCCCAGCGCTGGCCGCCCGGTCCGTTCCAATACGCGATCTGGTCCGCGTTCATCTCGTGGCCGACAGGTGCTTCCATTGTGCAAACTCGTTGCCAGTCCGTAGCCTCGGCTTGCCGAGCCGAAGCTCGTCAAGAGCGAAGGCTGGTAGGCGGCGAGAGATTCGAACTCCCGACCCTCTCGGTGTAAACGAGATGCTCTAACCAGCTGAGCTAGCCGCCCGTCCGTGCCTGTTTAGCGCTGCCTGAGCCTCCGGCGCAAGCCGTGCCTTGTTCCATGAAAAAAGCGGCGCCCCGGGAGGGACGCCGCTCTTGTTATTTTGTTGCCTTCAGTGGGCGGTCAGGCCGCCGGCGGCTTCGTCGCCGGCTTCCGGCTTGACCGGCACCTTGCCGGTGTCCTCTTCCCAGACGATCGGCACCGGCGGGCGCACCAGCGCCTTGGCGATGACATCGTCGAGCCGCCCCACCGGGATGATGGTCATCCCGCCCTTGATCGCATCGGAAATCTCCGTGAGATCCTTGGCGTTGTCCTCGGGGATCAGCACCGTCTTAATGCCGCCGCGCGCGGCCGCCAGCAGCTTCTCCTTCAAGCCGCCGATCGGCAGCACCCGCCCGCGCAGCGTGATCTCGCCGGTCATGGCGACATCGTGCCGGACCGGAATTCCGGTCATGATCGAAACGATCGCGGTCGCCATCGCAACACCCGCCGACGGTCCGTCCTTCGGGGTCGCCCCCTCCGGCACGTGGACGTGGATATCGCGCTTGTCGAACAGCGGCGGCTCGATGCCGAAGCCGACGGCGCGCGAGCGGACATAGGATGCCGCCGCCGAGATCGACTCCTTCATCACGTCGCGCAGATTGCCCGTGACCGTCATCTTGCCCTTGCCGGGCATCATGACGCCTTCGATGGTGAGCAGCTCGCCGCCGACATCGGTCCAGGCCAGGCCCGTGACAATGCCGACCTGAGGCTCGTTCTCGATCTCGCCGTAACGATATTTCGGCACGCCGAGGAAGTCCTCGAGCGACTTCTCAGTCACCTTCACCGACTTCTTCTTGGAGATCATCAGCTCCTTCACCGCCTTGCGGGCGAGTGTCGAAAGCTCACGCTCCAGATTACGCACGCCCGCTTCGCGGGTATAGCGCCGGATCATCAGCAGCAATGCGTCGTCGTCGATCGACCATTCCTTGGAATCCAGGCCGTGCTTGGAGATCGCGTTCGGGATCAGATGCTTGCGCGCGATCTCGACCTTCTCGTTCTCGGTGTAGCCGGCGATCCGGATGATCTACATGCGGTCCATCAGCGGGCCCGGAATATTCAGCGTATTCGCGGTCGTGATGAACATCACGTTGGAGAGATCGTAATCGACC
>JBGPSI010000246.1:0-6946 GCA_041490045.1 Bradyrhizobium sp.
ATGGTGGAGGCGATCTTCCGCCGGTTGTCGCAGACCACGGCGCTGTCGGAAGCCGAGCAGAGCCATATCTCCTACGACACGACCATGGACATGAAGAGTCATGCGATCCTGTCGGCCGCCGCCGACGTGTCGCGATCGATCTTCTTTGCGGCCGCCATCATCATCGCCGCATTCCTGCCGCTGTTCACCTTGAGCGGCGTCGAAGGCAACATCTTCGGACCGATGGCGCGGACCTATGCCTATGCGCTGGCCGGCGGCCTGCTGGCGACCTTCACGGTCACGCCGGCGCTCAGCGCGATCATCCTGCCCTCGCACATCGAGGAAACCGAAACGCGGATCATGAGGTTCCTGCACCGGCTCTATGCGCCGGTGCTGAGCTGGGCCATGGCCAACCGCAGGCTGGTGATGGCTGGAGCAGCCGGCCTAGTGGTCATGACTATCGTGTTCAGCCGCCTGCTCGGACTGGAATTCCTGCCCAAGCTCGAGGAGGGCAACCTCTGGATCCGCGCCACCCTGCCGCCAACCATCTCGCTGCAGGAGGGCAATGCCTATGTCAACGAGATGCGCAAGCTGATCCGCAGCCGACCCGAGGTGGAAGCGGTGGTGTCGCAGCATGGCCGCCCCGACGACGGCACCGACGCCGCCGGCCTGTTCAACGCCGAGTTCTTCGCCCCGCTGAAGCCGGTCAGCCAGTGGCCGGGCACGCACGACAAGGAGGAGTTGACCGCGCAGTTGCTGAAGCAGCTGCAGGACAAATTCCCCGGCGTCGAGTTCAATTTCTCCCAGTACCTCCAGGACAACGTTTCCGAAGCCGTATCCGGCGTGAAGGGCGAGAACTCGATCAAGCTCTACGGCAACGATCTGCAGGCGCTGACCGACACCGCCAACAAGATCAAGTCGGTGCTTGCCACCGTGCAGGGAATTACCGACCTCGCGGTCTTCACTTCGCTCGGTCAGCCCACCATCCAGATCGATATCGACCGCGCCAAGGCCGCCCGCTACGGGCTGTCCCCAGGCGACATCAATGCCACCATCAAGGTGGCGATCGGCGGCGACAGCGCCGGCGATCTCTACGAACCCGGCAGCGACCGGCATTTCCCGATCATCGTCCGCCTCGCTCCGGAGTATCGCAAGAGCGCCGAGGCGATCCAGAATCTGCGGATCGGCGCGGCCGGCCCGAACGGCACCCTCACGCAGATTCCCTTGAGCGAAGTGGCGTCGATCAACCTGGTTTCCGGCGCGGCCTATATCTACCGCGAGCAGCAGGAGCGCTATCTGCCGATCAAATTCTCGGTGCGCGAGCGCGACCTCGGCGGCGCGATCCGGGAGGCACAGGAGAAGGTCGCGGCCCAGGTGCAACTGCCGCCGGGATCGCGGGTCGAATGGGTCGGCGAATTCGGCAATCTGCAGGATGCCATCAAGCGGCTGTCCATCGTGGTGCCGATCAGCCTTACGCTGATCGCCGTGCTGTTGTGGTTCAATTTCGGCTCGATGGTGGATACGCTGCTTGCGATGAGCGTGATCCCGATGGCGATCTTCGGCGGCGTGCTCGGGCTTCTGTTAACGGGTATTCCGTTCAGCGTGTCGGCGGCGATCGGCTTCATCGCGCTGTTCGGCATCGCCGTGATGGACGGCATCATCATCCTGTCGCAGTTCAACCAGCTGATCGACGAGGGTTTCGACAAGGTGCGGGCCGCGATCCGCACCGGCGAACTGCAATTGCGCCCGGTCCTGATGACCTGCGTGGTGGCCGGCGTCGGGCTGTTGCCGGCGGCGATGTCGGCCGGGATCGGATCGCAGGTCCAGAAGCCCCTGGCGGTGGTGGTCGTCACCGGCATGATGCTGGCGCCGCTGGTCATCCTGGTGACGTTGCCGGTGCTGATCTCCTTCTTCTCGCGCCGGGCGCGGTGACAAAGGCGGGTTTCCGGCTCAAGACCAGTGTGGGCAATTGCCCATAATTCCTGCCCACTCCATTTGTGGTTGACGCAACCTGGCGGCTGTCCCTGAATATGACAAGGGACAAAAACCGCGGGGAGAGAGCGCCATGCGGATCGGGGAACACCAGGAACGCACCACGTCCGGGACGTCGGACCAGATTCTCGGTGAAATCCGGGATTACTGCCGCGCCACGCAGACCGCCGAATCCACCTTCGGCCGGCTCGTCGTCAATGACGGCAAGCTGGTGTCGCGGTTGCGCGACGGCGCCAAGATCACCACCGGCACGCTCGACAAGGTACGCGCCTATCTGACCGAGCACCGGGCTGCGTTGCCGTCGGAGAGGACCAGATCGCCCGTGACCTTCAAGCCGGTCAATGGCGCGATCACCGCGGCCGATGTCGCGCCGCCGGGTTTCCGGTTTTTCGACAACCGGCAGAAATATCTGTTGTTCGTCTCGACCTGCAGCGAAAAGACCGAGGTCGCCAATCGCGTCTCGCTCGAACTCGGCAATCTGCAGCCGTCGCCGCCGGCGCTGCGGATCTTCGACGCCGGCGTCGGCGACGGCACCGTGCTGTCGCGCGTGATGCGGTCGGTGCACGCCCGTTTTCCGACCATGCCGCTCTACGTCGTCGCCAAGGAAATCTCCTACGAAGACGTGCGGCTGATGCTGGAGAAGATGGCGGACCGCCTGTTCGAACATCCGGCAACCGTGCTCGTCATCACCAATCTCTATTACGCCGAGGCGCCCTGGCTGACGCCGCGCTCGGCGACGTCGGCGCAGGGGCTGATCTGGAAGGATGTCGCGCTGGCAGGCAATACGGCGCACGGTTTTGCCGAGCAGATCGGACAGCTCGAAGGATTTTTGGCCGAGAACTGGCGCGCCGGCATCAGTCCGACCACCGGCAATCCGCTCTATACCCGCCCCATCATCCTGACGCTGCGGCGCGAGGATCACTCGTTCCTGCTGGATCCGATCATGCCGCGGCCCGGGCGGGTGATGGCCGATTACGATCTGGTGATAGCTTCGCAGCCCTACCGCGCGCGGGCCAGCGTCGAATTCAAGGCTTCGAAAGTCGTCACCCCGCTGGTGCGCGCGCTGCGGCCCGGCGGCCGGTTGATCGGCATCCATTCGCACGGCCACGATCCCGGCATCGAGATCATCGAGGAAGTCTGGCCCGGCGAAGACCCCTTCAAGACCGATCGCTACGCGATCCTGCGTCAGATCAAGCACGAGCTTGGCGCCGAGGCGCGGCACTACAATTTCAACGCTTCCTCCGATGCGCGATCGATCTTCCGCTATCACATGCACACATTGCCGGACGAGGTATCGGGGCCGATCGGAACCTCGACGCTGTTCGCCGCCTGGAATGCCGCGATCTACGTCGCGCAGATCGAGGATGTCAGGCTGTCGGAAGTGGTCCGCGACGGCCGCTATCTCGAAGCCACCGACCGGGTGCTCAAGAAGCATGGCGGATTGTGGTTCAACGACGAAACCTATGTGATTTCGCGCCGCCGCGCCTAAGGCATGATCCCGAAAAGTGGGAACCGGTTTTCGGAGAAGATCATGCCTCTAAAGAGACCGGAGTGAGATGTGTCCGCACCCGATCACGCTTCGTCCCACGAACTGGACGCGCTGTTGTCGTCCGCCTCGGTCGAAGTCTCCTCGCGCGGGCATCAGCTGAGTGAGCTGCGGGATCATTTCCCTCCGGGCACGGATGTGACGATCACCTTCCTGCCCGGCGACAAATATGGACACAACGTTGAAACGGCGGCCATGCTGCGCCGTGCCGGTTTCAACCCGGTGCCCCACATCGCCGCGCGCGAAATGCCGTCCCGCGAGGCGCTCGACGATTTTCTGGCGCGCATCCGGGGCGAGGCGGATGTGACGCGCATTCTTCTGATCGCCGGCGACGTCGCCGCCGCGAAAGGACCGTTCAAATCGAGCTCCGACGTTCGCGCCAGCGGATTGATCGAGGCGCGCGGCATCTCGCGGGTAAGTGTTGCCGGTCATCCCGAAGGTCACCCCTATCTGGCGGCGGACGCGACCGTGAGGGCGCTCGAAGCCTGGCGGGATTGGGGGCATCCGACAAAAATCCGCGTCGACGTCGTGACGCAATTCTGCTTCGAAAGCGCGCCGATCCTGGGCTGGATCGGCGAGCTCGATGCGCGCGGCATCGATCTTCCCGTCATTGTCGGTCTTGCCGGTCCGGCGAGCCCTGCCACGCTGACGAAATTCGCGCTTCGCTGCGGCATCGGCAATTCGATCCGCTCGCTGCGCAGCCAGATCGGCCGTTTCGGCCGGCTGCTCGCCGATACCGGGCCGGACGACGTCATGGGCGGCCTGCGATCGGCGCCCGAGCAAGCCACGGCGTCGATTGCCGGGTTCCATCTGTTTCCGTTCGGCGGACTGCGCAAGGCCGCCGACTGGTTGCGCCCGTATCGTGCGGAACCGCTGCGGCAAGCGGAGCGGGCGGCATCTCGAACCGGCGCTCAGAACCCGTAAAGCCCCGCCGGATTGTCGGCCAGGATTTTCTTGCGGATCACCGCGTCCGGCGCCCACACCGGCAACTGGTTGAGCAGTCGGCCGTCGTCGATCTGGTACATCGGCGTCACCTCGGTCGGCTCTTTGCCTGGTGGCGTTACCGAATTCGGATGTGGCCAATCGGTGCCCCAGACGATGCGGTCGGAATTGGCCGCGATCAGCGCCTGCGCAAGCGGGACCACGTCGGAATAATCGGGCGCAAGCCTTGACGCCCGATAGGCGCCGGAGATCTTGACGTAGGCCTTGCCCGATTTCACGAGTTCAAGCAGGTCCGAAAAGCCCGGCTGAGCCACGCCGAGTTTAGCGCGCGCACCGCCGAAATGATCGAACACGACGGGCACCGGCGAGGTGGCGACGAGATCCCTGATCGCGGCGATCATCGCAAGGCTCGTGAACAGCTGGACATGCCAGCCGCGCGCTTTCACCCGCTCGACCGCTGCCTGAAAGCGCGGGCGGCCGACCGCGGGATCGTTGACGCCGCCGGTCGCTAGATTGAGCCGGACGCCGCGAATGCCGGCCTGCTGCATGGTGTCGAGATCGGCCTCCGGCGTCTTGTCGTCGATCACGGCGACACCGCGCGCGCTCGGCCCGCGTGCCTTCATGCCGAACAGCGTGGCCGAATTGTCGGTGCCGTAGACGCTCGGATTGACGATCACCACGCGCTCGACATGCAGCGCCTTGTGCAGCGCCGACATCTCCTCGGGCGACGCCGGCTCCGGCGTATAGACGCGGCCGGCGAAATACGGAAATTTTTCGGGATCGCCGTGGATATGGGTGTGGCAATCGCAGGCGCCGGCGGGGACGTCGAAATTCACCGGTGTCGAAGGTTGCGAGGCTTTGGGAGCGTTTTGGTCTTGCATGGTCACTCCGCCGCAATGGAAGCGAGCAGAATAATGCGTTGCGTCAGCATGCGCCTTCTCCCTTGCGCGCTTCCGGTGTTTCGATTGTGCGCCTGGAGACAGATAGCACGTTACATGCCGTCAACGTATGCGCCGCGCGCAACAGGGCCAGATGCTATTGCCCCGACGGCGTGCGCAGGCCGTGCCAGGCGTCGCGGACCTGGTGGTAATGCACTTCCGGCAAATAGTCGGGCGTGTTGAGCGACAGCGTCTTGACGTCGAGCCGGCCGATGGCGCTGAGCAGCGTATAGGAGGCGATCACGCGATCGCGTTGCGCGCCGATCAGCCGCGCTTTCGCCGAAATCAGGTCGGCTTGCGAGTTCAGGACGTCGACCGTGGTGCGCTGGCCGCCCTGCGCCTCCTTGCTGACGCCCTGCAACGCGACGGTCGCCGCGCGCACCTCGGACTCCGATGCCGCCACCGCGATCTTGGCGCCTTCGTTCGCAACCCAGGCGCCGATCGCGGCGGTGCCGGCCTGATTGCGCACCTGATCGAGCACCAGCCGGCTTTGCGCGGCCAGTTCCTTGGCCTGCCTTGTCTGCGCCGCGCCGGTGCCGCCATCGTAGATGGGCGCGTTCATCTGCGCGACGACCGAGGCCTGATCGGTGCGCAAGGTGCTGATGGTGGGATCGGCCTCGCTGGCGTGGCTGGCGCTGCCTTGCAGGGTGATCGAGGGCAACAGGCTGCTTTCGGCGACGTGGATGGTGGTTGAGGCGACATCGACGTCGAAGCCCGCGGCCGTGACGGCCGGATTTTCCTTGGCGGCGAGGCCGATGGCCTCTTCGCGGCTGCGCGGCAGATAGCGGTCCACGGGTTCGGCGGATCGCAATGGTCCCGGCGGATTGCCGACCACCTGGGTGTAGACCGCCTGGCTGATGGCCAGATTGATCTCGGCGGCGTTGAGGTCGGCCAGTCCGCGGCTGAGCCGCGCTTCGGCCTGCGCGGTATCGGTCGGCGTGACGTCACCGGCGTTGAGACGCTTCTGGGTGATGCCGACGGTTTCCCGCAGGAACGCGACGTTGGAGCGTTGCGCCTCGACCAGCGACTGGTTGGCCAGCACGTTGGTGTAGGCGGTGACGGCGTCAAGCAACACGCCCTGACCGACATTGCGCAGCGCCTCGCGGCCCGACTGCACCTGCAGTTCCGCGACCCGCACGCTGTTGGCGGTCTTGAAGCCGTTGAACAGTGTTTGGTTCACCGTCACCCCGATGGTCCAGGGCTTCAACGTCGCGGATTGAATGGTGTTGTTCGGCAGCAGGTTGCGGACCGCCTGCAGTCCGGCGCTCAAGGTCGCGATAATCTGCGGCCGGTAGCCCGCCAGCGCCTGCGGCACGTTCTCGTCGGTGGCGCGCTGGCGCGCCCGTTCGGCATTGAGCTGCGGGTTGGTCTGATAGGCCTTGGCCAGCGCCTCGGGGAGGGATTCGGCCAGGGCTGCGGTGGCGGTAAGACTGACGGCGGCCGCTGCGGCAAAACCGACGCAAGCTGCCACACCAAGACAAATGCCCGATCGAAGCACGCGCCTTGCCACGTGGCCAGCTCTAGCGGCACGCCCAATCATGTGAACCCG
>JBGPSI010000247.1:0-6881 GCA_041490045.1 Bradyrhizobium sp.
TACTACACCGTGACCAACCAGTCGGCGCGGACCACGACCGGGCAGGCGGCCTATAATGTCGCGCCGCTGACGGTCGGGGCGTATTTCCAGAAGATCAACTGCTTCTGCTTCACCGAACAGACCATGGCGCCGGGCGAAAAGCGCGAGATGCCGGTGGTGTTCTACGTCGATCCCTCGATCGTCAACGACAGCGACAATGAAGGGCTGAACACCATCACCTTGTCCTACACCTTCTACCCCGTGCGCGAGCCGGCGCCGCAGCCGGTTGCCGCGGGCGAGCCGGACAAACGCAAGGGAGCCCTCTGACCGGGGCTGGGCAGATCCCGGGATTTCCCGGGGTTTGATTTTTGAGAGGAATACGTGCCGAACAGGCACCGCTAACGGAGAGAGACCGAAATGGCTACGGCGCAAGTCAAGCATCACGACTACCACCTCGTCGACCCGAGCCCGTGGCCGATCGTCGGCTCCATTTCGGCCTTCATCATGGCGCTCGGCGCCATCACCTGGATGCACCACCTGTTCGCGGCCGCCCCGATCATCTTCGGCGTCGGCACCATCGGCGTGCTCTACACCATGGCGAGCTGGTGGACGGATGTGATCCGCGAGGCGCAGTACAAGGGCGACCACACCCGCGTGGTGCAGATCAGCCACCGCTACGGCATGATCCTGTTCATCGCTTCCGAAGTGATGTTCTTCGTCGCCTGGTTCTGGGCTTTCTTCAACTCCTCGCTGTTTCCCGGCGATCCCGTCCACGCCACCCGCGAGGCCCTGTTCGGCGGCGTCTGGCCGCCCAAGGGCATCGAGACCTTCGATCCCTGGCATCTGCCGCTCCTGAACACGCTGATCCTTTTGACCTCGGGCACCACGGTGACCTGGGCGCATCACGCTCTGCTCGAGAACGATCGCCAGGGCCTGAAATACGGCCTGATCCTCACCATCCTGCTGGGCGCGACCTTCACCTGCGTGCAGGCCTATGAATACAGCCACGCCGCGTTCTCGTTCGCCGGCAATATCTACGGCGCCACCTTCTTCATGGCGACCGGCTTCCACGGCTTCCACGTGCTGGTCGGCACCATCTTCCTGACCGTCTGCCTGATCCGCGCCTATGCCGGGCATTTCACGCCGACCCAGCATCTCGGCTTCGAATTCGCCGCCTGGTACTGGCATTTCGTCGACGTGGTCTGGCTGTTCCTGTTCGTCTGCATCTATGTCTGGGGCCACGGCGCCGAAACCATGGCGCACGGCGCGCATTGACCCTGACGCAAACCGTTGAAGAAGGGCGGCCTTGAGGGCCGCCCTTTTTGTCTCGGTACGTGGCGTCTCCTGTTTCTACGGCGGCAGCCCCGTGCCCTGACGAATGTCGTACCGGATCGGCATTCCCTGCAACGCGCGCTTCGCGGTGGCTGCGTCCGCTTCATTGCGGACATGAATGACGGCTTCTGCCTCGGAGGCCGCGATCTCGAACGCCGCCGCCGCGAGGCCAGCGCCCGACAGCGCGCTCTCGATGGCGCGCCTGGTCGCCAGCACCCGCAGCGCCGGCTTGTAGATCTTCCCGATCGGCGTCACCGGCAGCTCCGGCAGGATCGCAACGTATTTCGGCACGGCCGCCGGTTCGCTGACGATGGGCTCGAGATAGCGGCGAAGTTGTTCGCCGCTCACGGTGGCGCCGGCCTTCAGTGTCACGAAGGCCACGGGGAGTTCGCCGGCATAGGCGTCCGGCTGCCCGATCGCCGCGGCGATCGCGACGTCAGGATGCCCGAGCAACGCATCCTCGATCGTGGAGGGGTCGATGTTGTGCGCCCCCCCGGATGATGACGTCCTTGGCGCGGCCGGTGATGAACAGCCGGCCCTCGGCATCGACATGGCCGAGGTCGCCGCTGATCAGCCATCCCTGTTCGAACGTGCCTGGATTGCGCCTGGTGTCGCTATATCCCGGCCCGACATGCGGGCCGCGCAAGGCGACGATGCCGCTCTCGCCGACACCGCAGGGGGAGGCGAAATCGACCGTGTCCTCCGACCGGCGAAAAACCTTCACCTCCGTAAACGGCAGCCGCAGACCCGTCGAACCCGGTGTCCGCGGCGCCAGGAATGGCTCGATCGCGACCACGCCTGCGCACTCCGTCATGCCCAGGATATTTCGCACCGGTTTTCCGGTGCCGCGCTCGAAGGCATCCGCAAGTTCGGTGGGCAGCGGCGAGCCGCCCGTCAGCATCACGCGCAGCGAGGAAATGTCCGCATCGACCGCCACCGCATTGAGCGCGCTGATGACGGTCGGCACGCCGCCGATCGCGGTGACGCGGTGTTCTGCGACATGCCGCCAGATCGAGGCGATAAAACTCCGGTTGCGCATCCCGAGCCGGGTGGGGACGAGGAGGGTACCGCCGGCCGACAGCACCGATAGCCCGTAGACGAAGGCGCCGGCCACATGGAAGAGCGGGAATCCGTTGATCAGCACGTCATCCGGGCCAAGGTCGTACATCGCCGCGGCGCCGCGTGCGACAAAGGCCTGGTTGCGATGGCTGTGAAGCGCGAGCTTGGGCGCGCCGGTGGTTCCGCCCGTGTGGAAATAGGCGGCGATGGCGTCAGGTGTGCCTGATGGAGCGAAGTCGAGCCGGTCGGCATTTTCGACCGCCATCAGCTCTTCGAAGCAGCCATCCGAATTCTTCGTGTGCCCGTCGGCGTCGGCATGCAGGATATGCGATACACAACCGGCCTCGCGAAGCGCGGGAACGACGGCGTTCCAGATGTCCATATCCCTGTTCTCGCCGAGCACCACCGCGACCTTCGCGTCCGCTGCGGAAAGAAGCGCGGTGATATGCTCGGGCCGCAGCATCGGATTGATCGGGCATGCCCTGCCGGCGATTTCCGCGCCCCACAGCGCGATTTGGCTGGCCGGCACGTGGGGCATCAGGAGAGCGACGGAATCCTCACGACCTACGCCGAGCCGGCGAAACAGATTGGCGGCCTGGCGGATTTTGCCGGCGAAGGCCGCATAGCTGATCCGCACATCCCGGTTGGGCTCGCCGACCTCGGCCAGATAATGCAGCGCGCAGCGATCGGGGAGCCTCCTCGCCGTATCCTCGATGAGGCCGAACGGGGTCGCCAAAGGCAGGAACGCCGGCAATCCGCGTCTCTCGATGGCCTCGAGATCGGCTGAGCTACGGATCGGGATCCGCTCGTTCACCTTCGTTTCCTCCGCTGATCGGAGCATTGCGCCCGTCGCCTGTTTGGCGTTAAACGCCTGCTTCCGGGCGGTCTTTTGCGCCACTGTGTTTTGCCGCGAAAACCAATGCAAGACCTTGACGAACTGCATATTGTCCGGGAGGCGCTTGCCAGCGTCGGTCGCAGATGCCCTCTCCCGCAAGGCAGAGCGGAAGGAAAGTAGAATGCCGGACCAGCCGATCCCCACAGTGACCGAGAGCGCGCTGCGCGGGCTCGCCTGCCGATGTCCGCGCTGCGGCAAGGGCAAGCTCTATGCGGGCTTCCTCAACCTGCGGCCGAAATGCGATTCCTGCGGGCTCGACTACACCTTCATCGACACCGGCGACGGTCCCGCGATCTTCATCATCATGCTGGCCGGTGCCGTCGTCGTCACCTGCGCGCTGATCGTCGAGGTAAAATACCAGCCGCCGTTCTGGGTTCACGCCGTGCTCTGGCTGCCGTTGATACTTGCGACCACGCTGTTGCCGCTGCGTTCGATGAAGTCGCTTTTGATCGCGCTGCAATTCCATCACAAGGCCGCGCCCGGCCGGCTGATCGACCGCGAGCCGAAATGATCGCGACGACAGGACAGCGGCGCAGCCGCGCCGGCTTTGGTGTCTTTACGCTGGCGATGGTGGCGGTGTTTGTCGGTCTCGGGGTCTGGCAGTTGCAGCGCCGGGTCGAGAAGCACGCGCTGATCGCGGCGCTGACCGAGCGGCTTGCGGCTTCGCCCGGACCGCTGCCGTTGGCCCCGCAATGGAGCGCGCTGAATCCTTCCCGGGATGAATTCCGCCGCGTGCGCTTCACCGCGACCTATGCGTCCGCTCCCGACGCCATGGTCTACAGTTCGGGTTCGGCCGTGCGCGACGATATTTCCGGCCCCGGCACATGGGCCTTCCTGCCGGCGCGTCTTGCGACCGGCGAGACCGTCGTGATCAACACCGGCTTCGTTCAGAACACGATGCAGGATCGCGACCAGGAGGACCGCGCGGTCGGGCCGCTCGTCACCGGCGCGCCGGTCGTGCTGACCGGCTATCTCCGCTATCCCGAAGCAGCAGGCATGCTGACCCCGGCGGAAAACGTGACGAAACGGCTGTGGTTCACGCGCGATCATCTCGCCATGGCGCATGCGCTCGGCTGGGGCCAAGAAGGCAGTCAGGTCGCGCCGTTCTATGTCGATCTGGAGACGCCTTCGCCGGCGAACGGCATCCCGAAGCCGGGCCCGCTCGATGTGCATCTGAAGGACGATCACATGCAATACGCCATCACCTGGTTCGCGCTGGCCGGCGCGGTGATGATCGCATTCGCGGTCTGGCTGCGCGCGCAAAGACGGGCCGCGGCATCCCGGAATTAGCACGTCAGGCGCAACGTTTTCGAAGTGGGCAGGATGAGGAGGGCGTGATGCCGAGCACCGTGATCGATTCGCTGATTTTTCGTGACATGTTCGGCACCGCCGCGATGCGGGCGGTGTTCTCCGATGAAGCCTTGGTCCGCCGCTACCTCGAGGTCGAAGTGGCGTTGGCGCGAGCCGAGGCCGCCACGAAGGTGATCCCCGCGCAAGCAGCAGTCGACATCGCCGCGGCGGCCGAGACCATGCGGATCGATTTCGACCGGCTGCGGCACGAGACCGAGATCACCGGCTATCCGATCATCGCGATCGTGCATCAGCTGGCCGAGGCCGCCGGCGCCGCCGGCGGCTACGTCCATTGGGGCGCCACGACCCAGGACATCATGGACAGCGCGACCGTGCTGCAGGTTCGCGCGGCGCTCGATCTCGTCGCGGCCGATCTCGCCGAATTGCGCGACATCCTGGCCGGGCTTGCCCGGAAGTACCGCGACACGCCGATGGCGGGCCGCACCCATCTGCAGCAGGCACTGCCGATCACCTTCGGCTACAAGGCCGCGGTGTGGCTGTCGATGATCCAGCGCCACATCGAGCGGCTGGAGCAGATGCGGCCCCGGGTGCTGCTCGGGCAGTTCGCCGGTGCTGCCGGCACGCTCGCTTCCCTCGGGGCCGATGGCCTGAAGGTGCAGGCCGCGCTGTGCGACCTGCTTGGGCTGGCTCGTCCTTCCGCGACCTGGCACGTCGCCCGCGACGGGCTTGCCGAAGTGGTCTCGTTCCTGGGCCTCGTCACCGGCAGCCTCGGCAAGATCGCGACCGACGTCATGATCATGATGGCGACCGAGTTCGCCGAGGTAGCCGAGCCCTTCGTGAAGGGCCGCGGCGCCTCCTCGACCATGCCGCAGAAGCGCAACCCGATCTCCTCCGAACTGATGCTCGCCGCGGCCAAGGCGGTCCGGCAGCATGTCGCGCTGATGCTGGACGGCATGGTGCAGGATCTGGAGCGCGCCACCGGCCCGTGGCATGCCGAGTGGATCGCCATTCCCGAGAGCTTCATCCTGACCGGGGGCGCGCTGGCGCAGGCCAAATTCATGCTCGGCGGCCTGATCGTCGATGACAAGCGCATGCGCGACAATCTTGCGATCAGCGGCGGCCTCATCGTCGCCGAGGCGGTGATGATGGCGGCGGCGCCGAAGCTCGGCCGCCAGCGCGCCCATGACGTGGTCTACGACGCTTGCCGCAGCGCCGTGACCGGCAAGCGGCCGCTCGCGGACGTGCTGGCCGAGATGCCCGAGATCGTCGATGCGCTCGGCATCGCCGCCATCCACCATCATTGCGATCCCGCGAAATATCTGGGCCTCGCGCCCGAGATGGTAGACAACATGCTGAGCCACCTCGCCGGCAAGGCAGCACGCCTGGCTTCATGAACCGCGGTTCCGCGCCGTTGAACCTCGACCGCGGGAACGGTGACCCAGGCGGGAGGCGGTGTCGTTTCGTCGCCGCAATGAGAGAGCGTCCCGCCTTGCATTCCAGCAAGACCTTTCCCGCCGCGCTGGCAATCGCCGCCTTCTGCCTCGGCGCGAACGTCGCTGCGGCCGAAGCGCCGGCGCCCGGCTGCTACGAGCGCGTCTACGACAAAGCCCATCTCGCCGCGCATCCGGGACAGCTCGTGGTGCGGGCCACGGTTCTCGTCAAGCCGCTCGAGGCCGACGAGGCCAAGACGCTCGGTCCGCCCTTCACCGCCGACGCCCATCTGAAGATGTGGGTGAAGGGACAAAAGTCGAGCTTCGATTCCATCGGCGCGTGCCGGCCGGCCGACGGCGGGCTGAGCTGCGAGGGTTCGCTCTCGGCCGCCGAAGCCGACGAATGCAAGAGCAAGAATGACGGCGTCCATCGCGATTGCCGCATCGGCGCCGCGACCGCGGGTGCCTTCGGCGTCGCCGTGAAGGCTGACGGCCTGATGGTGACGATCCAGCGGCGGCTGGAGCTCGTTCCCGAGCCTTATGATGGCGGGCCTTTTCTGTATCTGAGTCCCGGCAATGCTGAAAACCACGCCTTCGCGCTTAAGGCCGCGCCCGACGCTTCCTGCAAGTAGGCTTTCGGGAGTCCAGCACATGCTCAAGACCGCCACGTTCCTTGTCGCCCTGCTGTCGGCGAGCGCAGCTTTCGCCGATGTGAGGCCGATGCCCGAGGATGGCCGGTTCTGTCCAAGCTGGGCAGAAGCGCACGAACGCACGCTGGCGAGCCTCAACAATGGCCGCCCGCCCTACAAGGTCAAATGGAAGGGCTGCATCTCTCTCAAGAAGGGCGAAAAGGTCGATGTCGTCGATGTCGACCA
>JBGPSI010000248.1:0-6869 GCA_041490045.1 Bradyrhizobium sp.
GACGCCACGCGGGGGGCTCGACTATTTGCGCTCTACCGTGAAGCGCATCATCCGCGCGGCCGAGCTTCGGGACGAACTGTCATTCACATCATTTCGCCATGGCGGCTTTACGGAAGGTGCGGATTCCGATCTTTCCGATGCGGAGCTGCGCGCAGCGGGCCGGCATCGGTCTGCCCGGCAGCTACCCACGTACGCCAAGCGCACCCGCAAGCAGCTGATAGCCGGCGTCCAAAAACGCCGAGCGGAGCGAACAAAACCAGCCGGTTTGTCGGAATGACGGGCGATCGTTTGTCGGAATGGAAGCTTAGCTAAACCGCTAAGTTCTTGAAAAGCTTGGTGGGCGCACCAGGGCTCGAACCTGGGACCCGATGATTAAGAGTCATCTGCTCTACCAACTGAGCTATGCGCCCGGAACCTGGCCCCGGAAAGCCTTCACAAGAGGGCGTCGTTTAGCAAAGCGATTCGGCGATGTCCAGCAAACCATTGGGGTTTTCCCGGCTTGCCGGCGGGCGCGAATACGCGAAAAAAGCCGCCGGAATCCGGCGGCTTTTCCCTAAAAGATGGGGAATTGGAGGAGGCTAGAGCCGGCTGGGGTCCCGGTCACCATGATCCATGTGATCCATATGGTCCCGGCCGCCGTCCCGGTCGCGGTCGCCGCCCATCATGCCGCGCTCGAAGCCCCGGTGCCGCCAGCCACCGCCGAACCGGCCTTCCATGCGGGTCAGGATCGCGAGCCGGCGCTTCTGGCCGTCGTCCAGGGTCTTGTAGAGCGGGTCCGCCGCGTCCGCGATCTTCTTCATGGCCGCCGCCGAGGTCGCCATGTTGTCGGCGCGTTCGCGCAGCCGCGCGACCGGATCGTCGGGCTTCTGCTGGTCTTCATTCTGCTGCGCCGTCATCCGCGCATTGGCGCGATCGATCCGGATTTTGGCGAAATCCCGCACCGCGCTCTCGACCGGCGGCCACAGCTTCTCCTGATCCGCATTGAGCTTCAGCCCGGCGTGGACGGCGGCGATCCGCGCGTCGGTAAAGGCGGCCCGGTCCTCCGGGCTCATTCGCATGTGCTGCATGTGCTCGTGAAACCACGGACGGTGCGTCTGGGCATAGACCGCGGTCGAACCGGCGATGGCGAGCGCCGCGATGCCGGCAATGGCGAATTTCTTCATGTGAACCTCCTTTGAAGGTTAGCTGAAGATGAGCGTCCCCGGTGCCGCAATCAACTTACAGTTTGGAAAGACATCGCTGGCTTACCAAGATGTAATCTGCAATTTCAAATCATTCCCAACAACCGCGGCAGCCATAGCGAAATCTCCGGGATGTAGGTGATCAGCCCGAGGAACACCAGCATCGCGCACAACCATGGCAAGACCGCGATGGTGATCTCGCTGATGCCCATTTTCGCGATGCTGCTGGCGATATAGAGATTGAGACCCACCGGCGGATGGCAAAGCCCGACCTCGGTGTTGACGATCATCAGCACACCGAGGTGAACGGGATGGATGCCGAGCTTGGTCGCGAGCGGAAACAGGATCGGCGCCATGATCAGGAGGATCGACGACGGATCCATCACATTGCCCGCCAGCAGCAGGATGATGTTAACCACGAGCAGGAACATCCAGATCGAGAAATTCTTGTCGATGATCCAGGCAGCCATTTCCTGCGGAATCTGCTCATGCGTCATCAGGAACGAGAACAGCACCGCATTGGTGATGATGTAGAGCAGCATCGAACTCATGCTGGCCGCCTGCAGCAGCACCTTCGGCACTTCGCTGAGCTTGAGCTCCTTGTAGACGAACACGGTGATGCAGAAGGCGTACACTGCGGCGACCGCGGCGGCTTCCGTCGGCGTGAAGACGCCGCCATAGATGCCGCCAAGCACGATCACGATCAGCAACAGCCCCCACAGACTTTCGCGGAAGGCCGTCCATTGCTGGCCGAGGCTCGCTTTCTGCATGCGCGGGTAGCCGTTGCGCCAGGCGATGAACCAGGTCACCGCGGCCAGCATCGACGCCAGCATGACCCCCGGCACGATGCCGGCCATGAACAGCGCGCCGATCGAGGTGTTGGTGGAAACGCCGTACAGCACGAGGATGATCGAGGGCGGCACCAGGATGCCGAGCGCGCCGGAGGTCGAGATCACGCCGACGCCGAACCGGCGCGGATAGCCGTATTCCACCATGGCGGGCATCATGATCGAGCCGATCGCAACCACGGTCGCCACGCTCGATCCCGAGATCGCGGCGAACATCGCGCATGCCGCGACGCCGGCAAGCCCCAGACCGCCCGGGAAATGGCCGACCAGCGATGTCGTGAACGCGATCATCCGCCGCGCCACACCGCCGCGGGTCAGGAAGGTGCCCGCGAGAATGAAGAACGGGATCGCCATGATCCCGAAATTGTCGAGACCGGAAAACAGCTTCAAGCCGACGCTCTCGATCGGCACTTCCGTCATCGTGAACAGGAAGGTCAGAACGGTGAGGCCGAGCGAAATCGAGATCGGCATGCCCGTCAGCATCAGGGCAAACAGCAGTCCGAAGATAAGGGCAGCGCTCATCACGCCTCTCCCAGCGCGATCGGCGCCGTTTCACTGACTTCGACGCCCTCGACATGCGTCGCGTCGTGATGCGGCAGGTCGCCGGTCCTGTAATAGGTCCAGGCCACCTGCAGGAAGCGGAAGCACATCAGATAGGAGCCGAGCGGGATGCAGGAGTAGACCAGCCAGCTCGGCAATTCCAGGTCGGGCGAGACCTGGTCGGTGCTCATCAACTCGATGACGAATTTCGCGCCCATGGTGCCGACGACGAAGGTGAATAGCGCGCCGCCAAACAGGCCGAACAGGATGACGCCCTTCTGCCAGGCGGGATTGAGCCGCTTGATCAGGACGTCGACGCCGACGTGGATGCCGGTCCGCACGCCGTAGGCCGCGCCGAACTTCGCCATCCAGATGAACATGTAGATGCACAGTTCCTGCGACCAGGCGAGCCGGATCGGGAACAGGATCGGATACAGCAGGGGAATGTCGACCAGATAGCGATGCACGACGGCGACGAAGGTGATCACCGTCGCAGCGCCCATCAGGCTGGCAATAATGATTTCCTCGAGCCTGTCGAGAATACGTAACAGCATCGATGTCCCCCGTGACGGCCGCCGGTCCCCGGCCATGCACCTTCCGCGACCATTGCGGTCGCGGCCTTAAGTCGGCTGCGCGCGGCAGAGCACGATCAGCGCCCGATCACGCTCCCGGAAACCGGGAGGCCCGCGATCTTCGCAAAGCCGCCCACGCTTCGGCGGATCGCGCTGGGCGCTCAGTTCATCGGGCCGCGGCCCGTTTCCTTCAGGAACTCGTCGATCAGGGGCTGGCCTACCCGCGACGCCACCTCCTTGTAGACCGGCATCATCGCCTTGCGCATCGCTTCGTCCTGCTCCTGTGTCAGGGAGATGATCTCGGTCTTGCCGGCCTTCTTGATGGCTTCCAGCCCGTCGTCGTTCTCCTTGGCCGACTGCCCGTTGCCGAACTCGGTGGCTTCCTTCATCGCTTTCGTCAGTTCGTCGCGAATGTCGGCCGGCAGCCCGTCCCAGAACTTCTTGTTCACGACCACGACATAGCCGATGTAGCCGTGATTGGTGACGGTGGCGTATTTCTGCACCTCGTGCATCTTCTGGGTGTAGATGTTCGACCAGGTGTTCTCCTGGCCGTCGACCACGCCGGTCTGCAGCGCCTGGTAGACCTCCGAAAACGCCATCACCTGCGGGATCGCGCCGAGCGCGCGGAACTGCGCCTCCAGAACCTTGGACGACTGAATGCGGAACTTCAGTCCCTTGTAGTCCGAAGGCGCGATCAGCTTCTTGTTGGCGGTCATCTGCTTGAAACCGTTGTCCCAATAGGCAAGGCCCGTCATGCCCTTGGAATCCAGCAGCTTGAGCAGCCTGGCGCCGAGCGGGCCGTCGGTGACTTTTCGCAGCGTCTTGAGATCCGGCAGGATGTAGGGCAGATCGAACACCTCGAATTCCTTGATCCCGATCGGGCCGAACTTGGAGTTCGACGGCGCCAGCATCTGCACCGCGCCGAGTTGCAGGGCTTCGAGTTCTTCCTTGTCCTTGTAGAGCGTCGAGTTCGGATAGACTTCGACCTTCACCTTGCCGTTGGTGTATTTCTCGGCCAGTTCCTTGAACTTGTCGGCGGCCTTGCCCTTCGGCGTGTCAGCCGCCACGACATGGCTGAACTTGATGACGATCGGCGATTGCGCCGAGGCCGGCCCGACCAGCGCCAATGCTGCGATCGACGCAGCGGCCAATATCAATTTACGCATGTTACCTCCGCTTGATTCTTGCGGAACGCACGCCCCAGCGCCGCTCCTGTCCTTGTATGCCAAGCGCACCAATACAGAGAAGCCGGCTGAAATGCCAATGCCCTTTAACGAGGGGCATTTGCAATCCTCGGTAACGTTAAAAACCCTTGCTGCAGTGCAAAAACGCGGCGCCGAGGGCGCAGCGTTTCCTTGGTCGGATCTGCATCTTTTTGGAGCAATCAGCTCGCCGCCGCCGCGGGGACGTCGCGCTGGCGCTTCATGACGATCTTGTTGAGCGCGCCCAGATAGGCCTTGGCCGAGGCCACCAGCGTATCCGGATCGGAGGCGCGCGCGGTCATCGAGCGGCCTTCGTGGGCGAGCCGCACCGACACCTCGGCTTGCGCGTCGGTGCCCTCGGTGACGGCGTGGACCTGATAGAGTTCCAGCTTGGCCTCGTGCGGCACCAGCGCCTTGATGCAGTTGAACACCGCATCCACCGGGCCGTTGCCTTCGGCTTCCTCGATCCTGGTCTGGCCGTCGATGCTGAGCTTCATGGTGGCGCGCTGCGGACCATGGGTACCCGCGATCACCGTCAGCGAGGACAGCTTGATGCGGTCATGGGCGTTGGCGATTTCCTGATCGACCAGCGCCTCGATGTCCTCGTCGTAGATGTCCTTCTTGCGGTCGGCCAGCGCCTTCATCCGCACGAACGCGTCTTCCAGCTGGTTGGCGCCGAGCTTGTAGCCCATCTCCTCCAGCTTGTGCACGAAGGCGTGGCGGCCCGAGTGCTTGCCCAGCACCAGCGAGGACTGCTTCAGGCCGACCATTTCCGGCTTCATGATCTCGTAGGTCGAGGCGTCCTTCAGCACGCCGTCCTGATGGATGCCGCTCTCATGCGCGAACGCGTTGCGGCCGACGATCGCCTTGTTGTACTGCACCGGGAACGAGGTCGCCGCCGACACCAGCTTCGAGGCCCGCGTCAGCATGGTGGTGTCGATCTTGTTCCACCACGGAAACACGTCGTTACGGACGTTCATCGCCATCACGACTTCCTCGAGCGCGGCATTGCCTGCCCGCTCGCCGATGCCGTTGACGGTGCATTCGATCTGCCGCGCGCCGCCGGCGATGCCGGCCAGCGAATTCGCCACCGCCATGCCGAGATCGTTGTGGCAATGCACCGAGAATACCGCCTTGTCGGAATTCGGCACCCGCTCGATCAGCGTGCGCATGAAGCGGGCATATTCCTCGGGCGTGGTGTAGCCGACGGTGTCGGGAATATTGACCGTGGTGGCGCCGGCCTTGATCACGGCCTCGACGATGCGGCAGAGGTAGTCCATCTCGCTGCGGGTGGCGTCTTCGGCCGACCATTCGACGTCGTCGATCTGGTTGCGCGCGCGGGTGACGTTGGCGATCGAGAGCTCCATGACCTGCTCCGGCGTCATGTTCAGCTTGACGCGCATGTGCAGCGGCGAGGTCGCGATCACGGTGTGGACACGGCCGCGTTTGGCGAACTTCACGGCTTCGGCGCAGCGGTCGATGTCCTTTGGATTGGCGCGCGACAGGCCGGCGATCACGGCGTTCTTGGAGCGCCTCGCGATCTCGCTGACCGCCTGGAAGTCGCCTTCGGAGGTGATGGGGAAACCGGCCTCGATGACGTCGACGCCCATGTCGTCGAGCATTTCGGCGACCTCGAGCTTCTCCTCAAAGCTCATGGTGGCGCCGGGGCACTGCTCGCCGTCGCGCAAGGTGGTGTCGAATATGATGACGCGGTCCTTGTCGGACTTTTTGACGGTGGTCATTGGAAAAATTCCTTGTAGCTGGTGCGCTGCTGTCTGAGCGCTGAAGGGTCCTGGTGATCTCGCACAACCCCTGAGTGCCCAGGCGCAAACGCCCAGACGGCCCTCAGGGGCAGATAAGAAGCAGAAGCCCGCCAAGAAGCAGGGTGGGCAAGGACGCAGCCGGAATCGCTTCGGGAGCGGCGATGAGGGCCGCTTTCCCGTGAACTCCGAACAAACAGCTGCGAATCAGCATTGCCAGACCCTATGGAAGCCCGATCCTCGGCCAAAACCATTGACGGTTTATTGCCGACGGGGCGCTTCCGAGCCCCTTCTAGACGAGAAATGCCTGAAACCGCAATGCCAAAAGATGGTCAGCGGGACTGACCTAACGAGACCGGACCATCCCCTTCCGCAAAGCCCAGCAAGCCTCGTTCCCGCGGCGCGGATTGCGCCCGAGTTGTGCCTGGAACCTTCCGCCCAAAGAGGGCGCGCGGGAATGCCGGGTGCCCAGTGCACCCGCAGCCTCGTGTGCGCTGGGGTAGTGAAAAATGCACACGAGTCTCAGCGGTCGCACCGGAAATCATCCGGCATCCCCGCACGCAATGGTTTTAACGGCTTCCTTCGTGATCTCCCCGGCGATCGGCTTTTTTGTCACCGTCACCGGCAGCGTCCTAGCTGCCAGCTTGACGCCAGCGTCGAGGCGTCAGGACCACACGACTTCTCCGTCCGCATGAGCGCTGTTCGTCAAAAGCGCCGCCGCGTCCACCGCATCCGGTCCCAACGTTCGTGACGATGGCCAACGCCC
>JBGPSI010000249.1:0-6868 GCA_041490045.1 Bradyrhizobium sp.
CCTCGCCGGCAAGCTCGGCAAGCACGAGATCCCGGCCGCGCTGGAATTCGTCGACGAACTGCCGCGCACCTCGGTCGGCAAACTCTCGCGCCACGAACTGCGCAACCAGCAGCCGGCCGCGCCGAAGCAAGCGCAGCTCGCATCGGGAGGCCGTGTGTGAGCGGGGTCGCCAAAACTCCATCGTCGTCCCCGCGAACGCGGGGACCCATACCGCGAGGTCTCGCGTGTGGCACGATGGCGGACGCCTTTCGCTCTCGCAAACGCCGGTGGTTATGGGTCCCTGCTTTCGCAGGGGCGACGGAAGATAACGCGTAATATTCATCCGCTCACAGGAGGATCCGATGGATCTCAGCTTCAGCAAGGAAGAAATGGCGTTTCGCGAGGAAGTGCGGGCCTTCTTTGGGGATAACGTGCCGCCGGAGACGCGGCGGAAACTGGTCGAGGGCCGTCATCTCTCCAAGGACGAGATGGTCGCCTGGTGGCGCATCCTCAACAAGAAGGGCTGGGGCGTTTCGCACTGGCCGAAGGAATATGGCGGCACTGGCTGGACCTCGGTGCAGCATTACATCTTCAACGAGGAGCTGCAGATGCACCCGGCGCCGGCGCCGCTCGCCTTCGGCGTCAGCATGGTCGGCCCGGTCATCTACACCTTCGGCAACGAGAAGCAGAAGCAGCAATATCTGCCGCGCATCGCCAATGTCGACGACTGGTGGTGCCAGGGCTTCTCCGAGCCGGGTTCGGGCTCCGACCTGGCGTCGCTGAAGACCAGGGCCGAGCGCAAGGGTGACAAATACATCATCAACGGCCAGAAGACCTGGACCACGCTGGCGCAGCACGCCGACATGATCTTCTGCCTCTGCCGCACCGATGCCAGCGCGAAGAAGCAGATGGGCATCTCCTTCATCGTGTTCGACATGAAGTCGAAAGGCGTCACGGTGCGCCCGATCCAGACCATCGACGGCGGCCACGAGGTCAACGAAGTGTTCTTCGACGACGTCGAGGTGCCGGTCGAGAACCTGATCGGCGAGGAGAACAAGGGCTGGGACTACGCGAAATTCCTGCTCGGCAACGAGCGCACCGGCATCGCCCGCGTCGGCGTCTCCAAGGAGCGCATCCGCCGCATCAAGGAACTGGCCTCGAAGGTCGAGTCCGGCGGCAAGCCCGTGATCGAGGACCAGAAATTCCGCGAAAAACTCGCCGAGGTCGAGATCGAGCTGAAGGCGCTGGAACTGACCCAGCTTCGCGTCGTCGCCGACGAAGGCAAGCACGGCAAGGGCAAGCCCAATCCGGCCTCCTCGGTCCTGAAGATAAAAGGCTCGGAAATCCAGCAGGCCACCACCGAGTTGCTGATGGAAGTGATCGGCCCGTTCGCCGCGCCTTACGACATCCACGGCGACGACGGCAGTAACGAGACCATGGACTGGACCGCGCAGATCGCGCCGAGCTATTTCAACAACCGCAAGGTTTCGATCTACGGCGGCTCCAACGAGATCCAGCGCAACATCATCACCAAGGCCGTGCTGGGGCTGTGACGCGGCCCGCCGACAGGCGTCATTCCGGGGCGCGACGCCGTCGCGAACCCGGAATCTCGCGCCGCAACTTCTGGATTCCGGGTCCACGCGCTTGTCGCGCGTGTCCCGGAATGACGAAACCGAATTAATCCGGGTACGAGGAAAGTAACGAAAATGGATTTTGATCTGTCCGAGGAGCAGCGGCTTCTCAAGGAAAGCGTCGAGGGCCTCTTGGGCGACTCCTACGATTTCGATAGCCGCAAGAAGTACATGGCGGAGAAGGGCGGCTGGAGCAAAGCCGTCTGGGGCAAGCTTGCCGAACAGGGCCTGCTCGGCCTGCCGTTCTCGGAGGAAGACGGCGGCTTCGGCGCCGGCACGACCGAGATCATGATCGTGATGGAGGCGATGGGCCGCGCGCTGGTGCTGGAGCCTTATCTCGCCACCGTCGTCATCGCCGGCGGCTTCCTGCGCCATGGCGGCTCCGCTGAGCAGAAGGCCGCGAATATTCCCGGCATCATCGACGGCAGCAAGACGTTTGCGTTCGCGCAGCTCGAGAAGAACTCGCGCTATGATTTGGCCGACGTCGCGACCACGGCCAAGAAGAAGGGCAGTGGTTGGGTGATCGATGGCGAGAAATTCGTCGTCGCCAACGGCGAGGGCGCCGACACGCTGATCGTGACCGCGCGTACCAAAGGCGGCCAGCGCGACGCGGCTGGCATCGGCGTGTTCCTGGTGCCCGCCAACGCCAAGGGCATCACGAAAAAGGGCTATCCGACCCAGGATGGCCTGCATGCCGCCGACATCAGCTTCACCGGCGTCGAGGTCGGCGCCGACGCCGCGATCGGCGATCCCGAGAACGCGTTGCCGCTGATCGAGCGCGTGGTGGATGAGGCCCGCACCGCGATGTGCGCCGAAGCGATCGGCATCATGGACGAGTCGCTGAAGACCACGGTCGAATATCTCAAGACGCGAAAGCAGTTCGGCGTGCCGATCGGCAGCTTCCAGACGCTGCAGCACCGCGCCGCCGACATGTTCGTGGCGCTGGAGCAGGCCCGCAGCATGTCGATGTTCGCCACCATGGCGAACGATGTCGACAATGCGAAAGAGCGCGCCACCGCGGTGGCCGCCGCCAAGGTCCAGATCGGCAAGAGCGGAAAATTCGTCGGCCAGCAGTCGATCCAGCTCCACGGCGGCATCGGCATGACCATGGAGGCCAAGATCGGCCACTACTTCAAGCGGCTGACCATGATCGAGAACAGCTTTGGCGACACCGACTACCATCTGCGCCGCATCACCAACTCGGGCGGGCTGGTGTAAGGACTGCTCCTTCCGGCATTCCGGGGCGATGCGAAGCATCGAACTACGATGTGCAATTGCACATCGGAGAATCTCGCTAAACAACATCTGGATTCCGGGTTCGCGCTGACGCGCGCCCCGGAATGACGACAGTAAAGCCGTCATTGCGAGCGAAGCGAAGCAATCCATCGTGCCGCAATGAAAGAATGGATTGCTTCGTCGCTTGCGCTCCTCGCAATGACGACCAAAACTCAGGGAGTACGCGCCGTGAAGGGAACCCCGTTCGATCTCACAGGCCGAGTAGCCGTCATCACCGGCTCCAGCCGCGGCATCGGCCGTTCCTCGGCCGAGCTGTTGGCAAAACTCGGCGCCAAGGTGGTGATCTCCAGCCGCAAGATCGACGCCTGCCAGGAAGTCGCCGAGGGCATCCGCAAATCGGGCGGCGACGCCCATGTGATTCCCTGCAACATCTCGCGCCGCGACGAGGTCGAGGTGCTGATCAAGGGCGCGACGATGCATTACGGCAAGATCGACATCCTCGTCTGCAACGCCGCGGTCAATCCCTATTACGGCCCGCTGCTCGACATCAAGGACGACGCCTTCGACAAGATCATGAACTCCAACGTCAAGAGCAACATCTGGCTGTGCCAGCTTTCGATCCCGCAGATGGCCGAGCGCGGCAACGGCTCGGTGGTGATCGTCTCCTCGATCGGGGGCCTGCGCGGCTCCACCGTGATCGGCGCCTACGGAATTTCCAAGGCGGCCGATTTTGCCCTGTGCCGCAGCCTCGCCGGCGAATGGGGCCCGAAGGGCGTGCGCGTCAACTGCGTCGCGCCCGGCCTGGTCAAGACCGACTTTGCCAAGGCGCTGTGGGAAGACGAAGAACGGCTGAAGCGCCGCTGCGCCACCACGCCGCTCCGCCGCATCGGCGAACCCGACGAAATCGCCGGTGCCGTGGCCTATCTCGGCTCCGACGCTTCGAGCTTCATGACCGGCCAGACCATCGTCGTCGACGGCGGGGTAACCACGGCGTCGGCGTAGATTCTTCTCCCCTCCACCCACGCGCATCGCGCGTGGTGGGGAGGGGTCGGGGGTGGGGGGTGGCTCAGCAAACTCGCTATCGGCGGTGCGTGCGGAGAGACCCCCCACCCCCGACCCCTAAGAGCGAGCTTCGCTCGTCTCGACCCCGCCGCTGCGCGGGGGGAGAGGAGCAGAGCGTCGTGATATTGACGAACCATTCCCAATCCGCTTGCCTCTCCCAAACGAAACCAACGCACCACCCGGGAAGCAACGCCAGGAAAAAACATCATGTCCTTTGTGCTGGCCATCGATCAGGGCACCACATCCTCGCGCGCCATCGTGTTCCGCGGCGACATCTCGATCGCCGCCACGGCGCAACAGGAATTCCCGCAGCATTTCCCGGCCTCGGGCTGGGTCGAGCACGAGCCGGAGGACATCTGGACCTCGACGATTGCCACCTGTCGGGAGGCGATGAAGAAGGCCGATGTTCAGCCTAAGGACATCGCCGCGATCGGCATCACCAACCAGCGCGAGACCACCGTGGTGTGGGACCGCGCCACCGGCCAGGCGGTTCACCGCGCCATCGTCTGGCAGGACCGCCGCACCGCCGACATCTGCGCGAAACTCAAGAGCGAAGGCCACGAGCCGACGATTTCGGCAAAGACCGGCCTGATCATCGATCCCTATTTCTCCGGAACGAAAGTCGCCTGGATCCTCGACCATGTCCCCGGCGCGCGGGAGCGCGCGATGCGCGGCGAATTGATGTTCGGCACCGTCGATTGCTATCTGTTGTGGCGGCTGACCGGCGGCAAGGTGCACGCGACCGACGCCACCAACGCCTCGCGCACGCTGCTGTTCAACATCCATACCGGCGAGTGGGACGACGAACTCCTGAAGATCCTGCGCGTGCCGCGTTCGATGCTCCCGGAGGTGAAGGATTCCTCGCACCATTTCGGCGACAGCGTGCCGGAACTGCTGGGCGGCAGCATCATGATTTCAGGCATCGCCGGCGACCAGCAGGCCGCCACCATCGGCCAGGCCTGTTTCTCGCCGGGCATGATCAAGTCGACCTACGGCACCGGCTGCTTTGCGCTGCTCAACACCGGCACGACGCCGGTCGCCTCGAAGAACAAGCTGCTCACCACCGTCGCCTACCAGCTTGGGGGCAAGCGCACCTACGCGCTGGAGGGCTCGATCTTCGTCGCGGGCTCGGCCGTGCAGTGGCTGCGCGACGGCATCGGGCTGATCAAGCAGGCCTCCGAGACCGGCCCGCTCGCCGACCAGTCCGATTCCACCCAAAGCGTCTATCTGGTGCCGGCCTTCGTCGGCATGGGCGCGCCCTACTGGAATCCGCGCGTGCGCGGCGCGCTGTTCGGCCTGACCCGCAACACCGGCCCCGCCGAGATCGCGCACGCCGTGCTCGAAAGCGTCTGTTACCAGACTTACGACTTGCGGGCCGCGATGCGCGCCGACTGGCCGGAGGCCAAAGCCGCCAACGTGCTCCGCGTCGACGGCGGCATGACCGCATCCGACTGGACCATGCAGCGCCTCGCCGATCTGCTCGACGCGCCGGTCGACCGCCCGATGATCCAGGAAACCACTGCGCTCGGCGCCGCCTATCTCGCGGGCCTCAATGCAGGGGTCTATCCCGAGCCGACGAAATTCGCCGACAACTGGCGGCTGGAGCATCGCTTCAAGCCCAACATGAGCCAGGCCACGCGGGAGCGGAAGCTTGAGGGCTGGGCGAGGGCAGTGAAGGGGTTATTGGCGAGCGACGAGGGCGAGGGGTAGGAATTTCGTTGCCGCGCGGTCGCCGCATCGCCGAGCCGTCGTCACCCGCGAAAGCGGGTGATCCAGTATTCCAGAGACGCCAGCGATTCATCGAGACGCTGCAGCGTACCGCTGGAACCAGCGAGAGCATTTGCCAGGGGATCACGGCTTGCTAGACTGCGGCATGACCGAAATTCTTTCAGACACGATCCGCCGCCTCTACACCGATCCCGGCGAATATATCGACAGCGACCATCCGGCTATCCGGGACTTTGCCAATACCGCCGTTGCGGCGGGCGTCGACGACCGCGAGAAGGCCAGCCTGCTCTATCAAGCGGTGCGCGACGGCATCCGCTACAACCCCTACGTCAACATGCGCACGCCCGAGAGCTTCCGGGCCTCGAGCGTGCTCGCGGCCGGGAACGGCTATTGCGTGGGCAAGGCGGCGCTTTACGCGGCCGCCTGCCGCGTCCACGGCATTCCCGCCCGTGTCGGGTTCGCCGACGTGCGCAACCACCTCACGACGGAGAAGCTGCGCCAGAGCATGGGCACGGACATCTTCACCTGGCACGGCTACACGGAAGTCCATGTCGACGGCGCCTGGCGCAAGGCAACCCCGACCTTCAACGCCACGCTGTGCGCCAGGGTCGGCGTGCATCCGCTCGATTTCGACGGCCACAGCGACGCGCTTCTGCATCCCTTCGACGGTGCCGGCCGCACCTACATGCAATATGTCAGGGATCACGGCTCATACCACGACGTTCCCGCAAAATTCCTGATGCGCGAAATGGCGCGCGACTACGCCAACATGCAGGGCGAAGACCTCTCCGGCCGCGACATGGAACGCGAGGCGGCGCAGGGGTGACGGGCAGCGGTGAGCTTACCTCTGCCGCCATTCCCCAGTCGTCATCACCGGGCTTGACCCGGTGATCCACGTCTTACTTACTTCGCAGTGAGACGAAGACGTGGATGGCCGGGTCAAGCCCGGCCATGACGAGAAAGCGCCCCATGTTCCTGATCGGCCAATACGACTCCCCCTTCACCCGCCGCGTGGCCATCGCGATGCGGCTGTACGGCCTGCCCTTCGAGCACCGGCCGTGGTCGACTTTTGGGGAGGGCGACAAGATCGCGACGTATAATGCGCTGCGGCGGGTGCCGACCCTGGTGCTGGATGACGGCGAGGTGCTGATCGAGAGCACGGCGATCCTGGATTATCTCGATGAGCTGGTTGGGCCAGAGAAGGCGATGATCGCCGCGCGCGGCGAGGCGCG
>JBGPSI010000250.1:0-6863 GCA_041490045.1 Bradyrhizobium sp.
ACGGCGAAGGTGCTGGCGCGCCGCGCCAGACAGCGCCGTCAGATCCAGGCGATGGTCGCGGTCAGCTACGTCATCGACGCCTTGGTCCTCTCGATCTACGCCCACGCGGGCGACATACCTGCGACCATCGGCCCGGCCTTCGCCGCTTGCGGGTTCCTCTCCATCGCCGCCTATCTGGTACTTTCGGAAACCGGATTCACCGAGCGCTTTCAGGATCACTATTTCGTCGCGCCGCAATTGATCGTCAGCGTGGGAATCATGCTGGCCTTCACCTACATCGCGCCCGAAGTCGGCGTATTGTTTCTCTGCAGTTTATTCATCGTGTTCAACTTCGGCTCGCTGCGCTCGCCGCCGCGGCAGACGGCCATGGTCTGGACCGCGACCGCGCTTGGCATCGCCGCGCTGTTTCTCCTGACCGACAAGCCGATCTCGATGCCGCACGACACCTATCTGGAGCGCTTCGCGACCATGTCGGTGTTCGTCCTGACCATCGGGCGCTGCATGTCTCTCGGCATGTACTCAAGCTCAATGCGCCGGTCGCTCTACACGAACGGTCTCAAGCTCCGCGAAGCCTACCAGCGCATCGAAGAACTCGCCGAACTCGACGAGCTGACCGGTTCCTTCAACCGCCGCTGCATCATGCGGATGCTGGATGACGAGATCATGCGCGCACATCGCATCAACACGCCCTGCTCGATCGCACTGATCGATCTCGACTGGTTCAAGCGGATCAACGACGCTTACGGCCACCCCACCGGCGACGAGGTGCTGAGGACCTTCGCGATCACCGTGTTCGCCAATATCCGCAGCATCGACCGGTTCGGCCGCTACGGCGGCGAGGAATTCCTGCTGGTGCTTCCCGACACGTCGAATGACGATGCTGCGCGCATCCTGGACCGGCTGCGGGCGATCATCGCCGATCTCGACTGGAGCGCGTTCTCGCCCGGCATGCGGGTGACGATCTCCGCCGGCGTCGCGACGCTGGCACCGGACGAGAGCGCCGACACATTTCTCGCGCGCGCCGACGGCGCGCTCTACGCAGCCAAGGCACGGGGACGCAACCGCATCGCCAGCGCCTTGCCCTAGTCACCAATGTTACCGGCGCCGGAGAAACCGTCGTCGGCTTGTACGTATCCTCCAGGATAGAGTCATGGCTTCGAAATCTGCTGCGAATTCCGAAAGTCTGCTCGACGAGTTGCAGGCCACGCTCGCTCACGGCACGGTCGCGCGCCGGGTCGAGACGCTCCGCCGCGTTACCGACCTGTTCATCGACGGCGCGGTGGATTTTTCGAATGAACAGATTTCGCTGTTCGACGACGTCTTCCAGTGCCTGACCGAGCACATCGAAACTTCCGCCAGGGTCCTGCTCTCCAACCGGCTGGCCCCGCTCGACACCGCGCCGCCGCGCACCATTCGCGCGCTGGCGTTCGACGACCTGATCGAGGTCGCGGCACCGGTGCTGTCGCGGTCGGAACGGCTTGACGACGAAACGCTGATCGAGACCGCGCGCAACAAGAGCCAGGCGCATTTGATGGCGATCTCGGTGCGCAGGGTACTGAGCGGCGCGGTCACCGACGTATTGGTGCTGCGCGGCAACGACGAGGTGATCCAGAGCACCGTCAACAATCCCGGCGCGGAATTTTCCGAAAGCGGCTTCACCCGGCTGGTCGATCGCGCCGAGGGAGACGACAATCTCGCAACCTGCCTCGCCATGCGTCCGACGATTCCGCGGCACCTCTACCTGAAACTGCTCGCGAAGGCTTCAGCGACCGTGCGGGAGCGGCTCGAGGCCGCCAACCCCCAGCAGGCGGCAGATGTGCCGACCGCAGTACGAGAGGCGACACGGCGCGCGCGCACCGCGCCCTCGGCCGTCAGCCGGGAAACGGCGATTGCCCATTCGCTCGTCAAGTCGCTCTATGAGGACGGCAGGCTCGACGAGCATCAGGTCGCGACGTTCGCGGAGGCCGGCAAGTTCGACGAAGCCAACGCCTCGATCGCAGCCCTCGCCAGCGTCCCGGTATCGATCGCCGAGAATATGATGATCGAAACCCGCGCCGAAGGCGTCATGATCCTGGCCAAGGTCTCGGGGATGTCGTGGGCGACGGTCAAGGCGATCATCGACATGCGCGACAAACTTGCGGTCGGGGAGCCGACCGATCTTGCGGCATGCAAGGCCACCTATGAAAGGCTGCGGCCCTCCACCGCGCAGCAGGTGCTGCGCTTCCACCGCATGCAGCAGACCGCCCCCTCGCCGGCGTGACGCGATCGCGTCATCGAGCCAAGTGGATACCGGCACGCGTGGGGAAAAACACGTCGGATCGGCGCGCTAAAACCTCAGGACCTTGGATCCCGCCAGCGCGCCGATCGCGGCGACCAGCGCTGCGCCGATCGTGTACCAGGTCGCCACGAACAGCGGTGAATCGTCGGTGCAGTGCGAGGCGTACAGCGTCGCCGCCAGCCCCGCCGACAACAGCCCGGCGATCGCGCCGGCGACCGCGGGCCGCGTCGGCGCGCCGTGGCGCAGACCGATCAGCGCCGCCGCCAGGAGCGGCAGCGACATCAGCGGGATCGCGGTCAGGCAGGCCCGCGAATTGCTGCCGACCAGGCGCGTCATCATCGGCAGCCGATGCGGCAGCATCATTTCGCTGGCGATGCCGCCGACCAGAAGGCCCGCCGGGATCATCAAGAGCCACGCCCAGCCGTGCAGCGAGGCTTCCGGCCGCGACAGATGCAGGCCGATGGCCGCAGCCGAGATCGCCAGCGCCAGCGTCACGGCGAACTTCAGATCGAAGAACGGATTATGCATCGCGGTCATCACGTCCGGGCGGACGCCCAAAGTCGCGAAGAACATCGCCGCCGAGACCGGCGCTGCCGCCAGCAGCGCCAGCGTCAGCACCAACCCGACCGGCCTCGCGTGATGCGCGTTGTCGGCGGCAAGGGAGCGAATGAGCTGATCGGTTTCCATTCTCACTGTTCCCTCAGCTTGGCGGTGAGGCTGGCAAGCCCGCGATGCAGCGCCACCCGCACCGCGCCCTCGCTCATCGAAAATTTCGCCGCCGTGTCCTTGATGGATGCGCTGTCGACCGCGATCGATTGCAGAACCTCGCGCTGGCGCGCCGGCAGCGACTGCAACTGGGCCGCGACCTCGCCGGCCGGCGCGGTCTCGGCTGCGGGCTCGCCCGGCAGCGTGTCGGCGAAATCGTCGATGTTGACGAAAACCCGGCGGCCGCGGCGGCGCAGCGCATCGATCAGCTTGTTGCGCGCGATTGCAAACAGCCACGGCGCGAACGGCGCATTGGCGTCCCAGGTGTGCCGCTTCAGATGCACCGCCAACAAGATGTCCTGCACGATGTCCTCGGATTGATCGACCGGTTGCCCCGCCCGCGCCAGCCCACGGCGCGCCGCGGCCCGCAATACCGGCGTGACTGCCTTGAGCAGACGATGATACGCCGCGTCATCGCCCGCCATGGCCGACCGCATCAGGCCGGTCCATTCATCTTCACGTTCGCGCACACGCGCTCCCACACTGCAATTCGGTCGATCTTACAATTTGTTACACTTGGAAGGTCCGATCACGAAGTCGTGATCGTCTCCCAAGGCTACCCCGTCCATGGCGCCCGGTCATGGAATCACGACCGCCGTTTCCGTCAGCCTCTGGCTCATAACATCGATCGGATCAGCTGGCACCCGGCGCCTGGGCTCCACGAAGAGGCGCGGCGCGAGGGCCTCGAAACGCTCGCCGCGCCACAGCGATTGCCCCGTTTTTGCCCGGTGTAACCCGAAGATTCCCTTTTTTTGCCCCGCTGCCGACACGCCCCGGGGTCTCTTTTCCGCGCCGGGTGGGTGGAAATGGGGAGATCAGCGCATGACCATCAAAGCCATCGGGCCCTCGGGCTTGCTACTGGCAGCCGGACTTTTTGTGTGTTTAGCGGGGCCATCGCCGGCCACGGCGGCGGGTGCGGAAGACGCTGCCGCGGCCACGAAACCGGAAACTGCAGGGAAGCCCGTCGCGCTCCACAAATACGCCAGACAGGGTTCGCGCCACGGGAAAAAATACGCCCATCGCGGCTCGGGCAATGTCGCACAGAAAGCCACGACCGGCGACAAGACGGCCGACGCGGCCGATGACGGCGACCATTCGTCCCCGATGCCGGCATCGGTGGCCAACGCCAACGCCCAACTGACTCCTGCCCAGCCGACATCGGCCGACAGCCCGACCGGCAATGCCGCGAGGGCGATGACCGCCCGCGCCAGCAATATTCTGCAGGCCACGCCGGACAAGCCGGCTGACGCCCCGCCCCCCGCCGACGCCCAATCCGACGCCCAAGTCGTTTCCGCCAACCAGCTCAACGACGTCGACCGTGCGTTGCGCGAGACCCCGCCGACGGCGAGCACACCACCGGCGGCACCTCTGGCGGTAGCGCCGACCGAGGCGCCCGTCGCCGCCAGAAGCAACGAAAGCTCTGCCTGGGACCAGACCTCCCTGATCGGGAAGATCTTCATCGGCTTCGGCGCGGTGCTGACGATGGCCTCCGCCGCGCGCATGTTCATGGCGTAGCCGTCACTACGCACGCAAGCGTAGCAATCCCCGCACCAGAGGCCGACTGCGGCGTCGCTTGCGCGCCCCGCAATAACGGAGTTGGGACTGGCGCATCAGCCCCGGCTCCACTCTCCACTTGATGCCCACCGCGCCAGCGGGCACATTGCCCGCGACATCAGCGCGGGGTGGATCATGAGCACGTTCGAATACATCATTGTGGAAAACAAAGGCGCAGTGGGCATCGTCACGCTCAATCGCCCGAAGATGCTCAACGCGCTGTCCTTCGGCGTGTTCAAGGAGATCGCCGCGGCGATCGACGACCTCGAAACCGACGACGCAATCGGGTGCATCCTGCTGGCCGGCGGCGAAAAGGCGTTTGCCGCGGGCGCCGACATCAAGGAAATGCAGCCCAAAACCTTCATCGACATTTTTTCCAGCGATTTTGCGGCCATTGGAGGCGACCGTGTCGCCAGATGCCGCAAGCCGACGATCGCGGCCGTCAGCGGCTATGCGCTCGGCGGCGGCTGCGAGCTCGCGATGATGTGCGACATCATCATCGCCGCTGACACCGCGAAATTCGGCCAGCCGGAAATCACGCTCGGCACCATTCCCGGCATCGGCGGAACGCAGCGGCTGACGCGCGCGATCGGCAAATCCAAGGCGATGGACCTGTGTCTCACCGGACGGATGATGGATGCCGCCGAGGCCGAGCGCTCGGGACTGGTAAGCCGTGTCGTACCTGCGGACAAGCTGATGGCCGAGGCGCTGGCGGCGGCGGAAAAGATCGCCTCGATGTCGCGTCCGGCGGCCGCGATGGCGAAGGAAGCCGTCAACCGCGCCTTCGAAACGCCGCTGTCCGAAGGGCTCAGCGTCGAACGTAACCTGTTCCATTCGACCTTCGCCCTGGAAGATCGCTCCGAGGGCATGGCGGCGTTCATCGAGAAGCGCAAACCGGTGAACAAGAATCGATAAGGTTTCGTCATCCCTGACGTAACGGCTTCGCCGTTATCGCTGGAGGTGCGAGCGCTTGCGAGCCTCGAAGGATGACTTCAGGTACGCGTCCCATCCTTGGAGACGCCGCGGAGTTTATCATCGGGCCGCGCTTCGCGCGGACCCGTTGGCGGCTCCTCAGGATGACGCTGTTGATTGCAGCTATGCCCCGCGGCTCCTTGCCAGCGCCGCGCCGACCAGCGCGCGGTAGGCGCGTTCGGTTAGCGTCGACGGCTTGTCGAGGCCGAGCCGCGCCAGACATTCATCGTCGGCGGCATCGGGATGGCCGGTGAATCCCTGCCACAACAATCCTGCCAGACGCAGCCGCGCCCGTTCGGAATCCTGCAGCAATTGCAGCGCCGGGATCAGCCGCTGCTCGACCTCGGTAAAGTCGGTGCCGAACGGAAACGGCGGCAGCAGCCCCGCCTCGCGCGCGGGTTTTAGCGCGCGCGCGATTCGCTCCGGATGATTGTCGCGGTGAACTGCCGGAATTTCGTAGTCCTTCGGCAGCTTGCCGGCGTCCTTGGCCTGGCGCGCGAGTTCGTCCTGAAAGCGCGAGTCCGCGACCTGCAGCATCGCCGCGATCACGTCGGCATCGGATTTGCCCCTCAGATCGGCGACGCCAAATTCGGTGACGACGACGTCGCGCAGATGCCGCGGGATGGTCTCGTGGCCATAGCTCCAGCGGATGTTGGATTGCGGTCGGGCGCCGGCCTGCCGGCTCGCTTCCAGCGTGAGGATCGAGCGTGCGCCGGCAAGCGCGAATGCCTGGGCGACGAAATTATATTGGCCGCCGACGCCGCTCACGACCTGGCCGTTTTCGAGGCCGTCGGACACCGCGGCGCCCATCAGGGTCGCCATCATCACGCTGTTGACGAAGCGGGCATCGACGCGGGCGCGCCGCTTGGCTTCTTCATCCCCATAGAGCTCATTGGTGAAGGAAACCGGGGCCATCTGGATCCGCGCGATCTGCTCGGGCGTCATCTCGCGCAGCGCGCGGTAGAACGATTTCGGCCCCAGGAAAAACGCACCGTGAAGCACGGCGCCATCGATCTCGCGCTTGAGAATGCCGGCGTCGATCAAGCCGAGAAACGCCGCGAACAGCATCTCGCTGACGCCGTAGAGGCCCTGTTCGAACGATCCCGTGTGCAGCGTCGCCAAATGTTCCGGTCCGGGCACAAGGCGCTTCATGATTTCGTGGAACTGCCCATTGTCGCGGTGGCGAACGATCAACCCCTGCGCCAGCGCATCGCCAACCTGCCCGATGCCGATCTGCAGGGTGCCGCCGTCGCGCACGAGGCCCGCGGCGTGGAGACCGATGGCGTATCTGGTG
>JBGPSI010000251.1:0-6857 GCA_041490045.1 Bradyrhizobium sp.
CTTCTCGTCCGGCGAAAAGCACAGCCCGTTCGGGCCCAGAATGCCTTCGGCGACGATCGTCGCCTTTCCGGTCGCACCGTCGATCCGGTAGACGTTCATGTCGATCTCGGACTCCGCCAAGTAGCCCTCGTAATTGCCGAGCAGCCCGAAGATCGGATCGGTGAACCAGATCGAGCCGTCGGATTTCACGATGACGTCGTTCGGCGCGTTCAGCCGCTTGCCGTCGAAGGAATCCATCAGCACCGTGATCGAGCCGTCATACTCGGTCCGCACGACGCGGCGGCCGCCATGCTCGCAGGTGACCAGCCGTCCCTGGCGGTCGCGGGTGTTGCCATTGGCGAAGTTCGACGGCTTGCGGAAGACGCTGACCGCGCCGGTTTCCTCTTCCCATTTCAGGATGCGCTGGTTGGGAATGTCGCTGCACAGGAGATAGCGGCCGTCGCCGAACCACACCGGGCCTTCAGCCCAGCGCAATCCCGTGGTCAGCCGTTCCACCGCCGACAGTTTCAGCCAGTATTTTTCGAAGCGCGGGTCGAGCGCGTGGATCGCGGGATCGGGATAACAGGTCGCCGGCTGCCAGCCAGCGCGCGGGGATTTTGCTTGCGACATTTGCTGTTCTCGTTGTTGCTGTGCTTCCTCACCGGCAGCATTTGCTAGCATCGGCGCGCTTTGGCGGCAAGCAAGTGTCATCGTGGCCCGGACACGGATGCTTGCCGCATGGTGCCCACCGCGCCATACTCGCATCAATCCAGCAACGAGGGACGAAATGCCACGCATTTTGATGACCGGCGCATCGGGGGGAATCGGCACATCCCTGCGCAAGCTGCTGCCGCCGGTCTATCCGGACCTGCTGTTGAGCGACGTGAAACCGCCCGCCGATCTCGGCGCTCACGAAAAATTCAGGGCGGCCGAGCTCTCCGACCTCGCGCAGGTCGAGGCGGTCTGCGAGGGCGTCGACGGCATCCTGCATTTCGGCGGCTATTCGGTCGAAGGTCCCTGGGACAGCATCCTGCAGTCCAACATTATCGGCTGCTACAATCTGTTCGAGGCGGCGCGCCGGAAGGGCGTCAAGCGCGTGGTGTTCGCCTCATCGAACCACGCGGTGGGGTTTTATCCCCGGCATCACCGGATCGGAACGGACGTCACCGCGCGCCCGGACAGCCGCTACGGCGTCAGCAAGGTGTTCGGCGAAGCGGTCGGCGCGCTCTATGCCGACAAGCATGGGCTTGCGGTGACATGCCTTCGGATCGGCAATTTCGGCGACAAGCCGCTGGACCATCGCCGGCTGTCGATCTGGCTCAAGCCGGAGGATCTGGTGCAGCTCTGCCGGATCGGGCTCGATCATCCCGACATCCATTTCGAGATTTTCTACGGCGCGTCGTATAATGAGCGCTCGTGGTGGGACAACTACCGCGCCTACGACCTCGGCTATCGTCCTACCGGCCGCGCCGAGGATTTTCGCGAACATGCGTTCGCCGAACAGGCGAAACTGCCGTCCGATCCGGTCGGCGATTTCTACCAGGGCGGGGCGTTCTGCGGCATGGAGTTTGACGGCGACACGAGCCGGATCATCGACTGGAAATATGTGGTGGACATTCCCGGATACGAAAATTGAACGGTCATTCCGGGGCGCGCCAACGGGTCGGCGCTCTGCGCCGCCCGATGACAAGCTCTGCGCGAACCCGGAATCTCGCGCTATAACTTCCAGATTCCGGGTTCAGCCCTGCGGGCTGCCCCGGAATGACGATTACATCTTGAACGGGCGACGTCGCTGGATCGGCGTGCATTAAGGAAACCCAAATGGCCGACGGACTGCGCAAGGGACTGACGAGTTATGGCGACGCCGGATTTTCGCTGTTCCTGCGCAAGGCATTCATCAAGGCAATGGGATATTCCGACGACGCGCTGAACCGCCCCATCGTCGGCATTACCAATACCTATAGCGACTACAATCCCTGCCACGGCAATGTGCCGCAAATCATCGAGGCGGTGAAGCGCGGCGTGATGCTGACGGGCGCGATGCCGATGGTGTTCCCGACCATCTCGATCGCGGAAAGTTTTGCGTATCCGACCTCCATGTATCTGCGCAATCTGATGGCGATGGATACCGAGGAGATGATCCGCGCCCAGCCGATGGACGCGGTCGTCGTGATCGGCGGCTGCGACAAGACGCTGCCGGCGCAGATCATGGCGGCGGTCTCGGCCGATCTGCCGACCGTGGTGATCCCGGTCGGGCCGATGGTGGTCGGCCATCACAAGGGCGAGGTGCTGGGCGCCTGCACCGATTGCCGCCGCCTGTGGGCGAAATATCGCGCCGGCGAGATCGACGATACGGAGATCGAAGCGGTCAACGGAAGGCTCGCGCCGTCGGTCGGTACCTGCATGGTGATGGGCACCGCTTCCACCATGGCCTGCATCACCGAGGCGCTGGGCCTGTCGCTGCCGATGAGCGCGACGATACCGGCGCCGCATGCCGAGCGCTTTCGTTCCGCCGAAGCCAGCGGCAGGGTCGCCGCCGCCATGGCCGTCGCGAAGGGGCCGAAACCCAGTGAATTGCTGATGGAAGCCTCATTCAGGAACGCACAGGTGGTGCTGCAGGCGATCGGCGGATCGACCAACGGCCTCATTCATCTGACCGCCATCGCCAATCGCACCTCGCACCGCATCGATCTCGAAGCGTTCGACAGGCTCGGCCGTGAGGTCCCGGTGCTGATCGACTTAAAACCGTCGGGCGAGCATTACATGGAGCATTTCCATCATGCCGGCGGCGTGCCCAAGCTGATGAAGCAGCTCGGCGACCTCATCGACCTCGACGCCAGGACCATCACCGGCGCGAGCCTCCGCGACGTCGTAGCCGCCGCGGAGGACGTGCCGGGGCAGGATGCGATCCGCCCGCGAACCCAGCCGATCAAGCCGGAAGGCGCGATGGCGGTATTGCACGGCAATCTTGCCCCGCGCGGCGCTGTCATAAAACATTCGGCGGCGAGCCCCAAGCTGCTGCAGCACACCGGCCGCGCCGTGGTATTCGAATCCGTGGAAGACATGACGCTGCGGGTCGACGACCCCTTGCTCGACGTCAACGCCGACGACGTGCTGGTGCTGCGTAACGCCGGCCCCAAGGGCGCGCCGGGCATGCCGGAGGCCGGCTATCTGCCGATCCCGAAAAAGCTCGCGCGCGGCGGCGTCAAGGACATGGTGCGGATTTCGGACGCGCGGATGAGCGGCACCGCGTTCGGCACCATCGTGCTGCACATCACGCCGGAATCCGCCGTCGGCGGTCCACTGGCGCTGGTTCGGAACGGCGACATGATCCGGCTCGACGTCGCCAAGCGCAGCATCGATCTTCTGGTAGACGCCAAGGAACTGGAAAAGCGCCGCGCCGCGCTGGCGCTGCCGGCGACGCCGGACTGGGCCAGCCGCGGCTACGCGCATCTGTTCAACGAGACCATCCTGCAGGCCGACGAAGGCTGCGATTTCGACTTCATGCGGGCCAAGGGGAAGGGGTAGTTTTACCCGACGCCATTTTCCCGTCCTTGCCTGCGACAACGCAAAGCGTTTGCGCAAGGGAGCCGACGGGTCGCGCGAATGCGCGCCCGATGACAGGCTCCGCGACGAAGCAGTCCAGCTTCTTCGCGGCGCGATGGATTGCTTCGCTTCGCTCGCAATGACGGCGGCGGTAGACCTGCCGCGCGGTTCCATCTCGCAGCTGCGTCGTGCCTTCAACCGCCGATCTCCAATTGACATCCAAACAACCCCGATGGGATGATGAAAGAAAACATCAGAGGGGGAAACGATGGACAGCCTGAGACGGATTCTCGGTGCGGTGATAGCCGCATGCGCAATCGCGATGAGCGCCGGCGCACTCGCGCAGGAAGTAAAGCACTATCGCTTCGCCTATGATCAGCCGAAGACGACCGGATATGGAATCCTCGGCGATATCTTCGCCGACAAGCTCAAGGCGCTGAGCAAGGGCACCATGCTGATCGATCAGTATCCCGGCGCGCAGCTCGGGCAGGAGCCGCAGGTGCTGCAGCTCGTGAAGTCGGGCGACGTGGAGTTCTGCATTTCCTCCTCCGCGAACGCCGCGACATTGTCGCCGCAGGCCGGCGTGATGTCGATGCACTTCCTGTTCCGCTCGGAAGCGCACCTCGTCAAGGCGATTGCCGATCCCGAGGTATCGAAGGCCGTCAAGGCGATGATATCCGACACCGTGCAGGGCGCTCACGTCATCGCGCTGGCGACGCTCGGCCTGCGCAGCATGTATTCCAAGCGCGAGATTAAGAACATCGGCGACATGAAGGGCCTCAAGGTCCGGGTGCAGGCGACTCCCACCGAGGACACCATGTTCCCGGCCTACGGCGCGCAGATCGTGCACATGCCGTTCGGCAGCGTCTACACCTCGCTGCAGACCGGCGTGGTCGATGTCGCCGAGAACGGCGTCAACGTCTATCTCGCCAACAAGCACTATGAGGTCGCCCCGGTGCTTTCGATGACCGAGCACGAGGCCAATAACAGCCTGGTGTGGGTGAGCGACAAGCTCTGGAACAGCCTGACGCCGGAGCAGCAGGGCTGGGTGCAGGCCGCGGCCGACGAGGTCAACAAGAACCAGCCCGCGAAAGCGATCGAGCTCGAACACCAGTCGCAGGAAAAGCTGAAGACCATGGGCGTGAAGGTCGTCACCGACGTCGACAAAGCAGGCTTCATCGCCGTCGCCGACCCCTATCTCGACAAGCTCGCCAAGGAGCTCGGCCCGCACGCCGAGAAGGTCAAGGACCTGATCCGCGCGATCAAATAGGCCGCGATCCATCCGCGCGTCGTCCCGGCGAACGCCGGACCCATACGCCGCGGCTTTTCAGTTTGAACGAACGGGTAGCCGGCTTTCCATGAACAGCCGCTGCCGGTGGTTATGGGTCCCGGCGTTCGCCGGGACGACGAGAGACTTCGACCTGCGACGACGGAGAGTTCGCCGATGCCCATCGCCGACAAACTGGTATTGCAGCGCCAGCAGCACCTGAAATGGCGGTCGTTCGACAGGCTCGAACTGGTCCTGATGATGCTTTGCGGGCTGTTGTGTTTCGGGTTCTCGCTCTCTGTCATGTGCGACATCGTTACCCGCACCATCGGCCATCCCTGGCTGTGGCTGCAGGAGGTCACCTCCACTTTGTTCATCTACGCGATCTTCATAGGTGCGGCGGTCGCTACCCGCCGCAACGATCATCTGTACCTGACCGCGATCTCCGATGCGTTGCACGGCACGCCGCGGCTGATCGTCGAGATCCTGATCCGCATCGTGGTTCTCGGCGTCGCGTTTTGCCTGGTCTGGTTCGGCTACATCAACTATCTGCGGGGCTTCGGCAGTTTCCGGCTGCCCTCGGGAACGCCGATCGCTTCGCTCTATGCGGTGATTCCCGTCTCTGGCCTCCTGATCGGACTGTTCACCGTCGAGCAACTGGTCAACGGCATCAAGGACGGTTTCGACCATCCAGAGCCGCCGGAACAGGAACTGCCGATCCGCTCCGTCGACACGGGCGTGCAGACGGGGGTAGGCCTGTGAGCGCACCGGTCATCCTCGCGCTGATGTCGTTCTGCTTCCTGTTCTTCGGCTATCTCGGCGTGCCCGTGCCGTTTTCGCTGATGGCGGGCGTGTTCGTGGGTGCGCTGCTCACCGACGTCTCGCTGGCGGCGATCATCCAGAAAATCTTCGACGGCGTGGATTCCGAAGCGCTGCTGGCGATCCCGTTTTTCCTTCTGGTCGGCGAACTCATGAGTTCGGCCAATGTCGTGGTGCGGATCGCCAACCTGTCGCTGTCGCTGGTCGGGCATATCAGGGGCGGACTGTCGCAGGTCGTCGTCGTCTTCAGCATGTTCTTCTCGGAGATGTCGGGATCGACCACGGCCGACGTCGCCGTGATGAGCCGCGCGCTCGGCGGCCCGATGAAGCGGGAAGGCTATAGCCCCGCCTTCATCGCCGCGATCATCGCGTCCGCCTCCACCATCGCGGCGCTGGTGCCGCCGAGCATCACCGCCGTTGTGTACGGTGCGGTCGGCAATGTCTCGATCGCGGGCCTGTTCATGGCCGGGGTGGTGCCGGGGTTGATGATCGGCTTCGGGCTGATGATCTATTGCTATTTCTTCGGCCCCTCCGGCATGCGCAAGCCGCGCGCGCCGTTTCGCCAGATCGCGTTCGCAACCGCCGATGCCGCCCTGCCGTTGATGATCCCGGTGATCCTGCTCGGCGGCATCCTGACCGGCTGGTTCACGCCGACGGAGGCCGGCGTCGTCGCGGTGGTCTATATCATCGCGGTCGTGATTCCCGCGCTCAACCGCGGGCATTTGCGGAAGATTCCCTACGATTTCTGCCTCGCCGGCCTGATCTTCTCGCTGCCGCTGATTACCATCGGCGCCGCCAACGCGTTCGGCTGGATGCTGGCTTACTTGCGCGGCGCCGTCGTGATTGCCGACTGGATCACCTCGATCGCCGGCAACGACCCGCATTACATGATGCTGCTGCTGGTGGTGTTGTTCACCGTGGTCGGCGATTTCATCGAGCCGGTGCCGACCATCATCATCTTCATGCCGCTGGTGAACGCGCTCACGCAGGCCGGCGAGATCAACGGCGTGCATATGGGTGTGGTGCTGATCGCTACGCTTGCGTTCGGCCTGATCACGCCGCCCTACGGGCTGGTGCTGTTGATGGCGTCGAAATTCGTCGGCGTCAGTTTCGGCAAGGCGCTGCGCGCGGCGCTGCCGATCTATGTCGTGTTCCTGGTGACCATCGTCTTCACGATCTATTTTCCGACCGTGGTGCTGTGGCTGCCGAAACACGTGATCCCGGAATCGGTTGGCTGCTTCAAGTC
>JBGPSI010000252.1:0-6851 GCA_041490045.1 Bradyrhizobium sp.
CCGGTTTAAAACTTTCCGACATCGACGGCATCGCCACCGCGGTGGAAACGCCGCAGCAGATCGCACATTACCTCGGCATTACGCCTACCTGGGTCGACGGCACTTCGGTCGGCGGCTGCTCGTTCATGCTGCATGTCCGCCATGCCGCCGCCGCGATCGAGGCCGGACTCTGCAAGACGGTGCTGATCACGCATGCCGAGAGCGGCAAGTCGATGATCGGGAAGCAGCCGCGCTTCACACCGGCGGACAGCCTCAACGGACAGTTCGAGGCGCCGTTCGGCGTGTTCGGGCCACCCAGCATGTTTCCGATCCCCGTGCTGCGCTACATGAAGACCCACGGCATCACCCATGAGCAGATCGCGATGGTTGCGGTGGTGCAGCGCGAATGGGCCGCGAAGAATCCGCGCGCCACCATGAAGGCGCCGATCACGGTTGCGGACGTGCTGAACTCGAAGATGATCGCCTATCCGTTCCGCATCCTGCAATGCTGCCTCGTCACCGACGGCGGCGGCGCGCTGATCCTGACCTCGGCCGACCGCGCCCGGGATTTTCCGAACAAGCCGGTCTACATCCTCGGCACCGGCGAGAGCGTAGAAACTCCGATGGTCAGCCAGATGCAGACGTTTGACTCCTCGCGCGCCTTTAGGGTCGCAGGCCCGCTGGCCTTCAAGGAGGCCGGCATCACCCACAAGGACGTCGATCACCTCATGATCTACGACGCCTTTGCGCATCTGCCGCTCTATGGCCTCGGCGATCTCGGTTTCATGCCGCACGAAGAGACCGGCAAGTTCATCGCCGACGGCAACACGCGGCCTGGTGGCAAGCTGCCGCTCAACACCAATGGCGGCGGCCTCTCCTACATGCATTCGGGCATGTACGGCATGTACGCGCTGCAGGAAAGCGTCCGGCAGATGCGCGGCATCGCACCGGCGCAGGTTCAGGGCGCAAAAATCTCGGTCTGCCACGGCGTCGGCGGCATGTTCGCCGCGTCAGGGACGATCATCTTCACGAACGAGAAATAATCGTCATTCCGGGATGGTCCGTAAGGACCAACACCCGGAATGACGAAAACAACGGGAGGCATCCATGAGCCAAGGCAAATCACTCGAAGGCAAATCCATCATCGTCACCGGCGCCGGGCGCGGCATCGGCAAGGAGATCGCCCTGCTCTGCGCGGCCGAGGGGGCAAAGGTCGTCGTCAACGATCCCGGCGTCGCCGCCGACGGCTCGGGATCGAGCGCCTCGCCTGCCGAGGAAGTGGTCGAGGAAATCAGGAAGCGCGGCGGCACCGCGGTGGCGAATTTCGAAACCGTCGCGGAAGCGATCCCCGCCAGCAAGATCGTCAAGACGGCGGTCGACAGCTTCGGCAAGCTCGACGGCGTCGTCAACAATGCCGGCATCCTGCGCGACGCGATCTTCCATCGCATGAGCATCGACGCCTTCGAATCCGTCATCAATGTGCATTTGATGGGCTCGTTCTACGTCTCGCACGCCGCGGCCCGGCTGTTCCGCGAGCAGGAAAGCGGCTCCTTCGTGCACTTCACCTCGACCTCCGGTCTAGTCGGCAATTTCGGCCAGGCCAATTACGCCGCGGCCAAACTCGGCATCGTCGGCCTGTCGAAATCGATCGCGCTCGACATGAACCGCTTCAATGTGCGCTCCAACTGCGTCTCTCCCTTCGCATGGAGCCGGTTGATCGGCACCATTCCGACCGAAACCGAGGCGGAGAAGGCGCGGGTGGCAAGAATCCAGCAGATGGGGCCGGAAAAGATTGCGCCGATCTGCGCGTTCCTGCTCAGCGACGCTGCCAAGGACGTTACCGGCCAGATCTTTGCGGTTCGCATGAACGAAATCTTCCTGATGAGCCAGTCGCGCCCTCTGCGCTCGATCCATCGCGGCGAAGGCTGGACCCCGCAGACCATCGCCGAACACGGCATGCCCGCGCTGAAATCGTCGTTCTACAAACTCGACCGCTCCGCGGACATCTTCAACTGGGATGCGATCTAGGATCTGTAGCCGCGGGTGGAGCGCAGCGAAGCCTGGTATCCCAAACGCTCGCGCCGGCTGAGGCGGAGCAGGCAGCGTCATTGCGAGCGCAGCGAAGCAATCCATCTTTCTTGATGTTGATGTATGGATTGCTTCGCTGCGCTCGCAATGACGAAGGTGGCGGCATGGTCTCGATTCCCGCCCGCTATCTCTGGTTGCTTTTATCTGACCTCGCCCGCTTTATGCCGGATTGTGGGCTCACGGTCTCCTCCCAACAAAAAAATCCTCGGAGGAAACCATGACAAATCAAGCGGAATTGCACGACCACCAGTCCTTCGACCGCCGCACACTGATCAAGAGCGCGGCAGCGTTGGCCGCAACGGCCGTGTCCATCAAAGCGGCCTCGGCGGCGACCGCACCGCCGCTCGGCCAAACCGGCGCCCCAACGCGGTCAACCGGCCCGCTGCCCCTGGGACCGCTACCCGGAAGCCGCTATCCGGACTCTCACCTGGAGTCTGCAAAGCCCAAGCTTTCGTTCGGGCCGAACGGTTTCCCGGCCTTCGCCGGCACCATGGCGGTCGAGCGCGTCGCGACGGGAATGCGCTGGGCGGAAGGGCCGGTTTACTTCCCGGCCGGGCGCTACGTGCTGTTCAGCGACATTCCCAACAACCGCATCATGCGCTTCTCGGAGGATGACGGCCACCTCAGCGTGTTCCGCCAGCCGTCGATGAACTCGAACGGGAACACCATCGATCGGGAGGGACGCCTGATCACCTGCGAGCACAGCGGCCGACGGGTCACCCGAACCGAACTCGACGGCTCGATCACCATCATAGCCGACAAGTATAACGGCAAGAAGCTGAACTCGCCCAACGACGCGGTTGTCGCTTCCGATGGTTCGATCTGGTTCACCGATCCGGTTTACGGCATCGGCGGCTATTATGAAGGCGTCAAGGCCGAGCCCGAGCAGGAAAAGCATAACGTCTACCGGGTGGATCCAAAATCCGGTGACATCAAGGTTGTCGTCGATGATTTCGTGGAACCCAACGGCATTGCCTTCTCGCCTGACGAGAAGAAGGTCTATGTCATCGACACCGGCTTCACGGACGGGCCGGACAACCCGTCGCATATCCGTGTGTTCGACCTGGATGTGGGAGCCGGCAAGGTGTCGAACGGCAAAGTCTTTGCGGAAATACCGAAGCCCAGCATTACCGACGGAATGCGCTGTGACACCGAAGGGCGTGTCTGGTGCTCCGTGGGTTGGGGCGATCCGAATGAGGACGGCGTGCGCTGCTACACCCCGGATGGCGATCTGCTCGGCAAGATCCACATACCTGAGACTGTCGCCAACCTGTGCTTCGGCGGTCAGCAACGAAATCGGCTTTACATCTGCGGCTCGACATCGCTCTATGCCGTCTACACAGGTGTTCAGGGTGCCATGAAGCCATGACCAACCGCGAGGCATCAGCGGCGACTTGATGCTTTTGGCGGATGGTCGCTGCTGAATTCCCCATGACGCAGGGGGCCCTTCACATCATTCCGAGGCGCGCGGAGCGCGAGCCCCGGAATGACGGCTAGCCGCTGTTCCGCAACCCCGCCGAAATGCCGTTGATGGTGAGCTGGATGCCGCGCAACACCTGCTCGTCGGGATTTTGCGCACGGTGTTCCTTCAAGAGCTCTACCTGCACATGGTTGAGCGGGTCGAGATAGGGGAAGCGGTTGCGGATCGAACGTTCCAGCAGCGGGTTCCCCTGCAGCAAACGCTCCTGCCCCATGATGTCCAGCAGCATGTCGATCGAGGTTTGCCATTCCTGCCGGATGCGTCCGAAGATTTTTTCACGCAACGCCACGTCCGGCACCAGTTCGGCATAACGCGAGGCGATCGCGATCGAGCTCTTCGCGAGCACCATGTCCATGTTCGACAGCAGCGTGCGGAAGAATGGCCATTCGCGGTAGAGCTCCCGCAGGAAAGGCATGCCCTGGTCGGGATGCTGCTCGATCCAGGCCTCGACCGCGCTGCCAAAGCCGTACCATCCCGGCAGCATCAGCCGGCATTGCGCCCAGCTGAACACCCAGGGAATGGCGCGGAGGTCTTCGATCTCGCGGGTCTTCTTGCGCGAGGCCGGGCGGCTGCCGATGTTCAGCGTGGCGATCTCGGTGATGACGGTGGAATTCCAGAAATAATCCGCAAAGCCCTCGGTCTCATAGACCAGCCCGCGATAGGCCTTGAAGGCCAGTGCCGACAACTGGTCCATGGCATCGAGATATTCGCGCCGCGGCGCGCTGTGCCGCGGCTGCAGCAGGCTTGCTTCCAGCGTGGCGGCGGCGAGAATCTCCAGATTGCTGCGGCCGACCTCGGCGTTGGAATATTTGGAGGAAATGATTTCGCCCTGCTCGGTGATCCGGATCTGGCCGTTCACCGCGCCGCCGGGCTGCGCGATGATGGCGTCATAGCTCGGCCCGCCGCCGCGGCCGACCGAACCGCCGCGGCCGTGGAACAGCCGCAAGCGGACATGATGGCGCTCGAAAACGTCGACCAGGCCGATCTCGGCCTTGTAAAGCTCCCAGCCGGAGGTGACGAAACCGCCGTCCTTGTTGCTGTCGGAATAACCGAGCATCACTTCCTGCACCGCGCCGCGGCTGTCCACCAGCTTGCGGTAGTCGTGCAGCGACAGCATCCGGTCCATGATGGCGCTGGAGGCCTGCAGATCCTCGATGGTCTCGAACAGCGGCACGATGTTGATCGCGCTGCGGCCGGAAGGGTCGACGAGGCCGACTTCCTTCAGGAGCAGCGCGACCTCCAGCATGTCGGACACGCCCTTGCACATGGAGATGATGCATTGGGGGATGGTGTCGGCGCCGAATTTGGCGTGCGCTTCGGCGGCGGCATGGAACACCGCAAGCTCGCCCAATGTCTCCTCGCTGTATTTGACGAAGGACGACGTCAGCGGCCGCGCATTGCGCAGTTCGCCGGTGAGCAGCGCGATCCGCGCCTCCTCGCCCAGCGCCAGATAGGACATGCCGGGCATCGCCGCGTCAATCAGCTCGGCGACGGTGCGCTCGTGAACGGCCGAATTCTGGCGGATGTCGAGGCTTGCGAGGTGAAAGCCGAAACAATCCACGGCGCGGCGCAACTGCCGCAGCCGGCCGCGCGCGATCACACCCGATTTATTCGATATCAGCGAGCGGTGAAGTGTATCGAGATCGGCCTTGAACTCCCCGACGTCGGCGTAGGGCGCGGCTTCGCCGACCGGCGCCCGGGTGATCTCGACACGCAGCCGCGCGGCGGTGGCGGTGAGTCTCGCATAGATGCCGGACACCGCCAGCCGATACGGTTCGCCGCTTCGGTGCGGCGAGGTATCGGGCGAGCGCTCGGCAAGCGCACGTAAATCCTTGGAGATGTCAGCGAGGTGGGCAGCGAGCGACAGTTCGGAACCGAGCACATGCAGTTCCTCGAGATAATAGTGCAGCAATCGGCTCGACTGCAGGCGCAGCGTCCCGCGCATCACCTCCGCGGTCACGAACGGGTTGCCGTCGCGGTCGCCGCCGATCCAGCTTCCCATGCGCAGGAAAGACGCGAGCTCCGCCTGTGTCCCGTCGGCCTCGTTCAGCTGGTCCTCCAGCGCGCAATGCAGCCGCGGCACCTCGTGCAGGAAGGTATAATCGTAGAACGACAGGCCGTTGGCGACCTCGTCGAGCACGGTTAGCTTGGTCCGGCGCAAGAGATTGGTCTGCCACAACGTCAGCACCTCACGGCGCAACTCCTCGTCGCTCGCCGCCAGCTCCTCCGGCGTCAGTTGGACGCGCTCGCGCCGGTCCAGAAGGGCCGCGATCTCCATCTCGCGGTCGATGGTGCTCTTGCGGCGGACTTCGGTGGGATGGGCGGTCAGGACCGGGCCGACCAGGGCGGTGGCGAAAAACTTGCGCAGGTCGGCCGGGCTGATGCCGGCCGCGCGCGCATGCGACAGCGTCAGTGCCAGTGTTCCCGGGCGCGGCGTTCCCCCGGCGTTGGAGCGCGCCCGCATCTGCCGGATGTTGTTCTGGTCTTCGGCGATATTGGCGAGGTGGGAAAAATAGCTGAAGGCACGCACGATGCGCACGGTCTGGCCGGTCGACATGCTGTCGAGGATGATCTCGAGCTCGCGCCGCGCCGGCTTGTCGTCGTCGCGGTGGAACCGGATCGAGGTCTGCCGGATACGCTCCACCAGGTCGAACACACCGGCGCCCTCCTGGTCGCGCACGGTGTCGCCGAGGATGCGTCCGAGCAGCCGGATGTCGTTGCGCAGCCGGGCGTCTTCCTCAAGCGCCTGAGCGTCCTCAGCGCGATTGGACCGCAAATCGGTTTCGGAAGGCATGATCTGGGGTGACATGGCGCGATCCTCCAGAAGCTGCCCGGCGACCCGGAGTCTGCAACTTTTTTGCCGCAGCGCAAGATAAAGATGGAGGCGGTCACTACACGGGTGGTGTCCTCATCCTGAGGAGCGGCGGTTCAGGCCGCGTCTCGAAGGACGGGCCGGCGGTCTCATGGTTCGAGACGGCGCGCGAGCGCCTCCTCACCATGAGGAACGATCATTGCCCCTCAGTGCCGTCAAATCCTTCGCCCCGCCCGCTCCCAATAGGGATCGCGCAGCCTCCGCTTGAAGATCTTGCCGGAATCCTCGCGCGGCAGGTTTTTGAGGATTTCGACGTGTTTTGGGACCTTATAGTCAGCCAGCGAAGTTTTGAGCTGCGCGCGGATGTCGGCGACATCCAGCGTCACCCCTCCTTGCGGTTCCACCACCGCCATCAGCGCCTCGCCGAATTCCTCGTCGGGGATGCCGAACACCGCGCAATCATGCACGCCAGGGAGCGCGTGCAGCGCGGCC
>JBGPSI010000253.1:0-6832 GCA_041490045.1 Bradyrhizobium sp.
ACAGGAATTGAGGACCGATGAAAGACCTGGTTGCGATCGCCGAAAAGATAGCCGCAAGACTGATCGAGCGGCGGCAGACCATCGCGGTCGCGGAATCCTCCACCGGCGGGCTGATCTCGGCCGCGCTGCTCGCGGTGCCCGGCGCGTCGGCCTATTTCCTCGGCGGCGGCGTGGTCTATACGCGCGACGCGCGGCGGATCCTGATGGACATTCCGGATGAGGCGATGAAGGGCATCCGCTCGGCCTCGGAGCCCTACGCCAAATTGCTGGCGAGCCAGATCCGCCAGCGCTTTTCCACCGATTGGGGCCTGTCGGAGACCGGCGCGACGGGACCGACCGGTAACCGCTACGGCGACGCCGCCGGCCACAGCTGCATGGCGGTCGCGGGCCCGCAAGCGCAGGTGATCACGCTGGAGACCGGCAGCAGCGACCGGCTCGCCAACATGCAGGTGTTTGCGAGTACGGCGCTGAATTTGCTGCTGCAGAATTTGTCGCGGTAATTAACCCGCTATCGTCGTCCCGGCCAAGCGAAGCGCGAGCCGGGACCCATACGCCCCGGCGCTTGTTGTGCGGGATGCTGTTCGACGGCTTTCGCGCAACAACGAGCGTCTGTGGTTATGGGCCCCGGCGTTCGCCGGGATGACAAAGAGTGTGTGCGATGTCCGCCGTGCGCCGCAAGCGAAAATCAAGTTTTGGCTTTTCCGTCATTGGCAATCAGCGCAACCGAGGCCTCCGTCGTCAGCAGCAGGAACGTAAAGGTCTCCTGAAGGTAGAGGCGGACCGTCTTGTCGTCATGGCCTAGATAGCCGATCGACACATCCTCTCCAATATAAAAACCGAAATCGCCGCCGCGCGTCGTCAGCACGAATGCGCCGGATATCGCCGGCGCCCAGATAATCTCGCCGTCCACGAGTTCCCTGATGTGCCGCATGACCGGGTAGCCGTGATCGCTGCTCTCGCTCAGCGCGATATAGGCGTCGGCGCCCAGCAACACCGAATAGGGACCGTTGACGCCCTCGAGCCGCAATTGACCGAGTGCCTGGGCAATGGCATCGGGATAGGCGCGCACATCGGGCGGAAGGGTCAGGACCGGATTGCTGGTTCCCTCGCGGAGGCCGCCGATACCAGCGGCGGCGTAGCCCTCGAAGATCGCCCGGTCTTCCGCAAAGGCCAGCAGCCGCGCGGCGTCCTTTGCCGGCTGCCAATCCGAATCGTTGGCGCCACGCTCCACGTCGTCGATCTGCTGGCGATCGAGTTCGAAGGGAACGCGGAGTTCGACCAGCGGCTTGACCTCGCGCTGTCGCGCCAGGATTCCGTCTCCCGGCGCCGTGACACTGCGCAAATGGCCGGTGCCGATGGCGGAAAGCGCAATCCGCCCGGCCCCTGCACGTCGACGACGCGCCGCCCGGCCAAATAGCGCTTGATGGTGCGCGACGTTTCCTCCTCGATCGCCGACCAGGCGGCGTCGGATATCGGGGCAAGCTCGCGGTGAAGATTATTCATGAGGCAGGGTCTCCTTTGAGCGAACCAATCTCGAGCGAACCCTCGCGCCTCAGTGCCGGCTTGGGCGCTTCAACGGCAGGTGTTTGCGTAGGTGCCGCGACCTGATCGTCCTCGGCGACATCTTCCAGGAAGGTCGCGGACGGCACGAAGAACAGGTTGCCGGTCTTGGCGACGCTGAAATCGAGCAAACGATCGTAGTTGCCGGCAGGCTGGCCTACGAACATGTTTTCCAGCATCTGCTCGATCGTTCGCGGTGAACGCGCGTAACCGATGAAATAAGTGCCGAACTCCTTCTCGGCCGCGCGGCCGAACGGCATGTTGTCACGGACGATCTTGATTTCCTTGCCATCCACCACGACCTTGGCGAGCGCGTTGTGGGCGTAAGCCGGTTTTACGGCGTCATCGAGTTCGATGTCGGCAAGCTTGGTGCGGCCGATGATACGCTCCTGCGTTTCGGTGGATAGCGCATTCCAGCCAGCCAGATCGTGCAGGTACTTTTGCACGATCACGTAGGTGCCGCCGGCGAAGACGGCATCTTCAGGCCCCAGATAGACGGCATCGATCGCGGCCTGCCCCGCCGGGTTTTCCGTTCCATCGACGAAGCCGATCAGGTCGCGGTCGTCGAAATAACGAAAGCCATGCACTTCGTCGACCGCGAAACCGCCTCGCCGAGCTGGGACATGATCTGGGTCACCAGCTCGAAACAGAGATCCATGCGCTTGGCGCGAACGTGGAAAATGAGATCGCCGGGCGTGACCACGGCATGACGCGAGCCGGCCTTGATTTCCCGGAAGGGGTGCAGTTCCGCCGGCCGCGGCTGGCCGAACAGCCTGTCCCAGGCGTCCGATCCAATTCCCATCACGCAGGAAAGGTTTCCCTCGATATCGCGGAAGCCAACCGCACGGACCAGCCCCGGGAGGCCGCTGCAGAACGAGCGGACTGCCGCTCTATTCGCCGCGCCCGGGTTAATGGTGACGACCAGAAAGATCGCGGCGCGGGTCAGATCCTGAACCACCTGCTGGGATACGGGAGGCGGGCCGGACGCGGTCACTGGACCTGCTCCCCTCGTCGTGCCCCGTCAAAGCAAACCATTCGCCACGCGCCTGATCCATGCGGGATTGCCCACGAAAAGGACAACTAACCCGCGGCTCCCCATCGCCTCAATGCCCCACCAGTGTTGACGTCGGCGGTGCCGCAGCACTTTATCGGCAGTCTGGCCCGGGTTCAAATACGGGGGTGGGCGACCGGCGGCCTCCTACGCCGGCTCGCCGTGCAAACTCGACAATCGCCGCGGAATTCTTCAGTGATTGTCCGACAGTTCATCGTCGTCCCGATGTTCGGCGGGACGACGGGAGAGAAAATCACTTCTCTCGGAACGCGCGCATCAGCTGGTCGCTGAGCGGCTTGATCAGGTAGGACATCATGGTGCGGTCGCCGGTCTGGACGAAGGCTTCGACCGGCATGCCGGGGATCAACCTGGCCTCGCCGAGACGCGCGATCTCCCCCGGCGACATCGAGACGCGGATCGTGTAATAGGACTGCCCGGTGCGCTGGTCGGTGGTGACGTCGGGCGAGACGCGGGTGACCACGCCGTTCAGTTCCGGCGTGGTGCGCTGGTTGAAGGCCGACAGCCGCAGCAGCGTTTTCTGGCCGATCTGCAGCTTGTCGATATCCTGCGGGTTGACCTTGGCCTCGACCCTGAGATCGTCGGTCTGCGGAACGATGGTCATGATGGCGTCGCCGGCGGTGATCACCCCGCCGACGGTGTGAACCTGGGATTGCAGCACCATGCCGTCCTGCGGGGCGCGGATGTCGGTGCGCTTCAACTGGTCTTCGGCCGTGACCTTGCGCTCGACATATTCGCCGATCTTGTCGTTGGTCTCGCGCAGATCCTTGGAGACGTCGCTGACCATGTCCTTGTCGACCTGGATGATCTGCAGCTCGGTCTCGGTAATCTTGCCCTTGGCCTGCGCGCGCGAGGCGATGTATTGCGCCCGTTCGCCGTTCAGCCGGGCCGCGTCGCGCTCCAGCGTGGTCAGGCGCGTCAACTGCACCAGGTGCTGATCGTAGAGCTGGCGAACCCCGGTCAGTTCCTTTTCCACCAGAGCGATTTCCTGATCCTTTGCCGCCTCCTGCGCGGTCAGGCCGGCGATCTCCTCGTTCAATTGCGTAATCCGCTCGCGCAATTGCGCCTTTTGTCCGACCCTGCCGTTGACGCGAACCTCGAACAGTTTGGTCTCGCTGGCGATGATGGCCTTGACGTCGGGATCACCGGCGCGGTCGAGCAGCGACTTGGGGAACACGATCTTGTCGATGCCCTGTTGTTCGGCCTGCAGCCGGGCGGCCCGCGCCCACAACCCGTCGAGATTCTTGGTGACGATCGCGAGGTTCGCCTTGGTGACGGTGTCGTCGAGCCGCACCAGCACCTGGCCGGCCTTGACCAGATCGCCGTCGCGCGCGAGCACTTCGCCGACGACGCCGCCGGTCGGATGCTGCACCTTCTTCACGTTGGATTCGACGACGATCTGTCCCGGCGCAATCAGCGCGCCCGAGATTTCCGCGGTCGATGCCCAGCCGCCGAGCCCGCCGGCCAGCACGACGACAATCGCAAGCCCAATGATCAAATGCAGCCGGATCGACCCCAGCGCTCCGGTTTTCTCGGTGCCGAACATGATCATGACTTGGCGACCCCGCCCTCGGAAACGATCTTGATCGGCGTCGGCGGCGCGACCCGCTGCAACACCTGTCCGAGCACGGTTTCCTTGGGGCCGAAAGCCTGCACGCGGCCGTCCTTCAGCACCAGAAGCTGATCGACGCCTTCGATCCCGATCGGCCGGTGCGCGACCACCACGACGATGGCGCCGCGTTCGCGCGAGGCACGGACCGCCCGCGTCAGCGCCTCATCCCCCTCGGTGTCGAGATTGGAGTTCGGCTCGTCGAGCACGATCAGGAACGGATTGCCGTACAGGGCGCGGGCCAGCGCCACGCGCTGCGCTTGCCCTGCCGAAAGCGCGGTGCCCTGCTCGCCGATCTGGGTGTCGTAGCCGTCGCGCATCTTGATGATCATCTCGTGGACGCCGGCCTCCTTGGCGGCCGCGATGATGGAATCGGCGGTCGCTTCGGAATCGAAGCGCGAAATATTCTGGGCGACGGAGCCTGCGAACAGTTCGACGTCCTGCGGCAGGTAGCCGACGTGACGGCCGAGCACGTCGGACGACCACTGGTCAAGCGCGGCGCCATCGAGCCTCACTTTGCCGCGCACCGGGTGCCAAACGCCGACCAGCGCGCGCACCAGCGAGGATTTGCCGGAGCCGCTCGGCCCGATCACGCCCAATCCGTTGCCGGCGACAAGCGCGAAGGTCACGTCCTGGACGATGACCTTCTGATCGCCCGGCGGCACGATGCTGACGCCCTCGACCGACAGCCGGCTCGACGGGTTCTGCAGCAGGGTCTGCTGGACCGGCGCCGGGACGCGCTCGAGCAACTGGTTGAGGCGATGCCAGCTCTGCCGCGCGGCGACGAAACCTTTCCAGTGCGCAATCGCCAGATCGACCGGCGCCAGCGCCCGCGCGCTCAGGATCGAGCCCGCGATGATGATGCCCGCGGTCGCCTCCTGGTGGATCACCAGATAGGCGCCGACGGCGAGCACCGCCGACTGCAGGGTCATGCGCAGCACCTTGGCGATCGCGCCGAGACCGCCGGCGACGTCGGCGGCGCGCTGATTGCCCTCGAGATAATTCTGGTTGGCTTCGCTCCAGCGCCGGGTCAGGCGTCCGGCCATGCCCATCGCGACCAGCACTTCCGCGTTGCGCCGGCTGGTGGCGGCCAGATCGTTGCGGCGGGCCGCCAGACCCATGGCCTCCCGTGCCGGGGCGCGCGACAGATATTCGGTGAGGACGGTGAGGCTGACCAGGATGACCGCGCCGACCAGCGCGGTGACACCGATCATGACGTGGAAGGCGAAACAGATCGCCAGATAGAACGGCAGCCACGGCAGATCGAACAGCGCGCCCGGTCCCATGCTGGAGAGGAACGAGCGAACATTGTCGAGGTCGCGCAGCGGCTGCAGGCCCTCGTTGCGTCCGCCGACCATCAGCGGCAGGCGCACGATGGTGTCGAACACGCGGGCATTGAGGGCTTCGTCGAGCGAGGTGCCGATACGGCCGAGGATCCGTCCCCGGATCAGATCGAGAACGCCCTGGGCCATGTACAACCCGCCGGCGAGGATGGCGAGGCCAACCAGGGTCGGCACGCTCCGGCTGGGCAGCACCCGGTCGTAGACCTCCAGCATGAACAGCGAGCCGGTCAAATACAAAAGGTTGATCATGCAACTCATCGCGCCCACGCCGATGAAGGCACTGCGGCAGGCGCGCAGCGCATCACCGAGTTCGGAACGCCGGACACCGGGAACGGCTGCCATTAAATTCGATCTCTCAAAAGGGGTACGCGACCCTAACCCACTGAAGTTGCGCGATTCCTAATTTATCGATTTTTGCCCCGAACGTCCATGGAAGTCGCGTTAACTCAGGCGTTTTAGGCGCCCGACCCGCCGGATACGGGCTTCGAAACGGACTGGAGCGACGAACCGGGACGCGGACGACCGTCCCGGACGCTTGCCCCCGCCCCGGGCCCGGGTTTGGCCCGGAGACCGCAACCACCGCGAGGGGAACCAAACAGGCTCCCGTGACTTGTCGCATATCTCAGCCAACATCATTGGAGTCATCATGATCCGCCGTCTTATCGGAATTGCCGCCCTTGCCGCCGTCGTGGCGCTGCCCGTCGTGGCGCAGGCCCAGGGAATCCCCGGCGGGGTTGAGCGGGGCTCACGGGATGGCGAAAGAGCCGCCGGTCCTGTCGGTGCCGTGGTCGGAGGCGTGATTGGCGGTGTGGTCGGCGGCGTCGCCGGGGTTCTCGGTGTCGATGAACGCCCCCGCTTCCGCAGCTATGTGGTCGAGCAGCATCGCCCGTCCTATCAGTATCGCGAGGACGTCCGGGTTGGCGCGGTGCTGCCGGAAGAAGGCATCACCTATTACGAGGTGCCGCCGGAATATGGCGTGCGGGATTATCGCTACACGGTCGTGAACAGCCGGACCGTCCTGGTCGATCCGCGCACGCACAGGATCGTGCAGGTCATCGAGTAACGATTGCAGCGTGGCGCTGGATGGGTTGAGTGGAAGCGAAACTCATCACTGCTTTTTTCTCTGTTGTAGCTTGAAAGTGATTCGGTTCTGCGTCGTGCCCGGCCTTGTGCCGGGCCTCCACGTCCTTGCGCGTCAGCTAAGGAAAAAAGAAGTGGATGGCCGGGACGAGCCGGGCCATGAAGATTTCA
>JBGPSI010000254.1:0-6803 GCA_041490045.1 Bradyrhizobium sp.
GCGAAACACCCGCTCGAAGTCGGGATTGCCGGTGATAGCCGGCACTTTGATGCCGAACGCCTGCCGCGCCTTCGACACCTGGATGGAAGTGAAGAAATAGAGCGCGATGGCAAGACAAGTGACTAGTGCGGTGAAATGAAACATTTTCTGGAATCCCCTTGGCGATGGTCGATAACGCTCGTCGTGGCCTTCAATAGCCTGTCAGTTCCAGATAGCCAACGCCAGTGTGGCTGCCGCCAAAACTGATCGGCCCCTCCCAATAGGCAAAGCTCGTTCCCATCCAGCTTTTCGGATTCAGCGGCACGCAGGAGATCCTCAGCGCCAGCGGTGCGATCACAATTTCCCACGTGGTCGGGATTTTCCGCTCGCCGATCCCGGTAAACCCTTTCGGCGTCATGGTGATGTCAGCCGAGGCGATCTGCCGGCCCTTGCCGTTCGGCAAGATCCAGTTGGCGGAAGCGTAATTGTTGCCGTCGGTCTGGCGCATCCGGTACAGCATCAGCTTCTCGCCCGAATTGAAATGCAGCGACAGCCAGTCCCAGCCGGTCTGGTCCGACGCCAGCGGTTGGCTGCTCCACTCCCGGTCCATCCAACCGAGGCCCGTGACCTCGACGGGCTTGTCGTCGATCGCGATGCGGCCGGCCGCCTTGAAGAACGGCTGGCTGTAGTAATAGGAAGCCTGTTCGCGTTCCGATTTTCGGCTGTAGCCGGCATCGCCCTGCAGCACCAGAGGACGATCGGCATCGAGCCGTAGCGCGTAGGAAAAATCCGCGGCCTCCGCTGTCAGTTCGAGCGGCGCGATGGTGTCGTCGCGCATTCCATCGAGCCCTCGCATCTGCCAGTCATCGATCCAGGCCTGAAACGGTTTGGTCTCGACGCCGGCCTGCCCGACGCCGCCGCGGGCGAATTTTTCGCCCGTGCGGTGAGTGTCGGCGCGGGTGACGGCGGCGTGGCCCATCCATAGCTGCTGACTGGCCCAGCCTTCGTCTTGCGCACCCGGCCGCGCGGCTTGCCGAAACAGGGTCCACTGCACGCCATAGGCAGCGCCGGCCGAATCCCTGAGGTTCGCGGTCAGGTACCACCACTCGATGCGAAAATCCGGATGCGGACCGTGGTCGGCGGGAAACGAAAAAACCTTGCCGGGCACGACGGGTGCAAATCCCTCCGCGCCCTGGCCGAGCCCGGCAAAGCCCTGCGCGCGGGCGGCATGATGCCCGAGCCCGAGCAGAAGGGCGCTGCCAACGACAGCGCGGCGCGTTATAAAAAGGCTACCGCTCATCGGCGAAAATCTTGATCAGGCGCGCCGGCTGCATGCGCGCCAGCTTTACCACCGGCAACAGCGCGGCCAGCAGCGACGCCGCCATCGCCACGCCCAGCAACTGCAGCAATTGCAGCGGGAAGACGTGGAACGGCAGCCGCCAGCCGAACGCCTTCACATTCACCACCGCGATCAGGCACCACGCCACCAATAATCCGAGCGGCAGCGCGAGCAGGGTGGTGATCAGCGCCACCGACAGGGTTTTCAAGAGTTCGATCGCCGCCAGCCGCCGCCGCGTGATCCCGATGGCCCATAACGGCGCAAGCTGCGGCAGGCGGGAATTGCTCAGGGTCAACAGGCTCGTCAAGAGCGCGATGCCGGCGACCCCGAGCGTGAACGCATTCAACGCCGCCGTCACCGCAAACGTCTTGTTGAAGATACGCGTCGACTCGGCTTTCAGCGTGACCTGATCCATCAAATTGCGGCCGTCGAGACCGAATTTATGCTGCAGGTCCGAGATCAGCGCCGGGATTGCCGCGGGCCAGACCCGCAGGCCCATTCGCGTCAGCGGCGCGTCGGGGAAGCGTCGGGTGAATGCCGCGATATTGACGGCGACCTGGCCCTTGGGATTGCCATAGTCGGCATAGATGCCGACGATTTCGAGCTTCCAATTGCCGCCAGTCGCGGGGATTTCGATGGAATCGCCGATTCCGAGCTTCAGGCGCTGCGCCAGTTGCTCGCTGACGAGTCCGGCGTCGCCGGGAAGCAGTCGTCGCCAGGCGTGGGCGTCCGCTTCGAGCAACGGCCAGTGATCCCGATAGGTGGCGTGATCGGCGATGCCCAAAATCTCGATCGGTGCTCCCGCCATCTGCACCTCGGCACGGCCGCCAGGCAGGATCGCCGAAACTTCAGGACGCCCGCGAAGCCATGCCTTGATTTCCGACGCCTGCGCGGCGTCCGACGCGTTGACATAGACGTCCGCCGCCAAACGCCCGTCGAGCCAGGTGACAAAGGTGCGGCTGAAGGTTTCCACCATGGTGCCGACGCCGACATTGACTGCGAGCGCAAGCAATAGCGCCATCAGGGCCAGCGACAATCCCGACAGCTGCTGACGGCTGTCGGCCCAGAACCAGCCTGCGAGCGCGCCGTCGGCCTGCCGCTGACCGAACGAAAGCACGCGCTCAAGGATCGCCGGCAGGAGCAGCGCCGCGCCAAGCAGCAAGGCCGCCAGCACGGCAAATCCCGAAACCAGGGAATCGCCGTACCTGAGAAAGAGGCCCGCGGCGGCGAGCACGGCGAGCGCCAGCGCGCTCTGCAGGATCAGCCAGCGGTGCTGCGCCTGCTGCCAGGCATAGGGCTGCGCCGCCGCCAGCACGGGAAGGCGGATCGCTTTCGCAAGGCTCGTGGTCGCCGCCGCCAGCGCGCCGGCGACGGCGATGACGATGCCGGCGAGCCACCATTCCGGCTTGAGCGTCAGCTGGCCGGGAATCTGCGCGCCATAGAGCCCGCGCAGCGAGGCCGCGACATCCGGCAACAGCGCGGCCGCGATCAGATAGCCGCAGACTAGGCCGACAATGCCCGCAGCCAGCGCCAGCGATACCAGCTCGATCACCAGCACTGAATTCAGCATGCGCGCGGACACGCCACAGGCGCGCAAGGTCCGCAGCATCGGCAGGCGCTGCTCGAATGCGAGCCCGATCGCGGAATTGACGATGAACAGCCCGACGACGAACGACAGCAATCCGAATGCCGTGAGATTGAGATGAAAACTGTCGGTGAGGCGTTCGAGGTCGCTCTCCGCATCCGGCTGCACCAGGCGGAGCTGGTCACCGGCGACGCTCTCGAGCGGCGCGTGCTTGCCTGTTGTCTTGCCGATCAGGAGCCGGGAAATCTGGTCCGGCCTGTTGAGCAGCCGCTGCGCGATGCCGATATCGACCACCAGCACGCCTGGCACCAGTTGCGCCTGCGCGCGCAGCGGCGGCAGCGGCGTGCCATCGCTCGTCGGCGTCGTCGCGCCTTCCTTTAGATCTAGATCGGCCAGCACGTCCGGCGCGACCAGCGTTTCGCCCGGCGGCGTCAGGAACGATTGAAGCCCAGCCCGGCCAATCGCCGGGGCATTGCCGACCTCCACCGGGATCGTGATCGGTTCGATGCCGAGCAGCCGGAACGAGCGTCCCTCGAGCTGAACGCGGCCTTCGAGCACGGGAGACACCGGCCAGCCGGCGCGGCGCAACTCGACGAAGAGTTTTTGCGGGAAGGTTCCGCCGTTCCTCGCCACCAGCATGGCGGTACGCGCGCCGCCGAAGGTGGCGGCGGCGCGGTCGTAACTGTCGCGCGCCTGCGCATTCAGCGCCTGCACGCCGCTCCACAGGGCGGTGGCGGAAATCAGCCCGATCAGCAGGGTCGCAAGCTGCATCGGATGCCGCCGCCAATGGCTCAACAAAACCGCGAGCGTCCAGACGGCGCGGTTCATGCGATCAGTCCCGCATGGAGATTGATCTGCCGGTCGAGCGTGGCGGCGAGCCGTGCCGAGTGCGTCACCATCAGGAAGCCGCAGCCGGTTCGCGTGACGAGGTCGCGCGTCAGTGCCAGGACGTCGTCCGCGGTCGCTTCGTCGAGGTTGCCGGTGGGCTCGTCGGCGAGCAGCAGCAGCGGCTTTACCGCCAGCGCGCGGCCGATCGCGACGCGCTGCTGCTGGCCGCCGGACAATTGTTCGGGATAGCGCTTGAGCAGGGCGCCTAGTCCGAGCCGCTCGACGAGTTCGGCATGCCAGGCGGCGTCGTCGCGGCCGGCGATGCGCGACTGGAATTTCAGATTATCCTCGACGCTCAGGCTCGGGATCAGGTTGAATTGTTGAAACACCAGCCCCAGCCGGTCCCGGCGCAATTCGGCCCGGCCGGCGTCGCCGAGATCGGAAACGGCGAGGTCGGCGAGCCTGATCGCGCCGCCGTCGGGGCGATTGGGGCCGGCGATCAGGTGCAACAGCGTGCTCTTGCCGCTGCCGGATTCTCCGGTCAACGCCACGCGCTCGCCCGCCGCGATATCGAGGTTGACGCCGCGGAGCACCACGACGTCTTCGCCGGCCGAGCGATAGGTCTTTGAGAGGTGGCGGACGCTCAGCACGATGGGTTTGTCGGTTGCCATGCGAAGCGCACACGAACGCTCACAGCGGTTTCTGGTATTTCAGCACGAATTCGTCCACCGGAACGGCCGGATGGAATACCGGCGCGTCGCGCGGATCTTCGGGGTGATGCAGGAAATCGGCTTCCGCCGCGAGCTTGAAGCCGGCGGCCTCGATCTCCTTCCGCAGCGTGCTCTCCTCGATGCGATGCAGCGTCTTCGCTACGCTTGTGCCGTCGCCGGCCCGCGCGGAATGATCGGCAATGATCAGGAAGCCGCCGGGCTTTAAGGCAGCGAACATCTTCTTGTTCATCTCGGCGCGATCGGCCGGCATGTAGGTCACATCGTGATAGGCAAAAAAGAACGTGATCAGGTCGAGCCCGCTGACCTCGGGCGGTAACGGATCGTCGTAATTGCGGATCAGGTGCGCGACGTTCTTCATGGCCGGATTCTGCGCGCGGATATCGAACTTGTCCTTCACCCGTTCCATGACCGCGGCCGATTCCTGAGCGTAGACCTTGCCGTCGGGGCCGACGGCGCGCGCCAGTAGTTCGGTGCTGTAGCCGGCACCGGCCCCCATATCCAGCACCTTCATCCCGGGCTGCGCGCCGGTGAAGGCCAGTATTTTGGCAGGCTGGCGGCGCACATCGGTTTGCCGGTCGGCGTCGCTGCGGTCAGGCGCGGCCACGATGGCCGCATAGTCCGGCGTCTTGGCGTCCTCGGCCGCCGCGAAACTCCATCCCGCGAGCATCGAAAGCGAAACGAGCAAGCCGATTGCGCTTGCACGGCGATGGGTCGATCTCTGCATCAAATTCCCCTGGCAATTTGGCCGGCAACATAGCAAGGCCGCACCGAGAGATCACGGTCTCAATCGCTGCACGACGCGATCGTGATCAGGTTGCGGGCCGCTGCCGGAACAGCCCGTGCGGTATCCCGAAGCGGGGCTTGGCCGCGGCGCACCTCGCTCCGCCCAAAATGTTCAGTTGCATTGCCCGACACCCCACGGGTAGCATTGGGCGGGGCCGATCAACAGGCCAAAAAGATAATCGGGGAGAGATCATGACCGCGCAACCGACGCCCAAGGGCGCCTGGAAAATTACCTTTCTGCTGTTTCTGTTCATGCTGGTCAATTTCGCGGACAAGATCGTGGTCGGTCTCGCCGGCGTGCCGATCATGACCGAGTTGAAGCTTGAACCTGAACAGTTCGGTCTGCTTGGCTCCTCGTTCTTCTTCCTGTTCTCGATCTCGGCCATCGTGGTCGGCTTCATCGTCAACCGCATTGAGACGCGGTGGGTGCTGCTGGCGCTGGCATCGATCTGGGCGCTGGCGCAGTTTCCGATGGTCGGTACGGTCAGTTTCACCACGCTTTTGATCTGCCGCGTGATCCTCGGCGCCGGCGAGGGCCCGGCGTTCTCGGTAGCGGCGCATGCGATCTACAAATGGTTCCCCGACGAGAAGCGGACGCTGCCGACCGCGATCCTGTCGCAGGGCTCGGCGTTCGGCGTGATCATCGCGGTGCCGGCGCTGAACTGGGTGATCGTCAATCACAGCTGGCACTACGCGTTCGGATCGCTCGGGGTCGTCGGCCTGATGTGGGTCGCGGCGTGGCTGGTCATGGGCAAGGAAGGGCCGCTGGTTCAAACCGTCGCGATGGCCAAGGCCGATCCCCGTATTCCCTATTTGCAGCTTCTGACCTCGCGCACCTTCATCGGCTGCTGCGGCGCGACGTTCGGCGCCTACTGGGCGCTGTCGCTCGGCCTCACCTGGTTCACGCCCTTCATCGTCAAGGGCCTCGGCTTCTCGCAGCAGCAAGCCGGCTTCGTTTCGATCCTGCCCTGGGTGTTCGGCGCCACCATTGTGATGCTCACCGGGTGGATTTCGCAGGTGATGATGGCGCGCGGCTTCTCCACCCGAATTGCGCGCGGCGTGCTCGGTTCGGTGCCTCTGGTCCTCGGCGGCCTGATCCTTGCCTGCCTGCCGCATGTCAATGGCGCCGGGCTGCAGGTCGCGTTCCTGGTGGTCGGCTCCGGGCTTTGCGGATCGATCTATGTGGTCTGTCCGCCGATGCTGAGCGAATTCACGCCGGTGTCACAGCGCGGCGCCGTGATTGCAATCTACGGCGCGATCTACACGCTGGCGGGCATTCTGGCGCCTTCGGTGATGGGCAGTGTGATCCAGCACGCGGGCGGGCTGCTCGAGGGCTACATGACCGGCTTCACCATCAACGCCGTCATTATGGTTGCGTCCGGCCTGCTCGGCCTGCTGCTGCTGTGGCCCAACACCGAGCGCGCGCGCTTGAAGGCGCAGGCGCCGCAGCCGAAGTTCGCGTGATTTCACCTCTCCCATCGGGAGAGGTCGACGCGAAGCGTCGGGTGAGGGGTTACAGCCTAACGATAGACCGTAATCCCTCACCCCGCCCCTCTCC
>JBGPSI010000255.1:0-6720 GCA_041490045.1 Bradyrhizobium sp.
CCAAGCCGTCGGCGAGTTTTTCATTAATCGTTCCGCAACCGCCGAGGCTGAACGCGGGCAGCGTGAGCGCCAGGAGGACGGCAAGGCAGCGGGGACGGATCGACATCGGCAGAACGAAGTGCGGTGAACTCGGGCAGCGGGACGCGGCGACGTCCCTTAATCGGGTCTGTCCCTCAACTAAGTAAAATTGACTTGTTGGAAACTCTCGGTGTTATTATACCGGTAGCTATTCTTCCAGCCGGTTCTACCGGCGAACGAGCGGGGTTTGGCCTGACTTCGCCGACCAAACGGGGTCGCAGGACCGCGCCCATTGTCGAGATTGACATCGCCGCGCGCTTCAGACGCCATGCCGCGCCGATATAAGACGTCATGCCGTGCCGGCACATGGCTGAGAAATCCCGGCTATGGTACGGCAGGGCCAGGGACTCGGTTCAAGGCATAAAACCGATCAGGGAGGAGCGTTCATGTTCATTAGCACCAGGATTTTGTCGCTGGCCGCGGCCGGCGTTGCGGTCGCAGGCGCGGCCGCGTGGGCGCCCGCGCAGGCGCAGGAGACGGTCAAGATCGGCCTGATCCTGCCGATGACCGGCGGCCAGGCCTCGACCGGCAAGCAGATCGACAATGCGGTCAAGCTGTACATGCAGCAGAAGGGCGACACCGTCGCCGGCAAGAAGATCGAAGTCATCCTCAAGGACGACGCGGCCGTTCCAGACAACACCAAGCGCCTCGCGCAGGAGCTGATCGTCAACGACAAGGTCAATTTCATCGCCGGTTTCGGCGTGACCCCGGCAGCACTTGCGGCGGCGCCGCTGGCGACGCAGGCGAAGATTCCGGAAGTCGTGATGGCGGCGGGAACCTCGATCATCACCGAGAAATCGCCCTACATCGTGCGCACCAGTTTTACGCTGGCGCAGTCCTCCACCATCATCGGCGACTGGGCCGTCAAGAACGGCATCAAGAAGGTCGCGACCCTGACCTCGGACTACGCCCCGGGTAACGACGCGCTGAACTTCTTCAAGGAGCATTTCACCGCCGGCGGCGGCCAGATCGTCGAGGAGGTCAAGGTGCCCTTGGCTAATCCCGACTTCGCGCCGTTCCTGCAGCGCATGAAGGACGCCAAGCCGGACGCCATGTTCGTGTTCGTGCCGGCGGGGCAGGGCGGCAACTTCATGAAGCAATATGCCGAGCGCGGACTCGACAAGGCCGGCATCAAGGTGATCGGCCCCGGCGACGTGATGGATGACGATCTCCTCAACGGCATGGGCGACGCGGCGCTGGGCACCGTTACCGCGCATCTGTATTCGGCGGCCCATCCTTCGGCGATGAACAAGGAATTCGTCGCCGCCTACAAGAAGGCCTTCGGCTCGCGCCCGGGCTTCATGGCGGTGAGCGGCTATGACGGCATCCACCTGATCTACGCGGCACTGCAGAAGACCGGCGGCAAGACCGACGGCGATGCGCTGATCGAGGCGATGAAGGGGATGAAGTGGGAAAGCCCGCGCGGCCCGATCTCGATCGATCCGGAAACCCGCGACATCGTGCAGAACATCTACATCCGCAAGGTCGAGAAGGTCGACGGCGAACTCTACAACGTCGAATTCCAGACCTTCGAGGCCGTCAAGGACGCCGGCAAGACGAAGAAGTGACGCCGGCTCCAACCGCGTCCGCGCTCACGCTCGGCGCATTGCTCTCAACCCGTCATGCCCGGCCTTGCGCCGGGCATCCACGTCTTACTTCTTCCTGCAGAAGGCGTGGATGGCCGGGACAAGCCCGGCCATGACGTTCTAACTATTACACGCCGCCCAAGAGTTCTTTAGCTTCGGTTGTCGCCCCACATGACCTCGCTGTTCACCAATCTGTTCGACGGCGTCGCCTACGGCATGCTGCTGTTCGTGCTGGCCTGCGGGCTCGCGGTGACGCTCGGGCTGATGAACTTCGTCAATCTCGCCCATGGCGCCTTTGCCATGACCGGCGGCTATGTCTGCGCGGTGCTGGTCAATCAATTGGGCTGGCCGTTCTTCGCCGGTCTGCCGCTGGCCTTCGTGGCGAGCGCGCTGATCGGTATGGTGCTGGAGCGCTCGCTCTACCGTCACCTCTACACCCGCAGCCATCTCGACCAGGTGCTGTTTTCCGTCGGCCTCGTCTTCATGTCGGTGGCGGCGGTCGACTACATCATGGGATCGTCGCGGGTCTTCATCAAGATTCCGCAGGCCCTCGAAGGGCAGATCGATTTCTTCGGCGTCGGCATCGGCCGCTACCGGCTGATGATCATCGTGATCTGCGGCCTCCTGACCGCAGGCCTGCAACTGGTTCTGGCGCGGACGCGATTCGGCAGCCGCCTGCGGGCGGCGGTGGACGATCCCCGCGCGGCTTCAGGGCTGGGGATCAACGTGCCGCAGGTGTTCGCCTTCACCTTCGCATTCGGCTGCGGCCTGGCCGGGCTGGGCGGCGCGCTCAGCGCCGAGATCCTGGGGCTCGATCCCTATTTTCCGCTGAAGTTCATGATCTACTTCCTGATCGTGGTGACGGTCGGCGGCTCCTCCAGCATCACCGGGCCGTTCCTGGCCTCGCTGCTGCTCGGCATCGGCGACGTCGCCGGCAAGTATTACGTGCCGAAAATCGGGCCGTTCGTGATCTACACCATCATGATCGTGATCCTGATCTGGCGTCCGAACGGTCTGTTCGGCCGCACCGCCACGCGTTGAGCCTGATATGACCGCGCAAGCCGACGTCGGAGTTCACGCCAGCGCGCACGCGCGCTGGCACTATAGCGAGATCGCGTTCTGGATCCTCGCGCTCGCCTGCGCCTTCCTGTTCCCGTCGCGCTATCTGATCATGACCGATATCCTGCGGCTGGCGCTGTTCGCGCTCTCGCTCGACCTGATCCTCGGCTATGCCGGCATCGTCTCGCTCGGCCATGCCGCGTTCTTCGGCGTCGGCGCCTATTCGGCGGGGCTGCTGGCCCTGCACGGCGTCATCAACGAGCCGGTGCTGGCGTTGATCGCGGCCGGCCTCGTCGCGATGGTACTCGGCTTCGTCACGAGCTTCCTGGTGATCCGGGGCGCCGACCTCACCCGGCTGATGGTGACGCTCGGGATCGCGCTGTTGCTTGAGGCCTTAGCGGAGCGCTTTTCCGACATCACCGGCGGTACCGACGGGCTGCAGGGCATCGAGATGCAGCCGATTCTCGGCCTGTTCGCCTTCGACATGTTCGGCAAGGTCGGCTTCTTCTACTGCCTTGCCGTGCTGTTCCTCTTGTTCCTGCTGGCGCGGCGGATCGTGCATTCGCCGTTCGGCCTGTCGCTGCGCGCCATCCGCAACAACCCGCTGCGGGCGGCCGCGATCGGCATCCCCGTCAACAGGCGGCTGATCGCCATCTACACCATCGCGGCGTTCTATGCCGGCATCGCGGGGGCGCTGTTCACCCAGAGCACCCAGCTTGCCTCGCTCGACGTATTCTCGTTCGAGCGTTCGGCCGACCTCATGCTGGTGCTGGTGATCGGCGGCACCGGCTACCTCTATGGCGGATTGATCGGCGCGGTGGCGTTCCGGATGCTGCAGGAGGTGTTTTCGACGATCACGCCGCAATACTGGCAGTTCTGGATCGGCCTCGTGCTGGTCGTGATCGTGATGGTCGGCCGCCAGCGCATGCATCGCTGGGTATTGTTTCTGCCGAACCTTGTCATCCGCCAGCTCGCCGGCCGCAAGGCCGCCGTTACCGTGCCCGAGGGCGATACGCCATGACGGTCGCGCTTGAAACCAGGGGGCTGGAAAAGCACTTCGGCGGCCTCAAGGTCACGCGCGACCTTTCGCTCAGGATAGAGCAGGGCGCCCGCCACGCCCTGATCGGCCCGAACGGCGCCGGCAAGACCACCGTCATTAACCTCCTGACCGGCGTGCTGAAACCCGACGGCGGCCGCATCCTGCTCGAAGGCAACGACATCACCGATCTGCCCGTGCATACCCGCGTGCTGCGCGGGCTGTCGCGCACCTTCCAGATCAACCAGCTCTATGCCGATCTGACGCCGCTCGAGACCATTGGGCTCGCGGTATCGGAACGGCTCGGCCGCGGCGGCGACTGGTGGCGCCGCATGGGCACCCGCGACGACGTCAACGCCGAAATCGCCGAAAATCTCGAACGCTTCCATCTGCTCGACGTCATGAACGACCTCACCGCGACCTTGCCCTACGGCAAGCAGCGCCTGCTGGAGATCGCGGTTGCGATCGCCGCCAAACCGCGCGTGCTGCTGCTGGACGAGCCCGCCGCCGGCGTTCCCGAAAGCGAGCGCCACGACATCCTCGCCGCGGTCGCCTCGCTGCCGCGCGACGTCACCGTGCTCCTGATCGAGCACGACATGGATCTGGTGTTCTCCTTCGCCGACCGTATTTCGGTGCTGGTCTCAGGCGCGCTTTTGGTCGAGGGTCCGCCGGACGAGGTGGCGCGCGATCCGCAGGTCAAGGCGGTCTATCTCGGCGAGGCCGCCGATGCCTGACCTGCTCACCATCGAGAACCTGCGCGCCGGCTATGGCGAGGCGGTGGTCTTGCCCAACATGTCGCTGCGCCTGCCCGAAAGCCAGGTGCTGGCCCTGTTGGGCCGCAACGGCACCGGCAAGACCACGCTGATCAATTCGATCGTCGGGGTCACTAGGCGGTTCGGCGGAACCATCGCCCTCGGCGGACAGGACATCACCGGCATGCGGCCGGACCAGCGGGCGCGGGCCGGCATCGGCTGGGTGCCGCAGGAGCGCAATATCTTCAAGTCGCTGACGGTGGAGGAAAACATGACCGCGGTGGCGCAGCCGGGGCCGTGGACGGTGGCCAGGGTCTATGAGATGTTTCCCCGGCTGAAGGAGCGCCGCAACAATTTCGGCAACCAGCTCTCCGGCGGCGAACAGCAGATGCTGGCGATCGGCCGGGCGCTGACCCTCAACCCGCAGGTCCTGCTTCTGGACGAGCCCACCGAGGGGCTGGCCCCGATCATCGTTGAGGAATTGTTAAGGGCGCTCGGCGTGATTACCCGTTCGGGCGGCATCTGCTCGATCATCGTCGAGCAGAATGCCCAAAAGATTCTAGGGCTGGCCGACCGCGTTGTGATATTGGAGCGCGGCGCGATCGTCCATGACGCGGCCAGCGCCGCGTTGAAGGCCGATCCGGCGGTGCTCGAACGCTTCCTCGGCGTCTCGGGGGCCGCGGCGGCGCATTAGAGCATGATCCGGAAAAGTGGGAACCGGTTTTCCGACAAGATCATGCTCAACAAAAAGATGGAGCGGGATGACTTTTCGAAGAAAAGTCATCTGATCTAGAGTTTCTTCCGGAGAGAAGACCATGCAGAGAACAAAAGCCCCCTTCCGCGCCGACGAGGTCGGCAGCCTGCTGCGGCCGCCGAAGATCAAGGAGGCGCGCGCCAGGCTCGAGAAGGGCGAGATTTCCGCCGACGACCTGCGCAAGATCGAGGACATGGAAATCGAAAAGGTCGTGCACAAGCAGTCCTCGATCGGGCTCAAGCTCGCGACCGACGGCGAGTTCCGCCGCTCCTGGTGGCATTTCGACTTCCTGGCGAAATTGACCGGCTGCGAGCTGTTTCATCCCGACACGGGCATCCAGTTCGCCGGCGTCGAGACCAGGCACGACGCGGTGCGGGTGATCGGCAAGCTCGATTTTCCCGACAACCACCCGATGCTCGACCATTTCAGGTTCCTGAAGAAGCACTGCGACGTCGCGCATGTCATGCCGAAGATGACGATCCCCTCGCCAGCGGTGCTGCATTTCCGCGGCGGCCGCAAGTCGATCTCCAAGACCGTCTATCCCGACCTCGACGCGTTCTACGAAGACCTCGCCAAGACCTACCGCAAGGCGGTGAAGGCTTTCTACGACGCCGGCTGCCGCTATCTGCAGTTCGACGACACGGTATGGGCCTATCTCTGCTCGCAGGACGAACTGAAGAAGGCGCGCGAGCGCGGCGACAATCCCGATGGCCTGCAGGAAATCTACGCGCGCATCATCAATTATGCGATCGCCGAGCGGCCGGCCGACATGACCATCACCACGCATGTCTGCCGCGGCAATTTCCGCTCGACCTGGATTTCGTCTGGCGGCTACGAGCCGGTGGCGGAAACCATGCTGGCCGGCACCAATTACGACGGTTATTTCCTCGAATATGATTCCGATCGCGCCGGCGGCTTCGAGCCGCTGCGGTTCCTGCCGAAGGGCAACAAGATCGTGGTGGTCGGCGTCATCACCTCCAAGAGCGGCGAGCTCGAAAAGAAGGACGACATCAAGCGGCGGCTGGAGGAAGCCTCCAAATACGCCCCGCTCGAACAGCTCGCGCTGTCGCCGCAATGCGGCTTCGCCTCGACCGAGGAGGGCAATTTGCTCACCGAGGAAGAGCAGTGGGCGAAGCTGAAGCTCGCGGTCGATGTCGCCAACGAAGTCTGGGGAAAATAGCACTCCCCCGAGGAGGGCGGATTGCGGAGCCTTGACGCGATCATCGTGGGTGCCGGCCCTGCGGGGCTGGCCTGCGCCGTGACGATGCGCGCCGCGGGGCTCGACGTGGCAGTGCTGGAAAAGGCCGATAGCGTCGGCGCCGTCTGGCGGCGCCACTACGACCGGCTCCATCTTCACACCGACCGCAACCGTTCCGGCCTGCCGGGCATGGCGATGCCCAAGGCCTATCCGACCTATCCCTCCCGCGCGCAGATGGTGGCGTATTTCGAAAGCTA
>JBGPSI010000256.1:0-6671 GCA_041490045.1 Bradyrhizobium sp.
TGCGATTCTTGGCTAATAGATCTGCGTTCTTGGAATACCGATCCGCTTCGCAAACCAACGTTGGTTGAACGAAGTATCGGCGGGTGCACACGCCGGACTCATTGCCACTAACGAGAAATTAAACTCCGGGGAGCGCCCCGTTCGTTAGAGATACTTCGCGCCTCGCTATGAAATAGTCGCGCGCATGGGATTGTCCGCTTTTGCGTCAGAAAAAGTCGGCTGAAATGTCCGTTTGGTCGGCGGACGGAGGCCGCGCAGCAATTTGTGGTAGCGGGAGAGGGACTCGAACCCCCGACCCCAGGATTATGATTCCCGTGCTCTAACCAGCTGAGCTACCCCGCCACGGCATCCGACGTCACGGTTTTACATACCGCGGTCGCGAACGCGCGGCATATAAGAAGCAGCACTTGGGCATGTCAAGCAATGCCGGCCTCTCGGCCAAGTCCTTGCGTTCATCCGGCTATTTCGGCCGAACATCGGGGTCGCCGCCGGGGGTGCCGGGCGGCGGGATCACCGGCATGTTGCCGGTATCGGCGGTCGGCGCACGGATTTCGGGGTCCACGCCGGACGGGGGGCACAATACGCCGTCGGACCTCGCCAGTTTGTCGCCCAGGGGCTCCGCCCGCTGGCCCGTGGTCGAGCCTTCCGGCGCAATGGTGCCCCGTGGCGGCACCGGCCGCGTCGGCGAACAACCGCCGACGGGCGCGGGAGGCGCTGTTTGGGCGGGCGGCGTCGCCGCCCCCGGCGGGGCTTGTGCGCTCGCCGCCTCGGACGCCGCCATCAGCACGCAGAAGAGAAAAGTTGGGCGCTTAATTCGCATGGGAGGAAAACGGTGGACGCCCACGGAGGTTCCCGGGAACAGCCCTCAATCCATCGTCGCGAGCGAGTTGGCCACGGTCATCACGACAGCGACAACCACGCCCACCGAGATCATGCCTGGTTCCTGCGTCGATGACGGGCTTGCGGCACCGCGGCGCAGCGCGCGATGCACCAGCGCGATCACGAGCAGGGCCGCGAACGAGTAGATCAGATTGGCCCACGCCAATAGCGGCAGATCGAGCGATTCTATGGTTTCGCGGGAAAGCCCGCAAATTCGCAGCAGCCACATCAGCCTGTCGGTGACGAGGTCGCCGTAGATCCTCACGCCATGGTCGATGGCGACATGGGTCGCGACAAGCGACAGCGCCAGTAGCAGATAGCCTGCGGCGGTGCAGATCATCAGCGCCACGACCCACATCCGCACCCGTCCAGTCCAGCTGTCGTCGCGCGTCTCGTCCAGTGGCGAGGCAAGCCAGGCGGCGGCGCAGCTCAGCACGAAGATGACGACAACCGATATCAGCGACAACAACACCGCAGGGATCAGGTCGTTGGGCGAAAATCCGCGGCCTATGTGAGTCACGACGTAGTATTGCAGCGGTACCAGCAGCCACAGAAGCCTCGAGAAGATGCGCTCGGCCGCGGCACTCTCCACTGCCCAGCGGACGGGAAAGCGCGGCAGCGAAAATCCGCCGGAAGCCGGCGGTTCCGAGGCAGAGAGATGCATGTCGGTCGACATCGCCTTCAGCTTCCTCTCAAAGTTGCAGGTAGGCGCCGGCAGACTACTGGGTCCATGACACCGACAGGGGCACCCCACCTAGGAGGGTGACCTCGCGGCCACGCAGCCGCTTGATCCAGATCCTGGTGAGATAAGGCCTCCAGTCGATGCTCTGGCCGAGATATTCGGTACGTGTGGGCTTCGGCGCGGCGAAGCCGAAACAAGGCGGCTCGGCTCGATCGTAATAGGCAAATTCTGATGACAGTCCGGCGTAGGAAGTGGTCGCCGCCGCCGCGGACGGAATCAAGCTCAGCAACCGGGCCACGCGCTTCTGTTTCCGAGCCACCTCTTCGAAGCCGTAGATGGCGGCCAGGTCCTTGAACGCCCTGCGGTCGTCAGTCGCGATGCAGGCCGGTCCGCCGGGCGGATCCTGAATCCTGAAGTGGAACAGGTTTCCGATCTCCTGGCTCAGGCTCGCCTCGCTGCCGGCGGCGTGATGATCGATGTAGTCGTTCACCGTCACATAGCCTCCGCCATTGGGAAAGCCCTCCAGCGGCTGCGTCGGCGAGCAGCGCGTGGTGACGGCCGGGCGGGCAAGGTAAGCCTGGTCCGCGCCGTCGAGGTTGCGCGCCTTGGTCTGGGTGCGAATGTGCCAGACCCCCTCTTCCGCGCGCGGGATAGGCGCCGGCACGTAATAGAAGCGGGCGCCATCGTCGAACGGCGTGCTGTGGTCGGCCTTGGTCAGGCAGAAGCCGCCCGACGCGTCGCAAGTCGTCTGCGCGCCGAGCCTTGCCGCCGCCGGCGAGAACGCGGGATAGGCGAGGTAAAGTCCGCTCGCACGCATATTTCTCAGATTGCCGCATACAGCGACATCGTCGAGTGCAAGCGCCGATCCGCACAATTGAAGCAGCAGCAGGGCCGATATCGCTGTGTGTCGCATGTTGTGCACTCCCTTCGTTGGAACGGAAATATCCGGATGCAGACGTGTATCTTCCCTTTTATTCTCCGTATCCATCACCCGGCCTTGGCGTGAGCCTCCACCGAGGCAACGTGAACAAGACGGGCATTCACGGCCTCCGTGAAGGCTTCGATGCTCTGGTATTGCCATCCTGGCTGGCCGTCGATGGTGTGTATGATGTATTCGCCGAGCGCCCGGTAGGCCTCGAACTGCGATTCTCCGAACATCTGGTCGGTGGTCGGCTCGTGTGGAAAGGCGGGGTTGGCTTCCGCATAAGCGCGTACCGAAGCGGGCTCGGTGCCGCGATAGCTCGGCTTGATGTAGAGCAGTTGGCCGGGCTTCGCGCCGGCTTCGGGATAGATGATCTTCGCGGTCGCCACATAGACTCCCGCCACCGGCGGATTCTTGCGCGGCGGTATCAGCAGGGCATCGAACTCTATCGTCACTCCGAGGTCGATCGAGATCTTGCGCACCGCGTTGCCGAGATCCTCGAAGGTGATGCCGGGGTCGCAGCCGGCATCGCTGAGCACGATGAAGCGGCAACGCCGCCGCACCATTTCGTAGAGGCCGAGATTTTCGAAGTGACCGCCGTCCGAGAGATAGACATAGCTGCGGTTCTCGGTGGCGAGTCCGAGCGCTTCCTGTATCAGCGGCAGCGCCGAGACCCGCGGCCCCTCCAGCTTCACGACACGCGCGCCGTCCGGTCCGGGGTTGCCGAGCCAGGCGCCGAGCCGGACGTTGAAGAACGTCATCAGCACGCTGAGCGCGGGCGAGGAGTGATAGCCCATATTTGGGCTGACGGCCGCGCCGGAAATCGTCATGGCGGTGCCCAGGCTGATCCCGTCATAGGGACTGCCGTACTCCCGGCTGCGGCGGTAATAGCCCGCGCCCCCGTCGAGCGCGGCGGCGCCGACCGCGCGCGACGTGCAGGTCAGCGACAGCGCCTTTCGTTCCTGCCAGGCCAGATTGTCGGACCTCAGCACGTTGAGCGCGCAGTTGATGACGAGGAACTGCGGCGGCACGGCGCCAACCGGAAACGGCGCAGCCTTGGTTCCGGGTGGCCCGGGGGGCGGGCCGTAGCGGTTTGGCCACAGGTCACACAGGTTGAGATTGTCCTTCCCGTCGAATTGCGACAGCGGGTTGGGCTGCCGCTCGCGTATTGCACGCGAGCCACCAAGGAAGGCGCGGATCAACCGGTTGCGGTAAAGCCCGTGCAATGAAAAGCGGTTGGTGTTGATGAACCAGGAGGCGCTGCCGCAGATCACCGCACAGATGGCCAACGCCAGCGCAAAGCGCTCGAGCAGTGCGACTTCGAGTTCGGTCGGCTGCAGCGGAAAGATGTCGAGCACCGGATAAATCGTGCCCTGGCGCGCAATCACCGAAAACGACAACGCTTCTCCCAGCGTCACGTAGTCGATGGCGGCGGAGAGAAAGCTGATGGTGATGATGAGGAACACCGGGGTGGCGATGGCGAGAACGATGTTGGCCGACCAATTCTTCCAGGTGTTGTAACGCTCGCGCAGCGTGGCGGCGGTGGCCGAGGCCTTGCCGAGCCACGCAACGATCACGCCGGCAAGCCCGCCGGTAGTGCCGAGCGTAAACAGCCGGTTGAGGCTGAACGAACCCGGCGTTTGATTGAGATAGAACACGACGTAAGAGCCGCCGAACGCCACCAGCGTGAGCAGTGTCCATACCACCGCGATGCGCCCGTGATAGCCGGCAGCGGTGGCGAGCCATTCGCGTTCGCTGTCACTCCATTGCTTTGTGCTGGTGAGGCCGACATGAATGGTCTCGCCGAGGAATACGGCGCTGACCACCGCCGGGGGGCCTAGGCACAGCACGACGAAGGCGGTGAGATCGAAATGCCAGAACTGCGCCACGAGGTAGAACAGGAGCCCGAGGAACGCCCCCGCGATCGCGCCGGAAAGCGTGAAACTGCCGAGGTTCAACAGCGCGGCACGGCTATCGCTGCGCACGGTGTCACGGGTGGATATCTCCTGCGGGCTCGGATTCCGGGATATGAAATAGGCGATCATCCAGGAAATGAAATTGATCGCGCCGAGCGTCATCGCCGGGAACAGCAATATATCCGCCAATGCCAGGCCCGGGCGTAATACGGCGACCTGGGCGGTCGAATCCTCGAACAGCCCGTTGAAGGCGGCGTCGGCCGGCAGCGCCTCGAGCGGCCGTGTCAGCAGCGGCAGAAGCTGGTTGGCATTCTGCAGATATTTCAGCGCCACGATACTTGCCGCCATGCCGCTCGCGAACAGCGTCCACTTGACCAGCATCTGGAACTGCCCGGAGGTGCCGCGCGCGCTTTCCCACCCGGGCCGCTGGCGCAGCGATTCCATGGTGGCGATGCCGGCGGCGTAGATCGCGCCGAGCACGAAGGGCGACGAAACCACGCGGTCCGCCGGCAGGCTCCAGATCACCGCGGCAAAGGCCTTCACCACGATGAGCAGCACGACAATGAGCGGGACGATGATGAGCCAGTTCAGGAACAGGTTGCGCAGATAGATTGCCACGACACTCAACGTATCGGCGGTGAAGGCCCCGCGGTCCGGCGTCAGGTAGCTCGTATAGCTGCGCAGGTACTGCAGCGGTGAACCGCCCTCCGCGGCCCTGCCGGAAAGTTCGTCGCAAACCTTGCCGTAGCCCTGGCGCTGCACCCAGGCGGTGAGGAAACTGCCGAGATAGCCGCCGCCCGATACGGTGGAGAGATAGTCGAAGCTCTGCAGCAGATCGCGCTTGGCGAGCCCCTGCACCACGCCAAGCGCGAACGCCGCGCTGCGGATCCCCCCGCCCGACAGGCATAGCGCCGACAGGTTTTCCATCTTGTGGGCAGCGGCGTAGTATTGCCCGAGCCTTTTTTCGGACGCTTCGCGCCGCGCCTGGCCCGCCATCTGCTCATCATCTTCGGATTGAGGCTGCTCGGCCGCCGCGAGGATGGATTGGTTGGTACCGACTTCGTCATAATCAGGGAACCGGCACTCAAGGGGCGACGGCGGCGCAATCGGCGCCGCCCCTGCACCGGGCGGCTTTGCCGCTGCGGCCAGGCGGGCGAGGATTTCGCGTCGCAACAGGATGGCGCGCTGTTCATCGAGCAGCACCTCACCTGCATCGGCAAGCACTGCGTTCGAGGGAAAGGAGTAATTCACGGGATGGCGCGCGAAGCCGGCAAGCCTGTAACGCATGTCGAAGAGCCGGGAGAATCGCCTTAGCAATTGCGAAGCCATCGATAGCCTCAGAATTTCAATTGGCAATCGTCGTGGCGCTGAGCTGGATCAGCAAGGTTGCTCGAATCGCCGCAAATATCCTGTCTTGGAAAAAGACCTTCCCAAGGTCCGCATTCAAATGTCTTGTGGACTCCGGTCTTCAAGCTGCGCCGCTTGCGTCAGCGTCCAGCGCATCACAATCATGACGATAAATCAACCGGATATTAATCCAGTGCGTGCGGCCGCCACTCGGGCGCACCGGACTTCAGGATTTGCGGTAGCGAATGAGGGAAAAGTGTCCCATCGGCGGCATCGGGCGGCGCTCGGTCAGGGTGATGCCGCCATGTTTCGCGGCCCAATTGACCAGCCGCGCCCATGGAAATTCCGGCCGCCAGCCCAGCCGCCGCGCCAATGGCGCGAACGCCAGTTCGAAGATGCGGCGCGGGCCGCTCTCGGCGCCGATGTGATTGACCAGGATGAGTTCGCCGCCGGGTTTCAGCACGCGGATGAAATCATCGAGCGTGCCTTCCGGGTCGGGCACCGCAGTGATGACATATTGCGCCACCACCGCGTCGAAGAACGAATCCGGAAACGCCAGGTTCTTGGCGTCCATCACGGCGAGCGTCTCGATATTTTTCAGACCCAGTGCACGCACGCGCTGCTGCGCCTTGCGCAGCATCGGCTCGGAAATATCCACGCCGCATAATTTTGTGGTCGGCGAATAGTCCGACAACGACAGTCCGGTGCCGACGCCGACATCGAGAATCCGGCCGCCGATCCTGTCGGCCTCCGCGATGGTCGACTGGCGGCCGGCGTCGAAAACCTTGCCGAACACGAGATCGTAGACCGGCGCCCAGCGCCCATAAGCCTTTGCGACCCCCGCGCGGTCGATATCTGCAGCCATGCCCCGCCCCGAAAATCTTATCCGCGCATCGCCTCGACGACGGGCTGGCCTCGCGCCGCA
>JBGPSI010000257.1:0-6660 GCA_041490045.1 Bradyrhizobium sp.
ACGCCGACGATCTATTTCGGCAAAGGGCTCGGCGATCTTCCCGATACGTTTTCCTGGATCCGGCCGGTCGCGATCACCGGGCAGGTTGGTTACGTGCTGCCCGGCCGTAACTCGACCACCACCTTCGGCGTCGACCCCGACAGCGGCGATCCGACCGTCGATACCGAATTCCATCCGCGCGTTCTGAACTGGGGTGGCACCATTCAGTACAGCCTGCCCTATCTGAAATCCGCGGTGGTGGATCTCGGTCTGCCGGATTTCATCAATCATCTGATCCCGCTGGTCGAGGCCAATTTGCAGACGCCGGTGGCGAATACGCTCACCTCGGGGAACACGACGACGGGCACCATCAATCCCGGTGTGATCTGGGTCGGGAACACTTTTCAGGTCGGCATCGAGGCGCTGATTCCGATCAACCGGCAAAGCGGCGCCAATGTCGGCGTGATCGCGCAACTGCACTTCTATCTCGACGACATCGACCCGCGCGGCATCGGCAGACCGATCTTCGGCAATGCGGCGCAGCCCACCAATCTCTTTGCGGGGAATTGATCATGCGACGTTCAACTCTGCTCGGATTAATCGCGCTGCTGCTGGTGTTCGCCGGCACTAGTCAGGCCGCCGCCCATGCCACGCTCGACCATGCCGAACCGCGCGTCGGCAACAAGGTCGCGACGATGCCCGCCGAAGTGACGCTCTGGTTCACCCAAAAACTGGAGCCAGCGTTCAGCAGCATCACCGTGACCGATGCCGCAGGCAAGCGCGTCGACACCGGCAAAGCCCGTGTCGACGGCAGCCAGATGGCGATCTCGTTGCGCCCGGGCGGCAGCGGGACCTATCACGTGAAATGGCACGTGCTTTCAGTGGACTCGCATACGACCGAAGGCAATTTTACCTTTCAAGTCGGTCAGTAGGCGCATTCGATGGACTGGTTCGCAGCGGGAGGTCCCTTGATCGCGGTTCGCGGGATACATTTCGCCGCGACCGCGGTCGTCGCGGGAACCCTTGTCTTTCGCACAGTGGTGGCGAAGCCCGCTTTGCCGGCGGAGCTTGCGGTCGCCGAAAAATTGCAGGCGCAAAGCCTGCGCGTGGCCTGGATCGCGCTCGCCGTCGGGCTGTTGTCGGGGGTGATCTGGCTATTTCTTCAGGCCGTCTCGATGAGCGGCCTGCCGCCAGATGAGGCCATGACGTCGCAGGTGCTGTCGACGGTATTGAACCAGACGCAATTCGGGGTAGTGACGGAAATTCGCAGCGTGCTCGCGATTATTCTGGCCACGTGCCTGGCGTTTGACCGCTTCCCGCTGGCGGACTGGCTCGCGCTCGCGGCGGCGCTCGGCCTCACGGCCGCGATCGCCTGGACCGGCCACGCCGCGTCCACGCTCGGCGGACTCGGCAACCTGCATCTGGCCGCCGATGCGCTGCATCTCGTTGCCGCGGCAAGCTGGATCGGAGGCCTGGTGCCGCTGGTGCTGCTGCTCGTGGCGGCAATGCGGGATGATGTCGCCGCAGCGGCATCGCTCGTGAGGGACGCGACCGAGAGGTTTTCGACGTTGGGTATCGTCAGCGTGGCGACGCTCGTGGCGACCGGCGTCGTCAATAGCTGGATTCTGGTCAGCTCGTTTCGTGGGTTGTTCGTCACCGAATACGGTCAGATCCTGATACTCAAGCTTGTCGTTTTCGCTCTCATGCTGGCGTTCGCGGCCCTGAACCGCCTCTCCCTGACGCCGCAGCTTGCGGTCGCGTCGGGGAAGCAACGCGAAGCCGTTCGCCGGCTTATGCGCAACAGCATCGTCGAGATCGTTCTGGGATTTTCGATTTTCGCCATCGTCGGAATGCTCGGCACGCTGCATCCCGCCATCCACTTTTCGTAACAACGCGCTGAGTCAATCAAGCTCCAACAAGAGGATAAAGAGATGCCAACGAAACAAGCAACGAGAAGACCGGCGCTGCTGCCGATGATCGGCGCGATCGCCATGCTCTGCTGTTCTTTCGCGGCACCTGTCCGCGCCGAAGAGGTCAGGGCCAGCGATCTCGTGATCACCCAGGCCTGGAGCCGTGCCACGCCAGGCGGCGCGAAGATCGGCGGCGGCTATCTGACCATCGAGAACAAGGGCTCCACGGCGGACCGGCTGATCGGCGGCTCGGCCGATATCGCCGGCAAAATCGAGGTCCACGAAATGACCATGAAGGACGGCGTCATGACCATGCGCCCCGTCGACAAGGGCCTTTCGATCGAGCCGGGTAAAACGGTAAAACTGGCGCCGGGCGGCTATCATCTGATGATGTTCGATCTCAAGGGTCCGCTCAAGCAGGGCAAAAAACTGCCGGTCACGCTGGAGTTCGAAAAGGCCGGCAAGGTGCAGGTCTCGTTCGACGTGGCCGGCGTTGGCGCGCAGGCACCCGGAAACGCCGCCGGCGGTCACATGGACATGAAGAAGATGCCCGATCATTCCGGCATGAAGATGTGAGGGGTCGCGCCGCAAGACGATTTCGAGGTGCCGGCGCTCTGAGGGGTCTTTTCACCGGTCGCCCTCCGCTTTGTGACCGATCCTGCCTTATTCGCGCCTTCAAACTCCTCCGTAAAACGGCAGGAAATCCGCGCGCTTAGCGGGTTTTCCTCATCCCCGCCCTTGTGTTTTCGCACCCGATCCGGTTTCACTGCTGGCTTCCCGTGCCCGACCGATTCTACTGGTGACCCATGCGATTATCGCGGTTCTTTCTGCCCATCCTCAAAGAGAATCCGAAAGAGGCCGAGATCGTCTCGCATCGCCTGATGCTGCGCGCGGGCATGATGCGCCAGGAAGCGGCGGGCATCTATGCGTGGCTGCCGCTGGGCTTTCGCGTCCTGAAGAAGATCGAGCAGATCGTTCGCGAGGAGCAGGACCGCGCCGGCGCGCTGGAATTGCTGATGCCGACCCTGCAGCTTGCCGATCTCTGGCGCGAGAGCGGCCGCTACGATGCGTATGGTCCGGAAATGCTCCGCATCACCGACCGGCACAAGCGCGAGCTGTTGTTCGGGCCGACCAACGAGGAAATGATCACCGAGATTTTTCGCGCCTACGTGAAATCGTACAAGAGCCTGCCGCTCAATCTCTATCACATCCAGTGGAAATTCCGCGACGAGCAGCGTCCGCGGTTCGGCGTCATGCGCGGCCGCGAATTCCTGATGAAGGACGCCTATTCCTTCGACATCGACGAGGCCGCCGCGCGGCGGTCCTACAACAAGATGTTCGTCGCCTATTTGCGCACGTTTGCGCGGATGGGATTGAAGGCGATCCCGATGCGCGCCGAGACCGGGCCGATCGGCGGCGATCTCAGCCATGAATTCATCGTGCTCGCCGAGACCGGCGAGTCCGCGGTTTATTGCGACAGCGACGTTCTCAATTTGCCGGTGCCCGGCGACGATATCGACTATGAGGGCGATCTGACCCCGATCATCAAGCAATGGACCTCGGTCTATGCCGCGACCGAGGACGTCCACGACGGCGCGCGCTTCGACCGCGAGGTCCCTTCGGAAAAGAAGGTGCACACCCGCGGCATCGAGGTCGGCCAGATCTTCTACTTCGGCACCAAATATTCGGACACGATGAAAGCCCTGGTCGCCGGCGCCGATGGCGTCGACGTGCCGATCCACGGCGGCTCCTACGGGGTCGGCGTCTCGCGCCTGGTCGGCGCCATCATCGAGGCCTGCCATGACGATGCCGGCATCAAATGGCCGGAGGCGGTGGCCCCGTTCAAGGCGGTCATCCTGAACTTGAAGCAGGGCGACCAGGCGACGGATGCTGCTTGCGAAAAGCTCTACGGGGAGCTTTCGGCCAAGGGCGTCGAGGTGCTCTATGACGATACCGACCAGCGCGCCGGCGCCAAGTTCGCCGCCGCCGATCTGATCGGCATTCCCTGGCAGGTTCTGGTGGGGCCGAAGGGGCTCGCCGAAGGCAAGCTCGAACTGAAGCGGCGCAGCGACGGGTCGCGCGAGAATCTCAGCCCGGCGGATGTCACGGCGCGGCTGACCGCGTGAAGAATTATCCACCACGCGCCTGCGGATATCGAACGCCGCGGCCACAATTGGCCCGAATCGTGTGAAAATCGGGCTATGGATGAAGCTATGAGCGAGCCAGTTCGAACCCCTCCTTTTGCGCCATTCGAATGGCTGCTGTCGGGACGCTATCTGCGGGCACGTCGCAAGGAAGGCTTCATTTCCGTCATCGCCGGATTCTCCTTCCTCGGCATCATGCTCGGCGTCGCCACGTTGATCATCGTGATGGCCGTGATGAACGGCTTCCGCAAGGAGCTCCTGGACAAGATCCTCGGCCTCAACGGCCATCTTCTGGTGCAGCCGCTGGAATCGCCGCTGACCGACTGGAAGGACGTCTCCGACCGGATCTCGCAGGTTGCCGGCATCCGGCTCGCCGCCCCCGTCGTGGACGGCCAGGGACTGGGATCCTCGCCGTTCAACGCGGCCGGCGTTTTCATTCGCGGCATCCGCGCCGACGACCTCAACAACCTCACCTCGATCGCCAAGAACATCAAGCAGGGCTCGCTCGAGGGCTTTGACGAGGGCCACGGCGTCGCCATCGGCCGCCGGCTCGCCGACACGCTGTCGCTGCACGCCGGCGACATGATCACCCTGGTTTCGCCGAAGGGCGCGGTGACCCCGATGGGCACGACGCCGCGCATCAAACCCTACCGGATCGCCGCGGTGTTCGAGATCGGCATGTCGGAATACGACGCGAGCTTCGTGTTCATGCCGCTTTCGGAAGCGCAGGCCTATTTCAACCGCAACAACGACGTCACCGCGATCGAGGTCTTCACCACCAATCCCGACCGCATCGAAAGTTTCCGCAAGAGCGTCACCGAGGCGGCGGGGCGGCCGATATTCCTGGTCGACTGGCGGCAGCGCAACTCGACCTTCTTCAATGCGCTTCAGGTCGAGCGCAACGTGATGTTTTTGATCCTTACCATGATCGTGCTGGTGGCGGCGCTGAACATCGTCTCGGGCCTGATCATGCTGGTCAAGGACAAGGGCAGCGATATCGCGATCCTGCGCACCATGGGCGCCTCGCAAGGCTCGATCATGCGGATATTCCTGATCACGGGCGCCGCGATCGGCGTGGTCGGCACCTTGACCGGGCTGTTCGTCGGTCTCCTGATCTGCCTGAACATCGAATCGATCCGGCAATTTTTGTCCTGGCTCACCAACACCGAATTGTTCTCGCCGGAGCTTTACTTCCTGTCCAAGCTGCCGGCCGAGATCGATTTCGGCGAGACCTCCGCGGTCGTGATCATGGCGCTGACGCTGTCCTTCCTCGCCACGCTGTATCCGTCGTGGCGTGCTGCGCGCCTCGATCCTGTCGATGCGCTCCGGTACGAGTGAGGAAACAGATGGGGCAGGGGGCGGAAGATGTACCGGTCATTTATCTCCACGAGATAAAGCGCCAGTACATGCAGGGTGAGACCACGCTGACGATCCTCGACGGCGCCAAGCTCGCGCTGTGGGCGGGACAGTCGGTCGCGCTGGTGGCGCCGTCGGGCGCGGGCAAATCGACGCTTCTGCATATCGCGGGCCTCCTGGAGAGCCCCGACGATGGCGAGGTCTATGTGGGCGGTACGGCGACCTCGGGCTTGTCCGACATCGAGCGAACCCAGATCCGCCGCACCGATATCGGCTTCGTCTACCAGTCGCACCGGCTGCTGCCGGAATTCTCAGCGCTCGAGAACGTCATGCTGCCGCAGATGATCCGCGGGCTGAGACGGTCGGAGACGGTCAAGCGGGCCACCGAAATCCTGGCCTATCTGGGCCTGGGCGAGCGCATCAAACACCGGCCGGCGGAGCTTTCCGGCGGCGAGCAGCAGCGGGTGGCGATCGCGCGTGCGGTGGCGAATGCGCCGCGGGCGCTGCTGGCGGATGAGCCGACCGGAAATCTCGACCCACATACTGCCGATCACGTCTTCGGCGCGCTGATGCAACTCGTCAAGGCGACGCGGGTGGCGATGCTGATCGCGACCCACAACATGGAGCTGGCCGGCCGCATGGACCGCCGGGTGTCGCTGGTGAATGGCCAGGTCGTCGAGCTGGATTGATCTAATCTTCTAATAGGCGCGGCGGTGCCGCCGCTCGTGCCGCCCCGGCGGCGCGCTTATGCCCCGGTAAAACGGGTTGATTCTGCACATGGCCGAGCGGCCGGAGGCCGACGCCCTGCATTGGTCCATCGTATAGTAGGTGCAATCCTCGTAAGAGGTCTCGAACTGCACGACATCCATGCAAACCGGAAAAGCCGGGTCATTGGTCTGCGCCTGGGCCGGGGCGGTCGCCGAAACCATCCCGATCGCCAAAATCGCCAAAGCCGGTATGCGCATCAAAATCTCCTTGCGGCTTGCCGCATACCATCGGCGCGCCGAAACGGACAGCCTTTATCGACCGGCTCAATTCACGTTCACGCGCGAAAGGGTTACCGCGCGCGGTCTTGCACCGGCTTGTGCCGCTGCCCGACGGCGGTGAATCGATTAGCTTAATAAGCCGGACGGTAGCGCCGGTCGCTTCGCGCGTACGCGTTGCTCGCGCCCGCGTAAAACGGGTTGGCGTAGCACTGGGCTGAGCGGCCGGAAGCCGACGCCGCGCACTGGGCCAGCGTCGTGAAGCTGCAGTCGTAGTAAGAGGAGCCG
>JBGPSI010000258.1:0-6629 GCA_041490045.1 Bradyrhizobium sp.
ACCGCAGCGCCCACGCCGATGCTGAAATGCATCGCCCTTGTGTGGGCAAAGCCCAGCACCCAGGGCGAAACGATGAGCCAGAGTCCCAGCAGCAGGTTGATCCATTCTTCCCAGTTAGCAAACGCAACTATTGCGGCCAGCGACAGGATGGCGAGCAAGGCGCCACTTGCCCGTAAATCCGCTGCAGCAACACCGTTTGCCCGCGCAAACAGCCATGGCGATAACAACAGGAACATCGCCAGCCCCAGATTGTATAGATCGAGTGCGGACTCACGCCGCCATATTTTCATGCGCAATATTTTCATGCCAGCCTCCGTTGGTTTCCCTAACTCCGCTGTTCATACGCATCCGCGCTGTTGATATCCTTGCCGGTGTAGTCGGTCATCAGTGCGGTCGCGATCAGGGTAATGACGGCGCACAGCGCGATATACACCGCGATCGCGGTCGCCGAATGGAAGGTGCCGTACAGCCAGGTTGCGATCAGCGGTGCCGGGCCGCCGGCGATGACGGAGGCGAGCTGATAGCCGAGCGAGGAACCCGAGTAGCGCAGGCGTCCGGTAAAGCTTTCGGCGATCAGGGCGGCCTGCGGGCCGTACAGCATGTCGTGCGGAATCAGCGAAAGAATGATCGCGATGAAGATGATCGGCGCCGATCCGGTGTTCAGCAGCGCGAAATAGATGAAGCCGAACACGCCGGTCGTGACCGCGCCGATCATGTACATGTTCTTGCGCCCGATCTGGTCGGACACATGGCCGAACAGCGGTATCGAGACGAACGACAACACGGAAGCCGCCAGCACCGCGGTGAGGAGGAAATCGCGGGAAACATGCAGGCTACCGATGCCGTAGGAGAAGACGAAGGCTGTGAAGATATAGAACGGCGCCTGTTCGGCCATGCGCGCAAAGGCGGACAGCAGGATCTCCTTCGGATACTGTCTGATGACCGTCAGCATCGGGGTGCGCTCGAGCTTGCGCTCGGCCAGCAATTTGGCAAACACCGGGGTTTCCAGGATGCCGAGCCGGATGTAGAGGCCGACGCCGACCAACACGAGACTAAGCGCGAACGGAATGCGCCAGCCCCAGGCCAGGAATTGTTCGCCGGACATCTGGCTGAACGCCAGCACCGCGAGGTTGGCGAGGAATAGCCCGCACGGCACGCCGAATTGCGGCCACGATGCGATGAACCCGCGCGAATGATTGCCGCGCGCCCATTCCATCGACATCAGCACCGAGCCGCCCCATTCGCCGCCGACGCCGATGCCCTGGATGAAACGCAGCACCGTGAGGATCACCGCGCCCCAGATGCCGACGCTCGCGTAGGTCGGGACCACGGCCACCGCCGCGGTGGCCAGCCCCATCAACAGCAATGTCGCGATCAGCGTCGATTTGCGGCCGATGCGGTCGCCGTAATGCCCGAAAATGGCGGCGCCGATCGGACGTGCAATGAAGCCCACCGCATAGATCGCAAACGCCTCGAGCGTTCCGACCCAAGGGTCGGAGTGCGGGAAGAACAGCTTGGCGAAGACGAGGCCGGTGACGGTGCTGTAGAGGAAGAAGTCGTACCATTCGATCGCGGTCCCGATCGTGGAGGCGATGACGGCGCGGCGAAGCTGAACCTGGTGCTCGGTTGGGGTGAGGGGAGCGGCCTCGATATCGAGGGTTGCCATGAGCTTGTCCTCCGCAACAGCCCCCGGCGGGAGTTTGGCCACGAGCCGGCCTTTTTCCAAAGAAACGCGCGTGGCGGCGAGCGGTTCCGACCCACGCGGCAAGAGACGATTAAACTTTAGGCGGATGAACCTTATGGGCGGCGGCCTCGTCAAAGGACGGTAATATCTGGGGGACCATCATGAAATTCGCCGTTGCCGCCTGCTTCGTCACCGTCATTGCCGCCGCGTCCGGTTCGGCGGCGAAGGCGGCGGACGCATCCTACATCGGGACGTGGGAGCTTGCGGGTGCGGTAGTGGCGCCGTGGGCCGATCCGAAGCGAAAGCCGGACAGCGCCGAGATGATGCGCCTGATCGGCAAGACCATCGTGTTCCAGGCCAAACAAATCGCCGGCCCGCCGCCGTTCGCCTGCAAGGCACCGCACTACCAGGAGAGCGATTTCACCGCCGACATGCTGTTCCAGGGCGCCTTCGAGGAGATGCAATCGAAGAACAAGTCGGTCGACCCGGACAAGCTCGCCGCCTCGCTCGGTTTTGCCGGAAAGAAAGTCAAGACGCTGGAGACCGGCTGCGAGATGGATTTTCATTTCGTCGATGCCGCGACCGCGGAAATCGGCCTCAACGATTACGTCTATACGCTGAAGAAGCAGTAGCGGCGGGCTCGCGACGCGGCGGCGCCATGCGCGGCGTCCCCGGGCATGCTAATATCGCGCGATGAACACGCTGCATCTGAAGGCATTCGCTGGACTGCTGTTCCTTTTCGCCGCGATGGCCGCGCTGCTGTTTGTTCCCGCAGGCACCAGCGATTACTGGCAGGCATGGACTTTCCTCGCCGTCTATTTCGCATCCTCGCTCGTGCTCTCCCTCTACCTCATGATAGCGGATCCGGCGCTGATGCAGCGGCGGATGCGGGGAGGGCCTGCTGCCGAGAAGGAACCGGTTCAGAAAATCATCATGATCATCATGTCGCTGGGGTTCGCCGGCCTGCTTGTGGTCCCCGCGCTCGATCATCGCTTCGCCTGGTCGCAGATGTCGTCCACGATGGCGCTGGCGGGAGACGCGCTGGTCGGGATCGGCTGGCTTGCCATCTTCTTCGTGTTCAGGGAAAACAGCTTTACCTCCGCGATCATCGAACTGGCGCCGGATCAGAAAGTCATCTCAACCGGTCCCTATGCATTGGTGCGGCACCCGATGTATGCGGGCGCTCTCGTCATGCTTCTCGGCATCCCGATCGCGCTCGGTTCGTGGTGGGGGATACTCGTCCTCGCGGCGATCCTGCCCGCGCTGATCTGGAGGCTGTTCGAGGAAGAGAAATTCCTGGCCAGGAATCTCGCGGGCTATGTCGAGTACCAGAATAAAGTGAGATACCGGCTGATCCCGATGATCTGGTAAGCTTTCGCGGCCGACTGGCTATTCCGCGTCGGCCCCGATGATCCGGTCAGGCGGCGGATCGGCCAGCGCGGCGCGCGGGCGGCTCGGCGGCGCCGCCGGTGCGCAGGAGTGGTGCGGGCCGCAGGACGAGCCGCTCGAGCTCGTTGCGGCTCTGCTGTTCGACGAATTTGACCGCGAAGCCATGGGGCAGAAGCCTGACGACGCGGCCGACGCAGGCCCCGACCGCGAGCGGCATTCCGATCTGCGGCTGCACGTCGGCCGAGACCGCGGCACCGGACGCCGACATGTCGATGATGAAGCATCCGCGCGTGGAGCCGTCGGCGAAGGTCAGGGTCGAATGCGAGTTTGCCGGGATGATACGCGAATGCGTCCTGGCCTCGCGGACCGCGGGATCCTTCTGCTTCTTGTCCAGCCAGGTGAGCTTGGTTGCGAGCTTCTCGCGCATCGAGGTGGTCATGGCGAGTTCGAGCAGGAAGCTGCCGGCGGCGGTGTCGCTGATGTGGCCTTCGAGTTTGCCGAAATCGCCGAAATAGGAGGAGATGCGATCGCCGACACGGCCGATCACGGGCACGGCGACCATCATCCGGAACGGCGACACGCGGCTGGTGCGGCACGCGAAGGTGCGCGGCTTTCCCTGCGAATCGAACCAGTTCGCGAGCGTATAATGCCCGCCGACGGCGACGTTGACTGCCTGTTGACCAAGAAACTCCTTAACGGACACGGCTCGATCCCTCTGGTAGCCCGGTAGATATGTCCAATGTGAATAAGCTTTTCGGCGACTAAATGCGAAAGGCACCCCGCTACACGGTTATCAACGGTATTCGGAATTGCCTTCAATTCGAAATGAATTGGAAACCGCTTTGAATGAACCAATTGCCGGCCTGCCGCGACCAAGGTCCGGGTAAAAGCCGGGGTTGCGGATGGCCAATTTCTTTCAATGGATCGGTTTGGCGTTCGGCATCGGCGTCGTCGGCCTCGGCCTGTTCGGCTTCTTTAGCGGCCTTTCGCTGCCCCCGAATTCCCCCGAACACCGCGCCCACGGCAAGGGCGACAGCTGGCGCACCTGGCGAGACGGCGCTGTGACGAACCAGTGCGCGACTGATCAAAACCCGCCGGCGCTGAAGCGGAACGGCTGCACCACGTCGTAGGCGGCTTTGGTCAGCGGCACCGCGTAGTCGACCGTCAGGTTTCCGAACGGCGAGGCCCAGGTCAGGCCGGCGCCGACCAATGAGCGCACCACGTTGTTGTTGGCGAGCTGCATCGATCGCGTGGAGCCCGGAAATGTCGTCGGCCCGTTATAGCGGAACACGCTGCCGGCATCGACGAAGCCCGTCGCCTTGAGGCCGTACTCCTGCGGCACGCCGGGGATCGCGCTCTGCAGTTCCGCGGTCGTGGCCCAGTACATGCTGCCGCCGACATTATCCATGGTGGTGCCGGGCGTGAGGTCGCGCGGCCCGAAGCCGTTGGGTGCAAATCCACGCACCATGGTCGGGCCGCCGAAGAAGCTGTTGAGCAGCGGCACCTGCTGGCCGCCCCAGCCGGTGATGTAGCCGCCTTGCCCGCGCACGAGCGCGGTCACATCGTCGTTGATCGGATGATAATAGCGCACGTCTTCGCTGGTACGCAGGAACTTCACATCGCCGCCGAGGCCGGCGAGATCCTGCCTCAGCTGAGAATTGAATCCGCTGGTGGGACTCTTGGGATTGTCGAGGGTGTTGTAGGTGACGGTGCTGCCGACGGACGAAACCCATTGCGGCCCGGCCAGCGCGGCCTGCAGCACCGGCAGCGACGGCGCCGCGGCGGTCGATGTCGGATTGAAGGTGACGTTCTGGTTGTAGATCGAATAACGATACTGCACCCCGATCTGCTCGGTGATCGGCGTGCCCAGCTGCAAAGTCGCGCCATAGATGTCGCTGCCGTAGGACTGGTAGGGGCTCGCCTGATTTTGCCGGCCGTAGAGTTCGATGCCGGCCGCGACGCGGGTGCCGAGGAAATAAGGCTCGGATGCCGACAGATCGATGCCGCGCGCGTATTGGCCGTAGGTCACGGAGCCGTTGACCGACCTGCCGGTTCCCAGGAAATTGCGATCGCCCAGCTTGACCTCGACGAGCAGGCCATCGGTCGTCGAGTAACCGCCGGCAATGTTGAACTCGCCGGTCGACTGCTCCTCCACGTCGACATCGAGCACGACGCGGTCCGAGGTCGAGCCCGGCTTGTGCGTGATCTTGACCGTCTTGAAATAATTCAGGTTCTTCAACCGCCGCTCGGCGCGGTCGATCAGCGTCTTGTTGTAGGCATCGCCTTCGGCGATGTCGAATTCGCGCCGGATCACGTAGCTCTTGGTGCGGGTATTGCCGTGGATATCGATGCGCTCGACATAGGTCCGCGGCCCCTGATCGATGGCGAAAGCGACGTCGATCCGTCGTGCCGCCGCGTCGCGGGTAATGCGCGGGGTGGCCTGCGCGAAGGGAAAGCCGAGCTTTGAAAGCTCGACCGCCAGCACGTCGGTGGTCTTGTCGAGCGCCCGGCCATCGAATACCGCGCCCGGCCGCGCGACCAGGAGCTTGCGAAGCTTTTCGCCATCCAGCCCCGGTACATTGCAGGCGAGGCTGATGTCGCCGAAATGATAGACGGGCCCTTCGTCGATCGCGAACGTCAGCGTAAATCCGTGCAGCGCCGGATCGTATTCGGCCTTGGCCGAGGTCACGCTGGCATCGGCATAGCCCTTGCTGCGGTAGTACAGCCGCAGCGCCTCGCGATCGCCGGCGACGCGGTCGGGATCGTACTCGTCGCCGCCGGTCAGGAAGCTCAGCAGGCTGGTGGCGGAGGTCCTGATCACGGCGGCGAGCTGCCGCTTGCCGAACACCGTGTTGCCCATGAAATTGATCTGCCGCACCGTGGTCTTTTGCCCCTCCGTCACCTCGTAGACGAGGTCGACGCGGTCGTTGCCGTGATCGATGATCTTGGGCACCACGCCGACATCGTCGCGGCCGGCATGGCGGTAGGCTTCCATGATGCGGCCGACGTCGGACTGCACCATGGCGCGCTGCAGCGTGCCGCGCGGCCTGGACTCGACGATCGCGTTGAGTTCCTTGTCCTTGATCTTCTTGTTGCCTTCGAACGCCACGCGGTCGAGCAGCGGCGCTTCATGGACATGCACGACCAGCCGCTCGCCGGCGCGCTCGATCGTGACATTGTCGAACAGGCCGGTTCCCACCAGCGCCTTCAGCGCCCCATCGCGCGCGGCTTCATCGATGCGGCCGTCGGGGGCGGGGTGAAAGTAGGAACGCACCGTCTCGGTGTCGATCCGGCGGTTGCCCTGGACCTCGACGGTCTCGGCCGCGACGGCTTGCGCCGAAAAAAGCCCGAGTACGGCGACCAGCAGCGCACCCGCTGCGAAGCCCCGGCGGCACCGCCCGTCCGGCGCCCTCTCATCCGTCATCGTCTCTGCCTGTGTCTCATTCGACGGAGCCGATCGAAATGCCGGCGCGGGGCGAAAGAATGACTGGGATAAGGTCTGTTGCGGGCTTAAGCGTTAACGGTTTGCCATAATTTCGACGCAGCGGCGAACCGC
>JBGPSI010000259.1:0-6616 GCA_041490045.1 Bradyrhizobium sp.
CGGATCGGCGCGTTCGAAGCCTGATTGTGCTATGCGAAAATCACGCCAGCCGTGCTGCGGCGCGGCGAATTCGCTTAGGCCAGCCGCGACTGCGCGGAAGCGCTTGGATGTAATCTGAAATTCAAGCCGGGCGACGTGCGGCCGTCACCACCGGCTCGCGGGTGCCGGCCCTGGAAACACGCCGGTTGAGAGCAAGTTGAGCAAGGCGTGCCCGCTGCTTGAGCCCCGCAAACAGGCAACCGGGCGCGCGCGCTGCCTAATATTCGACCTCGAGCTCCTCGATGTCGGCGGGCTCGGCCTTCGCCGCCTCGATCCATTCGGCCATCTCCGGCAGCGCCATGATCATGTCCGCATAGGCCTTGAGCCGCGGCTCCAGCTTGACGTCATAGGTCATGAAGCGGGTCACGACAGGCGCATACATGGCGTCCGCCATGCTGCGTTCGCCGAACAGGAACGGCCCCCCCGATTTGGCCAGGCACTCGCGCCAGATGGTGCAGACCCGGTCGATATCGGCCTGCGCGCGCGACCAGATCTTGAAGCCGGGGAAATGACCCTTGAGGTTGACCGGCAACGAGGCGCGCAGCGTGGTGAAGCCCGAATGGATTTCACCGCAGATCGAGCGGCAATGCGCCCGCAATATGCGGTCCCTGGGTAACAGGCCGGCGTCCGGCATGATCTCGTTGAGATATTCGGCGATCGCCAGCGTGTCCCATACGGTGGCGCCCTCGTGCCGCAGACACGGCACCAGGATCGAGGACGACAGCAGCAGGATTTCGGCCCGCGCGGAGGCGTCGTCGGGCGCGGTGACGATCTCGTCGAACTCGAGGCCCGAGAACCTGGTCAGCAGCCAGCCGCGCAGCGACCAGGACGAGTAGTTCTTGCTGCTGATCGTCAGTGTCGCTTTGGCCATATGGCTCTTCCCCTCACGCCTGAACGCCCGTCCCGGCCTTCGCCGAGTGCCCATTGTTTATGCTTCAAGGCGTTTTCACCAGATTTAACAGCAAGCGACGTGCCAGTTTAGGAGGCTGTTTGACTCGGCTTTGGCTTCGATATTGCATGGCATCGGGCGGGGGCGGATCCGGATGAAGTCGATGATGTATCAGGCCTATCAGAACCACATGGACCTGACGGCGCCATGGCGGACGGGGGCTGCGCATGCGCTGAAATATCTCAACCTCGTTCCGCAAGGCGTCTCCGACAAACTGTTCGGGCGGCTGGCCGCGGCGCTGGAGTTGATCTCGCGCACCTCGCTCACCTATACGCGCCCGCCTTACGGCATCGACAAAGTGATGGTCGGCAACCAGGAGCTGGAGGTGAGCGAAGAGGTCGTCTATTCGACGCCGTTCGGTTCGCTGCTGCATTTCAAGAAGGAGAATTCGCCGGAGCAGCCGCGGATGCTGCTGGTGGCGCCGATGTCCGGCCACTTCGCCACCCTGTTGCGGGGCACCGTGAAGACCCTGCTGCAGGACCACGACGTCTACATCACCGACTGGCACAATCCCCGCGACATTCCGCTTGGTGCGGGCCGCTTCGGTCTCGAGGACTACACCGATCATCTGATCGACTTCCTGGACAAGATCGGACCGCGCGCGCACATGGTGGCGATCTGCCAGCCCTCGGTATCGGCGCTCGCCGCCGCCGCCGTCATGTCGGAGAACAATCATCCGGCGCGGCCGGCGACGCTGACGCTGATGGCGGGTCCGATCGATACCCGCATCCAGCCGACCAAGGTCAACGACTTTGCCAAGAGCAAGCCGATCAAATGGTTCGAGGAGAACCTGATCAATTTCGTGCCGATCCAGTGCAAGGGTGCGTTCAGGCAGGTCTATCCCGGCTTCGTGCAGCTCACCGCTTTCGTTTCGATGAATCTGGAGCGTCACATCAAATCGCATATCGACCTCGCCCATCATCTGGCCAAGGGCGAGAAGGAGAAGGCCGAGATCATCAAGACCTTCTACGACGAATATTTCGCGGTCATGGACCTGCCGGCCGAATTCTACATTGAAACCGTGCGCGACGTATTCCAGGAGCATTTGTTGCCGCAGGGCAGACTGATGCATCGCGGCCGCCCGGTGAACCCCGCCGCGATCAAGCGCATGGGGCTGATGACGGTCGAAGGCGAGAAGGACGACATCTGCTCGATCGGCCAGACGCTGGCAGCCCAGGACCTCTGCACCGGCGTGCGGGCCTATCGCAAGGTGCATCACATGCAGGCCGGCGTCGGCCATTACGGCGTGTTCTCGGGCAAGCGCTGGAACAACGAGATCTATCCGCTGTTGCGGGATTTCGTGCACGTAAATTCGTGAGCCGACTGTCATTCCGGGGCGCGTGCGAAGCGCGCGAACCCGGAATCTGGAAGAAGCAAGCGCGCATATCTCTTCGAGATTCCGGATCGGTCCGCGCCGCGGACCGTCCGGAATGACGGATGGGAGAGAAGCGCCGTTGGCGCACCGGCGTCACTTCACCCGGATCGGCGTGTCCTTCAGCCCATTGTCGTCATAGGCCCTGCGCAGCGTGCCGTTGGCGGCGGCTTCCGTCATGAATTTGGTCACGAACGCCAGCGCCAGCGGATGATTGAGCGGCACCGCCACCGCGGTGACGGTCTGCTTGAAGGTCTCGTCCAGTACCCGCGTACCCGGGATCTTCTTCGCCATCGCATTGAGCTGTTCGCGCGACAGCGCAAAGGCATCGATCTCGGCCCTCTTGAGCAGTGCGAAGATCTCGTCATAGGTCTGATAGCCGGTGACCCTGGCGTGCTTCAGATGCGCAATCGCGCCACGCATGGTGGTGGTGTTATTGACGGCGGCGACCTTGACGCCGGGCTGGTCGAGGGTGGCGAAATTCGTCGCCAATGAGCCGGCCTTGACGATGTAGGTCGCGTCCGTCACCTCGTAAGTGGGACCGAACGACATCCGCGCCTCGCGATCGGGATCCTTCGGCAGGAAGCTGACGTCCCAGGCGCCCGTCGACACGGCGTCGACGATCTGCCCGGAATTCTGGTACGCGACATATTCCACGGGGACGCCGAGTTCCGCCGCCATTTCCCTGCCGAGATCGACCGGCACGCCGGCATAACCGCCGGCGTCGTTCCGGGTGGACCAGAATGCGCCGCCGGCCGGGCTGATCGCGATCGCCACCCGCAGCTTGCCGGTCGGCGCGATTTCGTCCTTCAGCGCATCGGCGCCCGCGGGAACCGCCGTCATGACCGAGGCCCCCAGAATGAGGCCGGCGAGGCGCAGCAAGTGTCGATTGAACATCGGATACACCCTCCCCTTGGCCCGTTATCGACCGAGCCTTCGCCTTCCATTGTGGTCGATTGAGGGAAGCGTTGAAACCGGAATTGCCCGGCCCGGACTTCAAAAATTTGTCACGGTCGAGCCAGGGCGTGCCTATTGGCGCGCTCGGAAAATGGTCTCGGACGGAAGCTCGCCGAACGCCTCGCGATAGTCTTTCGCGAAGCGGCTCGGACTTGCGAAATTGCTTTTGAAGGCCGCCGCCGTCACGCTGATGCCGGGATCGCCGGATGTCAGGATTTCCCGCGCCCGCTTGAGACGGATCGCCTTGGCAAAGGCCATCGGCGAATAGCCGCGGCTGCGCTCGAAAGCCCTGAAAATGGCCCGCGTGCTGACCCCTGCCTCGGCTGCCAGTCGCTCGATGGTGATCGGCCGCTGCCAGTTGGCCTCGATGAACTCCTCGATCCGCCGAACCACCCACGGCGCAGGCATGCTTTCCTGGCTTTCCAGGAGATGGCTGAAACTGTGGCGGCTTGCATAGAGAAAGGCGATCTGCACCGCCTGCTCAAGCTCCCGGCACACGGCCTGGGGCAATGGTGACACCGTCGAGTCCAGTTGCTGCGCCAGAAAGCGGATGAGGTCGGCAAGGCCTTGCGCGTGAGGCACGCCCGCGGCAACCGCGGGCTCGAACGTCAGTTCGCCCTTCGGCTTGGCGCCCAGCAGCGCCGTCATTCTTTGCAGCAGCGCCTGCTCGCTCAGGCGAAGAGTGAGGCGTTCGTGGCCTGCCTCGCAAACCATCAGCGAGCGGCTGCCCGCCGGCGCGATCGCAAACTGATGTTCGTTGATGTCGGTCGTCCGGCCTGCGACAGAAGTGGCGGCGCGGCCTCTGTGCGCGATCTGCAGCCGGATGAAGTCGGCCGCTAGATTATCGATTACGAGATCGGCGGTGGTCGCGCCGAAGGCGAGGCCCGTCTCCTGCAGCTTGATGAGATTGACGCGCGCCTCAAAACCTTCGGTGTTCTTCAGATCGATCCCGGCCGCACCAAACAATGTCGTGCTTAACTCCCGCAATTCTTCAGGATCCGACGTTCGGAAGACCGGGAAGCGGTGCAGGGGATCGGTTACAGCATTCAGCATGGTTGTCCGGTTGTCAGGTTCAATGAACGACTCGGGCGTCAGCAGTCTCGCGCAACCATCAGCTTGTTCGTTTCGAAGTTTAGCTGCTACCGGAAACCTACCTTGATTTGCATCAGGTCCGCACCAGCGGCCTTACCCAGAATGGGTATTCGCTCAAAAACGACGTGACGCACAGTTGAGGCGAAACTTGCCCGAGCAGGATATCCGGGGTTTTACGGGACTTGGTTCAATAGTGCCCGCTTTTGCGCAGAAACACCCCGGCGCTCAAATTATTCCACCGCGCTGATTAACAGCAGCTTCGGGCCGCGCGCGTATCTACTCGCATCGGACAAATGGTCGCGGTCATTGCAACGAGGTCGTCGCCAGCGCGGACTACGCGCGCCGCAGGAGACGCGAGCTTGCAGGATTCGAACTGCGCAGCGGCTAATTCGAACCGGCCGCCGGCACCTTGATCTCCGCGGGCAGGATGATCGCCGCGGCGATCACCAACAGACACAGCCCGGCGAAGGCGTGCAGCATGGTGACGAAACCGCCCTCTCGATACAGCCATGCGACGAGGCCCACCGACGCGCCGGCCGCGGTGAAGCCGATGAAATAGCGCACCGCATAGGCGCGCGAACGCCATTTCTCGCTGGTGTATTTGCCGACCATGGCGTCGTTGACCGTGACCTGGCCGAACGCGCCCATCACGATGCCGATCGCGGCGACGATCAGCGGCAGGTTCGACAGCGTGGCGGCGAGATACAGGAACGGCGCCAACACGAACGACAGCGGCAGCGAGACCGCTTTCAGCGAATAGCGGTCGATCAGCTTGCCGATGGTGTATTGCGTCATCGCGCCGAACACGTAGACGCAGGCCGCGATCACACCCAACAGCGCCGGGCTGCTCGTGAGGCCGGCCAGCCGTTCCGCGAACAGTTTCGGCAGCGCCACCGTGACCGCGTTGAAGGTCGTGGATACGGCCAGCACCACGATCAACAGCGCCACGAGCACCCGCCACATATCTTCCCTGGCCACGCGCGCCTGCGCCGCCGCCTGTTTGTGGCCGGAGCGATCCTCGTGCTCCACCGTTGACGCAAACGCCACGCCGATCAATATCGTGACAATGCCGGGAATGATGAAGGCAAAACGCCAGCCGAGATATTGGCCGACCACGCCGGTGACCAGCGCCGACGACGCCACGCCGAGATTACCCCAGACGCCGTTCAGGCCCATCTCGCGGCCGAGCCGGTCGGCATAGGACACGATCATCGCGGTGCCGACGGGGTGATAGATCGAGGCGAACAGGCCGATCGACAGCAGCGCCGCGCCAAGCTGAAGCTGCGTCTGCACCAGGCCGACCGCGATCATCGAGGCGCCGATGCCGAGAAAGAAGATCACCATCATGTGGCGGCGGCTCCAGCGGTCGCCGAGCCAGCCGGTCAGGAGCGAGCCCGCGCCAAAGGCGACGAAGCCCGGGGTGGCGTAAGGCAACAGCTCCGAATAGGCCATGCCGAGTGCCGGCCCCATCACGATGACGGCGGCGGCGAAGATCAGCATCGAATAATGGTCGATGAAATGGGCGGCGTTGACGAAACCGATCACCCGGGCCGGGCTGTTCATGTCTGAAATCCTTGGCACAATCCTAGGGTCGAATCTTCAAAGCTTTTGCAGTAGGTTATACGGTCTTGTCCTGACGGGATGTGGCCAATGAGTATCGCCGAAACGCCAATTGCGGCCATCCGGGCGCACCACACCGCGACCGGCAACGGCGTGCACCTGGTCGCGCGCAACTATCGCAAGGGTGTGCGGCTCGACACCCACATGCACCGCGAGGCGCAGCTGGTTTACGCGGCGAAGGGAACGATGCAGGTCACGACCCCCAAGGGGCGCTGGCTGGTGCCGCCGGATCGCGCGGTGTGGGTGCCGGCACGGATGGAGCATGCCATCGACGTGCTCGCGGACATCGAAATGCGCACGCTCTATTTCGACCTCGCATGGCTCGCGCGTGAAGAGCGCAGCGAAAGCCTTAAGTCCGAATTCGTCGTCCGGGTGTCGCGGCTGCTGCAGGAGACTATTCTCGCGCTGTTCGACGGCCGCAACGATCCCGAGCGGACTGAGCTCCTGGTCAAGCTCGCCGTGCTCGAGCTGCATCACGCCGAGGATTCCACCACCTTCATTCCGCTGCCGCACGAGCCCCGCTGCCGCCGCGCGGCCAACATCGTGCTCGCCGATCCGACCGGCGCGCACGAGATCGAAACCCTGGC
>JBGPSI010000260.1:0-6575 GCA_041490045.1 Bradyrhizobium sp.
TACGTCGTACGGCTGCTGGCGCCGCAGCTCGATCGCGAGAACTACACCAAGGACATCGATTTCAGTCCGTCCGGCATCCGGCTGCGATGGGACGCCGGGTATGCTCATACCATGGCGGTGCTGGATCGTTCGCCCTGGGTCGGCGAGTTTGATCCGCTGTCGGGGGTTATCCTGCACGAACCGCTGAGATTATGCCTGCGGCGAAGTGATGCCTGGCGACTGCACCGGCCAGGAAGACATCGCCTTCCGGTAGAGCGCGTTGTAGCAGGCCGCCGAAATGTCCCAGCTGAACGAGCGCGACATCGCGCTGCGGCGCATCGAGTTGAGGCGATCCTTCGCCATGAAGGTCGCGAACGCGCGCCTGACGCCGCCGAGGAACGATTCGGTCGAGGGACGGTCGAACAGGAAGCCGGTCTCGCCGTCGGTGATGGTTTCCGCGAGCCCGCCGGTCTGGTGACCGATCGGCAGCGATCCGAACTTCTGCGCATACATCTGGCTCAGCCCGCACGGCTCGAAGCGCGACGGCATCAGGGTAAAATCGCTGCCGGCGAAAATCCGCCGGGCCTGTCCGTCATTGAAGCCGATGGCAACGCCGATCGCGTCCGGCCGGCGGCGGTGTGCGTCGACCAGCGCCTGCTCGATGTCGGGCTCGCCGCTGCCGGTCACGATGATCTGTCCGCCGCTCTCGATGATCTCGTCAGCGGCCGCCAAGACCAGATCGACGCCTTTCTGATGAACGAGGCGGGCCACGAGGCCGAAGATCGGGCCGCGCGACAGCGCCAGGCCGAACTGCTGGCGGACATAATCCGAGTTCGCCTGCTTGCCTTCCCAGTCGCCGGAAGCAAACGGCTGCGCCAGTTGCGCGCAGGCCCGCGGATCCCAGCTTTCGTCGATGCCGTTCAGTATCCCCGTCAATTGCGCGGCATCGGAGCGGCGGCGCAGCACGCCTTCCAGCCCGCAGCCGAGTTCCGGCGTGGTGATCTCCTTGGCATAGGTCTCGCTGACCGTCGTCAGATGCGACGCGTAGATCAGGCCGCCCTTGAGAAAGGACAGTTTGTCGTAGAATTCGAGCCCTTCGATATGGAAGGAGTCCTCCGGAGCGCCGATCCGCCGCAGCGACTCCTTGGGAAACAGGCCCTGATAGGCGAGGTTGTGGATGGTCAGGATGGTGGGAATCCTGATGTTGCTCCAGGCGAGGTAGGCGGGCACGAGTGCTGCCTGCCAATCATTGGCGTGAACCAGGTCGGCTGCCCAGTTCTTGTCCAGACTGCCTGCCGCCAGTTCAGCCGCGACCGAGGCAAATCGGCCGAAGCGGATATCATTGTCCGGCCAGTCGCGGCCGGACGTGTCGCCATAGGGGTTGCCCGGGCGGTCGTAAAGTTGCGGACAGAGCAGAACGTAGACCGGCAGGCCGTCTTTGGTCGCCGCCAGTCCAACCGTGCAGGCCGGCATTTCCGCCATCGCCGGGCATTGGCCAACGATTTGAATATGCGTGAATTGTTCGACGACGTCGCGATAGCCGGGGAGCAGGATCCTGACGTCGGTCCAGAGCCGCAGCGCCCGGGGCAAGGCCGCCGAAACGGCCGCGAGGCCGCCCACCCGGATAAAGTCGTCCATCTCGGTGGTGACGAACAGAACTCTCAAAAGTGCCCTCGTTCCCCGCGCTGACGTAAATTGATGCAAGAACGATTCCAGTTTCTCTTCTGGGATGAACTGCGCCGCAGCGTAGGCCGCCGCCGGAGCCCTGACGCCCCCCTAGGGAATCGCTTTCCCCGCCGCGCCGCGCAATTTAGGGTCACGCCGCGGCCCAGGGGTGCGCGGGCTGGAGGGAGTTCTCGACCAATGACGATACCGGCAAACGATGAGGCTAATTTGACAAAGAGCTTCGCAGGTCTTCGCGTACTGGATTTTTCGACCACGATCGCCGGACCGCATTGCACCCGGATGCTCGCGGACATGGGCGCGGAAGTCATCAAGATCGAACAGGTCGAAGGCGAGACGATGCGGACCCGCCCGCCGGTCCGCAACGGCTGCTCCACCGCCTTCGGTCAGCTCAATGTCGGCAAGAAGAGCCTCGTGCTCGATCTGAAGTCGGCTGAGGCGATCGAAATCGTCCGCCGCCTGGTCGCAAGCGCCGATGTGCTGGTCGAGAATTTCCGCCCCGGTGTGATGCGCCGATTGAAGCTCGACTACGGCTCGCTGCGTGAACTCAATCCGAAGCTGATCTATTGTTCGATCTCCGGCTACGGCCAGACCGGGCCGTCGGCGGAACTGCCGGCCTACGCGCCGGTCATCCACGCGGCTTCCGGCTACGAGATGGCGCATCTGGCGTACCAGCCGGGCCGGTCGCGCCCGGACTATTGCGGCATCTATCACGCCGACGTTCTCACCGGCGTCTATGCCTTCGGCGCGATCTCGGCGGCGCTGTATCAGCGGCACGGCACCCAAAAAGGCCAGCACATCGACGTCTCGATGCTGGAAGCGATGCTCAGCCTGACCCTGAACGAAGTGCAGTGGTCGCAATTCGACGTGAAGCAGACCCAGCGGCCGCTGTTCGGCCCGGTCGAGACCGCGAATGGGTATGTGATGCTGGCGGTCGCCAGCGAGAAGACGTTCCAGAGCCTGACCAGGGTGATCGGTCATCCCGAATGGGTCTCCGATCCGCGATTTGCCAAATATTCCGACCGCCGCGAAAACTGGGCCGATCTGATGGACGGCGTCGAGGCGTGGTCGCGCACGCTGACGACGGAAAAATGTCTCACTGAGCTGAGCGGCCACGGCGTTCCGTGTTCCGCCTATCGCACGGTTGCCGAAGCATTGAACGATCCGCAGATCGCCCATCGCGGCGCATTGACCGAGGTCAGGGATGGCGGAGGTACGTTCAAGGTACTGAACCTGCCGTTCCGCATGTCGGGCGCTACCGTGTCCGCCGCAAAACGAATGTCGACTCTGGGCGAGCACACGGTTGCGCTCTTGAAGGAGGCCGGCCTTTCGCAGGACGAGATCGCCGCCTTCTCGGGTAAACCGCTGGCCGCCGAGCTGCGCTGACCGCACGCGCGCGTCAACCGCAGCACAACAACTGCGGCTTTTCATCCTGAGCCCGCTTCCCGGCCTTGCCGGGGCCAATGTTTCCAGCCAAGCTTGCGAACGATCCGGAATACCGGACGAAGCGCTCTGGGAGGAGATGACATCATGGCAGCGATCCGCTCGCGCAAATTGGCGCATATATTCCTCGGTGCAGCATTTGGCGTTGCCATGTTTGCGGGCGCCGCCCACGCGCAGAAGCAGGGCGGCAGCATCACCGTCGGCCTCGAGCTCGATATTCCCGGCTTCGATCCGCTGAAGGTCGGCGTTTACGACACGTCGGCCGAAACGGCGGCGGCGGCGATTTTCGATACGCTCACCACGCTCGACGACAAGGGCGAGGCGCGGCCGAAGCTCGCGCTGTCCTGGACGCATTCCGATGATTTCAAGACCTGGACCTTCAAGCTGCGGCCCGGCGTCAAGTTCCAGGATGGCACGCCGTTCAACGCCGAAGCCGTGAAAGCCAATTTCGACCGTCAGAAGGATCCGGCGAACAAATGCCGCTGCGCGTTTTACATTTCTTTCATCCAGGATGTGCAGGCGCCCGACGAACTGACGGTCGTTTACAATCTGAAAGATCCGTCGGTGAATTTGCCGGCGATCATGACGATCCAGAGTTCCAACTTCGTCGTCCAATCGCCGACCGCGTGGAAGACCAAGGGTGACGATTACAATCGCAATCCCGTCGGCACCGGACCTTATATTCTGAAATCGTGGACCGCGGGCGACCGCATGGTGCTGGAAAAGAATCCGGACTACTGGAACAAGGAGCATGTCTATCTCGACCGCATCGTCCTGAAGCCGCTGCCGGACGCGCAGTCGCGCTTCGCCAGCCTGCAATCGGGCGAGGCGGACATCATCTGGGACGACGAGGTCGACGCCGACAATATCCAGAAGGCGCAAAAAGATCCGAAGATGACGGTCCACAGCTATGCGGGCTCCGGTGCTGCGGTCTATGCCTTCAACACCAAGACCGCGCCGTTCGACGATGTGCGGGTGCGCCAGGCTCTGGTCATGGCGATCGACCGCAAGAAGATGTCGCAGGCCCTTACCAACGGGCTGAGCCGGCCGGCCAGCAATCCCTATGGCGACGGCTCCTGGGTCAAGTGCAAGGACGACGGCGCGCTGCCCAACGATGTCGAGAAGGCCAGGGCGCTGATCAAGGACTACGGCAAGCCGGTCGACTTCAAGATGATCGTCACCGCGACGCCGCGCGGACGCAACACCGGCCAGATCCTGCAGCAGTTCTGGAAACAGGTCGGCGCCAACATGGAGATCGAGCAGGTCGACCAGGCCACCATCGTGCCGCGCGCCTTCATGCGCCAGTTCCAGCTGACGCCGTGGCGGATCATCGATCTCGCCGATCCCGACCCGCAGATGTATGCGAATTTCCACACCGGCAGCCCGGTTGCGCTCGCTAATTATTCCAATCCGGAGCTCGACAAACTGCTCGAGCATGCGCGCACCACCGCCGACATCGCCAAGCGTACCGACGACTATTGCGCGATCAGCCGGCTGATCAATCAGGAGGCGATCTGGTTCTGGACCTTCCAGAATACCTATTACGCGATATCGAGCGCCAAACTGAAGGGCCTGCCGAAGATCTATGGCGGCGTGATCGACGTATCCAATGTCTGGATGGAATAGCCGGGCATGCTGGGCTTTGTTGCTCGAAGGCTCCTGTACCTGGTGCCGGTTCTGGTTGCCGTATCGCTGCTGACGTTCCTGATCGCTTCGCTTTTGCCCGGCGACCTCGCGTACGTGATCCTCGGCGATCAGGCGACGCCGGAAAAGGTCGCGGCGTTGCGCCACGACATGGGGCTCGATCAGCCGATCTGGTGGCGCTACCTCAGCTGGCTCGGTCACATCCTGGAAGGCGATTTCGGCCGGTCGTTCCGCACTGGCCAGACCGTGCTGCAGGCGGTCGCCGAGCGGTTGCCGGTGTCGCTGGAATTGATGTTCTTTGCCGAGCTTGCGGGCCTTGCCATCGGCGTTCCCGTCGCCATCGCCTGTGCGGTGCGCAGCGGCAGCGCCTTCGACCGCTTCATGACCGGCAGCGCCTTCGGGATGCTGTCGGTGCCGACGTTCCTGTCCGCGATCCTGCTGATCTATCTGTTCGCGGTCGAGCTGCGCTGGCTGCCGGCGACCGGCTACGTGCCGTTCGCCGAAGACCCGGCCGCGAATCTGCGCTTCATGGTGCTGCCGGCGCTGACGCTGGCGCTCGCCGAATGGCCGGGAATCATGCGCGTGCTGCGCTCCGACATGATCGCGACCTTGCAGGAAGATTATATTGCGCTCGCCAAGGCCAAGGGATTGAAGGCGTCGCGGATTCTCTTTGTGCATGCCCTGAAACCTTCCTCGCTGACGCTGATCACCATCACCGGGATCAATATCGGCCGCCTGATCGGCGGCGCGCTGATCGTCGAGACGATCTTCGCGCTGCCGGGGATCGGCCGGCTGCTGGTCGGTGCGATCTACACCCGCGACCTCATCATCCTGCAGGGCGTGGTGCTGTTCGTCGCCGGCGGCTTCGTCGTGATGAATTTCGTCGTCGACATGCTCTACGCCGTGCTCGATCCCAGGATTCGCCATGGCCACGCTTGAACTCGGCATTGACGGGCAGGCCGCCGCCGGTCCGGTTGGGCGGACGCGCCGGCTCGGCCCGCTGTTCTGGGCGGCAGTCGGCTGGACCGCCTTCATTCTTGCCGCCGCGGCACTCGCCGGCCTGCTTCCGCTGCCGAGTCCGACCGACATGGACATGCTGGAGCGGCGGGCGCCGATGTCGCTGCAGCACTGGCTCGGCAGCGACGGCCTCGGGCGGGACGAACTGGCGCGGCTGATCTATGGCGCGCGGATATCGCTGACGGTGGGTCTTTGCGCGCCGGTGATCGGGGTTGCGATCGGCGGCGCGCTCGGCATGCTGGCTGGTTATTTCCGCGGCCGCTTCGAAACGCTTGTCGTCGGCAGCATGGACGTGCTGCTGGCCTTTCCGCCGCTGATCCTGGCGCTGGCGGTGACCGCCTATCTCGGTCAATCATTATTGAATCTCACCTGCATTCTCGGCGTGCTCGGTATCCCAGCCTTCATGCGGGTGGCGCGCGCGGCAACGCTCACGCTGGCGCGGCGCGAATTCGTCATCGCGGCGCAGGCGCTCGGTGCCACCCATGCGCGCATCCTGTTGCGCGAATTGCTGCCCAATGTGTTCCTGCCGCTGCTCGCCTTCTTCCTGCTGGGCGTCGCTGTCACCATCGTGGTCGAAGGCGCGCTCTCGTTCCTCGGCCTCGGAGTGCCGCCGCCGATATCGAGCTGGGGCAGCATGATCGGGGAGGGACGGGAAAGCCTGGAAATTGCTCCCCGGCTCGCCTTCATTCCCGCGGTCGCGATGTTCCTGACCGTGCTTTCCTTCAATCTGATCGGCGACACCTTGCGGGCGCTGACCGACCCGCGGCAGGGCGCGCTGTGACGGATCGGGTATTGCTTTCCGTCGAGGA
>JBGPSI010000261.1:0-6551 GCA_041490045.1 Bradyrhizobium sp.
AGAGCAGATCGGCGCCCTTGACCATTTCGACGATCGCCTTGCGATTGTCGGCGGTATCGGCGACGTCGGTGACGTAGCCGATCTTCTGGCCCGGCGTGACCGTCAACACCTCGCGAAGTCTTGCAAGCGGCATATCGTGCTGGTCCGGGCTGGTCGCGGAAGCGCGGATCCGGATGCGAAAATCATCCGGCCTGTTCTCGATCACGGCCCGCTTGAGATCGCTCAGCCACGGCCCGACGGGGAGCCGGAGGGTTGCGAGCCGAGTCTTCCAGACATTCAGGTGCGCGGGTTCCTCGATCGCGAACCCCAGACATGGCGTACGATGGTCCAGCACCGCCGTCGCGACCCGGAACGCCGGATCCTCCACGACGATGCCCCGGTCGATCCGGCCGGTCGCCACGGCTTCGGCGGCGAAGGCCGTCTTGAGGCGAAAGCGTATGGTTTGGGTGGCGAGCGAGGGTGCGATTTCCGTCACCACGAAGGAGAGATCGCCGGGTTCGCGATCGACGAGATTCCAGCTATAGGCCCGGAGCTTGTGGTGGACCTGGTCGACGAAACCGGCCGGGCCGTAAAGATGGAGCTGCTTTTCCCGGCCGACCAACACCCGCAACATCCGGTCGAACCCGAAGAAATGATCGATATGCGCGTGCGAGACGAACACGTGCTCGAGACGCCGGATCTTTCGCGGCGACAGCAGCGTGATGTCGCCGAGGTCGAACAGGATCGCCCGCTGCTCGAACAGCGTCTCGATATAGAGCGCCGGATCGCCGGTTCGCCCGTTGATCAGGGTGGGGTGCAGAAGCGGCCGCATGTATTCCTTTAGCGCATCGTAGCGGCGGTCGCGATGGCGCTAAATCACGGTTCGGCCGGGCCGTGGCGGGAGCTTGATCCGGATCAACTGGTGCCTTGCGCGAATGAGACAATCTCGCCGGTCTGGAGGTGGCCCATGCAGCTCAGCTCAAGCGCCTTTTCTAGTGGCTCGGCAATCCCGCGCCGTTACACCTGCGATGGTGAGGACCTCTCTCCTCCGCTTGAATGGGAAGCGGCCCCGCCGACGACCCGCAGTTTCGTCCTGCTTTGCGACGACCCGGACGCGCCCGGCGGCAAATGGCATCATTGGGCAGCCTACGACATTGCCGCCGAACACGAAGGACTTGCCGAAGGCGCCGGCCACGGCAGCGGCGCGGCACGATTGAAGCAGGCAATCAACGACTTCCACCGGCCGGGCTATGGCGGCCCCTGCCCGCCCCATGGCCATGGACGCCATCGCTATCACTTTCGTCTGCTGGCGCTTTCGGTCGATCATTTGCCGCTTCCCGCCAAGCCCTCCTGCAGCGAAGTCGAGCGAGAGGCACGCCGGCATGTTGTCGCCGAAGCGACCCTGGTCGGGATCTATCAGCGCTAGCTTCTTGGCACTCCTGGGGGGCTGCTAATGAACAAAACCAGCAACATCGGACGGAACATCTCATGCGACGCATCATGGTGGCGACCGACGGCTCCAGCGGGGCGAACCGCGCGGTGGACGTCGCGGCGAAACTCGCCAAGGCGCTGGCGGGCGATCTCTCGGTTGTGACCGTCGCGGACAGCCAGTTGGGAGAGGAGGCGCGCCAGCTGGCGCGTATCGAGGGAAACATCGGTGATGTATTGGAAGCGTTGACGACCAAGACGCTGAAGGAGGCCGAAGCCCACGCCCGGCATCTTGGCGTATCCCGTATCGAACTTCGGGCGGGCTCAGGTGACGTTGCCCAATCGTTGATCGATATCGCCGCGAGCAACTCGGTCGAGATGATCGTGCTGGGCCGGCGCGGTCGCGGCCAATTGGCCGGGCTGCTGCTTGGAAGTGTCTCGCAGAAGCTGGCCAGCCTCGCGCCCTGCACCGTCGTCGTCGTTCCCTGAATGCAAAATCATCGGCGCCATCCTGACGGCCTCGCCGCCAAGCATGACGGGGTGTCACACAACCCGGCTTCCGGCGCGTAAAGCCGCAATCCGGCGCCCGCCCATTTGCCCGTTTCTCTGCGCGGAATATTCGCAAAGTCGGCCAGCGCGTTGACGAGCGCGCTACGTCGCGCCAGACCACCTGTGATCGCTTGCATTGGTTCCCAAAGCGCGCCAACATCTGCGGCAACAAAACGAAGAAGAGAAGTCGGGATGGGAATCAGGAGCCTCGGGCAGCAGGGAATCGTATTTGCGGTTTTTGCGGTGTTGTTTGCCGTCTTCGCAGCTACCCTCCCCGGCTTTTTGACAACCGCGAACATGCTGACGCTGCTGCAGAACGTGGCCGTGCTCGGCATCCTCGGCCTTGCGATGGCGATCGTCGTGATCGGGCGCGGCATCGACATTTCGCTGATCGCGGCGCTGGCGGTGCCGCCGGGGCTGGTGCTGCAGATGGTGCAGGACGGCCATTCGCTGCCGGCTTCGCTGGCCGCGGCGTTCGCGCTGACGACGGTGTTCGGGCTCGTCAACGGCTGGCTGATCGCCTATGCCGAGGTGCCGTCGCTGTTCACGACGCTAGCCTCGGGATTGTTTCTCGCCGGTCTCGGCCAGGCGGCGCTGTTCAAGCTCGACGTGGTGCAGTGGAGCCCGGGGCTCGACGGATTCGAAAAGCTCGGACAAGGTAATTTCCTGGGCATCCCGATGCCGATCGTGATGTTCGCGCTGTTCTGCGCCGCGGTCGCCTTCTTCCTGCGGCGGACGCGGCTCGGCGCCTATATCTACGCGATCGGCGACAATCCCAACGGCGCGCGGGTCACGGGCATTCCGACCCGACCCATCATCGTGCTGCAATATGTGCTGGCGGCGCTGATCGGCTTCGGCGCCGGCCTGATCATGGCGGCATCGGTCAACAGCATGCCGACGCGCATCTTCAACTCGACCCTGATCTACGACGTGATCCTGGTGGTCGTGCTGGGCGGCATCGGATTGTCGGGCGGACGCGGCGGCGTGCTCAACGTCATCATCGGCACGCTGCTGATCGGCACCATGCTCAACGGCATGACCATCATGGACGTCTCCTATTCCGGCCAGAACCTCGTCAAGGGCGTGGTGCTGCTGGCCGCGGTCATCGCGGATTCCTTCCTGAACCCGCGCAACGAGGAGACGGCCCAGCAGGGCGACATCTAGGGCATGATCGGCAGGCGATCCTGCCCGAACCACAGGCTGACACATCAATCAAAAAACGGGAGGTACGACATGACGATATCCGGAAAGACGACACTCAAGACCATGCTGCTGGGGCTTGGCCTGATGGCCGCGGCCTCGCCGGCGCTGGCGCAGAAGGGTCTCGACGAGCCGTTCCAGAAATCATTCAAGGAATCGCTCGCCGGCAAGACGGTGGCCTATGTGCCGGTGGCGATGAACTTCGATCTCACCGAAGGCTGGTTCGCCGGCGTCAAGAAGGAGCTCGAGCCCTACGGCGTCAAGGTGGTCGTGCGCGATCCGAACTGGAGCACCAACGCCGGCGCCCAGGCGGTGACGACGCTGATCTCCGAAAAGCCCGCGGCGATGATCATCCATAATCCCGACGTGCAGACCTACGCCAAGCTGTTGCAGCGCGCCGAGAACGAAGGCATCTACGTCATCCAGATCAACATGGGTTCGAGCTATCGCTCTTCGGCCTTTGTCGGCGCCAACTGGATCGAGATCGGCGAACGCGACACCGAGGCCGTGGTCAATTTCTGCAAGGGCAAATCGAACAAGATCGCGATCGTGCAGGGCGCGCTGTCGGCCGCGGCGAGCGCCTACACGCTCAAGGGCGTCGAGAACGTGCTGGCGAAGAACCCGGACATCAAGGTGGTCTCCAGCCAGGCCGCCGATTGGGATGCCGCCAAGGCCAAGGCGATCACCCAGACCGTGCTGAAGCAGAATCCCGACCTCTGCGGCATCGTCGGCTTCTGGGACGGCATGGATATCGGCACCGCGGCCGCGGTGAAGGAAGCGGGCCTCACCGGCAAGGTGTTCGTCGCGACTTCCGGCGGCGGCGAGCGCAGGGGCGCGTGCGACCTCGTCAAGTCCGGCGCGTTCGACCTCAACCTCAGCTACGACGTGCCGACCCAGGCCGAGCAGATGGCCGGCGTGATCAAGTGGCTGGTCTCCTCCGGCGTCAAGCCGGGATCGGTGAAGGGATCGATGTACACGACCCTGATCCCGATCACGAAGGACAATGCCGGCAGCGACACCGCCTGCTGGAATCTCAGCGACCTGAAGAAGTAGGCAACCGCACAACCAGACGAGCGGCCGTGCGTTTCGCATGGCCGCTCGTCCCGCGCCAAGTCCGCCGGCCATACTGACACGTTTCCTCCTTCGATCCCGGAATACCAATGCAAGACGCGCTGCTTCGTTTGCGATACCGCTACTGGCCGGATCACCTGCTCGGCGAAATCCTGTCCAAGCGCTGGACGGAAACCGCGATCCCGGTGATCGTGCTGTTGATCATCACCATCCTGCTGAGCCGCGCGATCCCCGGCTTCCTCTCCGTCGGCGGGCTTGCCGATACCGGGCGGCAGGCCGGCGAGATCGGTTTCATCGTGCTCGGCATGGCGCTTGTCGTCATCGTTGGCGGCATCGACCTCTCGGTCGGCTCGATGTTCGCGCTGTGCGACTTCTGCGCGCTGTTCTGCCTCAACGTGCTGGACTGGCCGGTGCCGGCGGTGATTGTCGCGACGCTGCTGTGCGGCGCGGCGCTTGGCGCCGTCAACGGCCTCCTGATCGGCTATCTGCGGCTGCGCGCCTTCATCACCACGCTGATCACGCTCATCATCTACCGCTCCGCCTACGACCTCCTGCTGTTCGACTATTCGAACACCATTGCCGCCGCCTTTCCCGATTTCCCGTCCTGGAATTTCGTCGGCGGCGGCGTGGTGGCCGGCGTCCCGAGCGTCGTGCTGGTCTATATCGTGGTCGCGATCTTCGGCCATGTCTTCCTGACCCGGCTGCGGCCGGGCTGGCATGTCACCGCCATCGGCGGCTCGCGCCGCTCGGCCTACAATTCCGGCATTCCGGTACGCCGCACGATCGCTCTGTGCTACACCGCGAGCGGCGTGCTGACCTCGATCGGCGCGCTGTTTTTCGCGGCTCGTCTCGGCACGGTCGGCGGCGACGTCGGCGTCGGGCTCGAGGTGACGGTTCTGACCGCGACCGTGCTCGGCGGCATCAGCCTCGGCGGCGGCAAGGGCTCGGTGGCAAAAGCGCTGGTCGGCACGCTGATCGTGCTGTTCGTGATCAACGGCCTGACCACGCTGTCGGTCTCAGGCGGCGTCAATCGCATGGTGCTGGCCGGCGTCCTTCTGGTCGCCGCCACCATCGACATCCGCTGGCTGAAGAACCGCACCCGCATCATCTCGAAGGTCTATGTCAGCCCGACCTATCATGGTCTGGCACCGGCGGCTTCGACCGCGCCCGGCAGCGGCCCGTTCGCGCAGAACGACAAGCTGCGCGACGTGACCCTGATCGGGCTCGGCCGCATCGAGGCGCCGGAAGACGTTATTCTCGACCGCAACGACAATCTCTACGCCGGCTCGCGCCATGGCGACATCATGCGCTTCAAGGCGCCCGACTATCAGGAGATGGAGGTGTTCGCCCATATCGGCGGACAGCCGCTCGGCATGGCGTTCGACCGCAAGGACAATCTCTACGTCTGCATCGGCGGCATGGGGCTCTATCGCATCACGCCCGAACGCAAGGTCGAGAAGGTCACCGACGAGACCAACCGCAGCCTTTATTCCGTCAACGACGACAGCCGGCTTCGGCTGGCGGACGATCTCGACATCGCCGACGACGGGCGGATCTTCTTTTCCGAAGCCACCGTCCGCTACGAGATGGACGAGTGGCCGGTCGACGGGCTGGAAGCCCGCGGCAACGGCCGCATCATCTGCTACGATCCGAACACCAACACGACGCGCACCGTGCTGCGCGGCCTGAAATTCCCCAACGGCATCTGCATCGCCAGCGACGGCCAGTCGATCCTGTTCGCCGAAACTTTCGGGTGCTCGATCAAGCGCTACTGGTTCGACGGCCCCAAGACCGGCAAGGTCGAGACCGTCATCGACAATCTGCCGGGCTATCCCGACAACATCAACCTCGCCTCCGACGGCAATTACTGGCTCGCCATGGTCGGCATGCGCAGCCCCGCGCTCGACCTCGCCTGGAAAATGCCGGGCTTCCGCAAGCGGATGGGCAAGCGGGTTCCGATCGACGAATGGCTGTTCCCCAACATCAACACCGGCTGCGTGATCAAATTCAACGAACGCGGCGAAGTGCTGGATTCGCTGTGGGACCTGCGCGGCGTCAACCATCCGATGATCACCTCGATGCGCGAGCACCGCGGTTATCTCTATCTCGGCGGCATCGCCAACAACCGCATCGGACGTTACAAGCTCGGCGGTGCCGATCCCGGTTTCGTGCAGTACGACAAGCGCTGGGGGAAGAGCCAGTGATCGCGGCGCTGAAGACCTTCACCGACCGCCTGCTCGGGCGGGGCGATGCGACCATCACGGTGCCGTCGTTCGACGGCGCGTTGAAGCCGAACCAGATCCTGGAAAAGGCCGAGATCGTCG
>JBGPSI010000262.1:0-6534 GCA_041490045.1 Bradyrhizobium sp.
CGATATCATTGCTCTTTTCCAGCCTGGTGCCAATCGCCGCCAGATCGAGGTTCGAAAGATAGGGGTCCGGCCGCTCGGGGGCGTCGGCCTCCCAGAAGACCTCGAACTGGCATCCAGGCACAGAGCGTGCCAGGCGGGGGGTCAGGAAGCAGTGATTGTTGTCGGGATCGACCCAGATCGGGCCTTGCGGAGAGTCATAGCGATGATTTGCCGCGGCGCGGCGGACCGCGCCGACATCCACGGATCCTGCCCGCCGGATGGCGCGGGCCAGCAGCATGACGCAGACATAGGTCGACAGGCCATCGACCGACAGGGTGCTGTCTGCGCCGTACCGAGCCTTCCAGCGTGCGACAAAAGCGCGGTTTTCCGCGCCATCGATGCTCTCGAAATAGGCCGATGAGGTGATGCACCCAACCGAAGCCGACGAGCCGATCAGCTTGAGCTCCGGTTCGCAGATGCTGCAGCTCAGCATGGGGATCGAAAGATTCGCGCGCGTCGCTTCCTGATGAAGCGCGCGCATGAAGGCATAGCTCGATTCGCCAACCAGCGTGTTGAAAACCGCCGGCGGCTTTCGCTCGATGATTTCCTTCACGATATGGTCGACCCCGGTTTCGCCGAACTCCAGCAGGCGTTCGGCGAGAATGCGGCCGCCGGCGCTGGTGACGATTTCGCGAATGACCCGGTTGGTTTCCCAGGTCCAGACATAGTTGGATCCAGTGCAGAATACGTCGCCGGAGATATTGTCCAGCATGTGCCGCACCAGCGGCACGACGTGCTGGTTGGGCGCGGCCCCGACGTAGATGACGTTGTCGCTGCTTTCGAATCCTTCGTATCGCGCCGGATGCCAGAGCAATCGTTCGGTGCGTTCGACGATGGGAATGACCTGCTTGCGCGACGCCGAGGTGTAGCAGCCGACGATGTGGTCGACATGCTCTTCGCGAATGAGCGCGTCGCATGCGGTGTGATAGGCGGCGACGACGCCGCCGGGATCGCGCAGCCGTGGCGCGAATACGAAGTCGAACTGATCGCTCTGATTGATTTCGTCGATCGCCATCAGGGCGCTCTTGCGCATCTCGCCCGCCATCATGGCGTAGGGTCCCGATTGGGAAAACACGAGGCCGAGAGGGATGGACGGCTTTTTCATTTGGAGCCCGGGATGTTGCGCGGCAACGATCTCACCTCAAGAAGCCCGATCTGTCACGTCGTATCGTCGAACAGGGCTGCGCGTCATTTGGGCTTCCCGCGCTTAAAAAAGGTGCCGGCATCGCATTGACAAGACTGGCGACGCCAAGTCACAATCAAATTGTACGTGAATACGTGCATTGCGGAAAAGTTCTCGCGCAGCCGATGACGTCTGAGTGACGACTCCCAAAGTTTCGTTCTGCAACGTAATCCGACACGACCATTGATAGTAGCGGCGTTGATGCCATTCGAGACCTCTTCGGGTCACGGATGGCTTTGTTCGTTTGTCTTCCGGGTTTCGTTTGTCTTCCAAGAGACGACAAGAGGGTGAGCATGTCAGTACGGCTGCCGACATTGGCGCAGATCGAAAAGCTCGGATCCGATTTCGGTCTCGTGCTCAGTGCCGACGAGGTCGTGGCCTATCAGCAGGCCTTCAAGGGGTCGCTGGCTTCGTATGGCCGGCTTGACGAACTGGTCCCGCCCGCGCTGGCGCCGGTGGCGCCGCGGTCGCCGGGGTACCGGCCTTCTGCGTCGGAAAACCCCTACGGCGGCTGGTACTGGAAGACGGACATCCATAGCGGCGCAAAGGGACTGCTGAGCGGCAAGAAGGTTGCGATCAAGGACAACATCTGCGTCGCCGGCGTTCCCATGATGAACGGCTCGGCGCTGCTCGAAGGCTATGTCCCGGAGCTCGATGCCACGGTGGTAACGCGGATTCTCGAAGCCGGTGGCACCGTCGCGGGCAAGGCGGCCTGTGAAGATCTCTGCTTCTCCGGCGCCAGCCATACCTGCGCAGGCGGCATCATCCGCAACCCGCACAATCCCGCGCATAGTGCCGGCGGCTCGTCGGGCGGAAGTGCGGCGCTGGTGGCGTCCGGCGAAGTGCCGATGGCGCTCGGCGGGGACCAGGGCGGATCGATCCGCACGCCGTCAAGCTGGTGCGGCATTTATGGCCTGAAGCCGACCTGGGGACTGGTGCCGACCACGGGCTCGATGCCGATCAGCTATTCCGTCGATCATTGCGGTCCGATGGGCGCATCGGTGGAAGACGTCGCACGGCTGCTCACGGTGATCGCGGGTCATGATGGCTGGGACACGAGAACGATCGCGGCGCGCACCGGCGACTACATGGCCGCTCTCGGCAAGCCGGCGAAGGGATTGCGCGTCGGCATCCTGCGCGAAGGATTTGGTCATCCCGAAAGCGATCCCGCCGTCGATGCCAAGGTGCGCGCGGCCATCGCGGCCTTGAAAAAGGCCGGTGTCGAAGCGGAGGAAATCTCCGTGCCATGGCATCTCGATGGACCGCACGTCTGGAGCGGCGTCATCCTGGAAGGCGCGGCCGAGATGATGCTGAAAGGATACGGCGTCGGCAACAACATCCAGGGCTACTATCCGCTTTCGATGCAGGAGGCCTTTGCCCGCGGCATGGGGACGCGGATCAACGACGTCTCGCCGACCGTGAAGCTGGTGCTGATGCTCGGCGAATACATGCATCGCAACTATCACGGGCGCTATCATTCGAAGGCGCAAAATCTGCGGGTGCTGCTGCGCCGCGCCTACGATGCGGCGCTGGAGAAGTTCGATGTGCTGGCGATGCCGACGATTCCGTTCACGGCAACGCCGATACCGCCGGCCGATGCGCCGCTCGGAACCCTGATTGACACGGCGCTCAACATGCAGGCCAATACCTGTTCGTTCGACGTATCCGGAAATCCTGCCTTCACCGTGCCATGCGGACGTGTCAACGGTTTGCCGGTCGGTCTGATGATGGTCGGTCGGCATTTCGAGGAGACCACGTTGATACGGCTTGCCGCGGCGGTCGAGGCGGGTGGCGACTGGAAACTGAACTGAACGCAATGAGGATGTCACCTGATGCCGGTACGGAATTTGCACTGCGTTTGAACGCACGCGTTGACAATTTGAGGATACCGCGATGATCAACGATCCCTGGCTGAAATCCTCGATCATGGCGAAGCGTGGCCTTGCCAAGGGCGAGGCGGGGAAGCGCCACGAGCTCTCCATCGCGGCGCAAGGCGATTTCCATTACGTCTACGGGCCCTATGCCAAGCCAGTCCTTACGATCGATCCCGGCGACGTCGTCGTGGTGGAGACGGAGGATGCCTTTGGCGGCGTCATCACCAGCGAGCAGGACAGCCCGACCGCGAAACTGCAGTTTCCCTTTCTCAATCCGCAATGCGGTCCCGTTGCCGTGAGCGGCGTGGAGAAGGGCGATTGTCTCGCGGTCCGGATTCATGCGGTGGAAACGCGGGGCGCGCAGCCGGCCGGCACCACCTGCATCATCCCGGAATTCGGCGGCCTGGTCGGAACGGCGTCGACCGCCATGCTCAATCCGCCCTTGCCGGAACGGGTACGGAAAATGCATGTCGACAAGGATGGCGTGCGTTGGAGCGACAAGATCATTCTTCCCTATCAGCCGTTCATCGGCACCATCGGGGTTTCGCCGGAGATCGAGGCGATCTCCTCGCTGCAGCCGGATTATCACGGCGGCAACATGGACCTGCCCGACGTCGCACCGGGCTCGATCCTGTATTTTCCGGTGCATACCAAAGGCGGCCTGCTTTACGTCGGCGATTGCCATGCGGCGCAAGGCGACGGCGAGCTGTCGGGGGTCGCGATCGAACAGCGCGCCACGGTCACGCTGCAGATCGACGTCATCAAGAATTGGAGCTTCGCCTGGCCGCGGCTCGAGACGGAAGCCTTTCTGATGACGATCGGCAGCGCGCGGCCGCTGGAAGATGCGGCACGGATCGCCTATCGCGAACTGGTGCGCTGGATGGCCGCCGACTACGGCTTCGACGAGATCGACGCCTACATGCTGCTCAGTCAGGCCGGGCGCGTCCGGCTGGGGAACATGGTCGATCCGAAATACACAATGGGCGCGTCGATCCTGAAAAAATATCTGGTCTCATGATTTTTCGGCAACATCGAGGAGGGTTATTGCAATGAAGGTCAATCGCAGAAAATTCTTGCAGGGAACGGCTGGTACCGTTGCCGCCGGCATGTTCGGTTCGAGCGCCTTTGCGGACGAGCCGATCAACGTCGCGAGCATCCACGATCTCTCGGGCGGGCTCGACATCTACGGCAAGCCGATGGTCGATGCGCTGACGCTTGCCGTTGAGGAAGCCAATGCCGCCGGCGGCCTGCTCGGACGGCAGATCAAGCTGATCAACTACGACACCCAGTCGAACATGCAGCTCTACACGCAGTTCGCGCAGCAGGCTGCGCTGAAGGACAAGGTTGCCGTCGTGCACGGCGGCATCACCTCGGCCTCGCGCGAGGTGATCCGGCCGGTGCTCGACAAGTTCAAGACGCTGTACTTCTACAATACCCAGTACGAAGGAGGCGTCTGCGATCGCAACCAGTTCGACACCGGCGTGACGCCGGCGCAGACCGTCGAAAAGCTCGTGCCCTATGCCATGAAGAAGTGGGGCAAGAAGGTCTATGTCGTCGCGGCCGATTACAATTACGGTCAGATCACGTCGCAATGGGTGAAGAAATACGTCACCGAAAACGGCGGCGAAGTCTCGTCGATCGACTTCTTCCCGCTCGACGTCACCAATTTCGGTCCGACCATCTCCAAGATCCAGGCGGCGAAGCCGGATTTCGTGTGGTCCGCGCTGGTCGGAGGCGCGCACATCTCGTTCTACCGCCAATGGGCGGCGGCAGGCATGCGCAAGAGCATTCCGATGGCCTCGACCACCTTCGCGGTCGGCAACGAGCACATCGTGCTGTCGCCGGACGAATGCAACGGCATGCTGGTTTGCTACAATTACTTCCAGGATCTGAAGAACAAGACCAACGAAGCTTTCGTCGCCGCCTTCCACAAGCGCTTCGGGGCCGATTATCCCAACGTCACCGAGCTCGCGATGGGAACCTATCAGGGCTTCCAACTCTGGGCGGAAGGCGTCAAGAAGGCGAAGAGCGTCGACCGCTTGAAGGTCATCGAGGCGCTGGAAACAGGCATCAGCATCGTTGCGCCGTCCGGCAAGGTCACGATCGACCCGCCGACCCATCATTGCGTCCTCGACGTTCACATCGCCGAGGTGGCCGACAAGAAGCTCAAGGTGCTTGAAGATTTTGCGCAGCAGAAACCTGCGGACACTGCCGCTGTGTGCAATCTCATCAAGAACCCGACCGACAACCAGCAATACGTGATCAAGATCTAAAGGCCGGTTGGATCTCGCATGCGTTGGGAAAGGTAAACGTGGATTTCGTTGTTCTCCTGGCGATCCAGGTCCTCTATGCGGTTGCCAGCCTGGCGCTGATCAGCGTCGGGCTGGCCATCATCTTCGGCATGATGCGAGTCATCAACCTCGCCCATGGCGAGTTCCTGATGCTCGGCGGGTATGCTGCGATCGTCGCGACAAGTCACGGGGTCAGCATCTGGATTGCGATGCTGGTGGTTGCGCCGGTCGTTGTCGGCCTGATCGGGATTGTCGTCGAAATGACGATCATCCGGTTCCTGTACGGCCGCATGGTCGACACCATGCTCGCGACCTGGGGCCTCAGCCTGTTCCTGGTCGGGCTGACGACCGCGATCTTCGGCAATACCACGGTCGGCATTTCGGCGCCGCTCGGGAGTTTCCAGATCGGCGCTTACCGCACCAGCGGCTACACGCTCTTCGTGATTGCGGTCGCCGTGGTCGTGCTGGGCGGCATCTTCGCGGTGCTGCGCTTTACGCGGCTCGGCCTGATTGCTCGCGGCACCATGCAGAACGCCAATATGGCCGCGGCGCTCGGCGTGAACCCGCCGCGGGTCTATGCCTTCACCTTCGGCATCGGCGCGGCGCTGTCGGGCCTTGCCGGTGCGGTGCTGGCGCCGGTCTCCGGCGTCTTTCCCACCATCGGCGTCGCCTATGTAGCGAAATCCTTCATCACGGTGATCGGAGGCGGTGCGGCGATCCTCTCGGGAACGGTTTCGGCATCGGCGCTGTTCGGCACCATCAACCAGATCGCGACCTTCCTGACGACGCCGGTGTTCGGCGAGGTCGCGCTGCTTGCCGCCGCGATCGTGCTGATCCGCCTGCTGCCGCAGGGCATCACCGGCCGCTTCTTCCGGAGAGGCCTGTGAACGCCCGTACCCTGAATTTTCTCGGCCTCGGACTGGTCGGCATCGTCGGCGTCGCCTTCCTGATCCTGACCCCGCGGTTCGCCGAGCTCGATACCGTGCTCGAGCTCACGGTCTACATGATCATGGCGGTGCTGGCGCTGAGCCTGGCGCTGATCTGGGGGTATGGCGGCATTCTTTGCTTCGGCCAATCCGCGTTCTTCGGATTGGGCGCCTATACATACGCGATCGCCATGTTCAACATCGGCGAAAGCACGGTTCCG
>JBGPSI010000263.1:0-6499 GCA_041490045.1 Bradyrhizobium sp.
ACCGGCGCGATATAGGCGCCGACCGCGCCGACATCGTCGGCGACGGATTCCGCGAGCAGCGTGCGGGCCTCATCGGAGGTGCGAACGATCGCGGCGTCCGACAGTTTGGCCGACCAGTCCTGCCGGGCGGTGCGGTAGATCACGATGCCGTCCCAGGTGCGGTTGGCGGTCACCACCGACGGGCCGGTGATTCTGATTTTCTTCTGTTCGAGAGGAGAGGTCATTCTGCAGCTTCCAGGAGTTCGGAGATGACTTGATGGAGGTTTTGATGGCGCCATGGCGCGGAATGCGCGATCACGTCGCCGATGATGAGAATGGCGGGACCGCCGTCGATCTGTTCGATCAGATCGGGCAACCGGTCGAGCGTGCCGACAGCAGCCTGCGCGTCGGGCCGCGTCACCCGTGCGAACACTCCGACCGGGGTTTGCGGCGAGCGGCCTGCGGCCAACAGACCGATGCGGACCGACGGCGCCGCGGTCATGCCCATGTAGACCACGACCGTCATCTTCGTATCAGTCAGCGTCGACCAGTCGACGGTTTCGGCGTCTTTCGCCTTGTGCGCGGTGAGGAAGGTGATGCGCAGCGCCTCGTGACGGAAGGTCAGCGGCACTTCGAACTGCGCCGCTGCGCCGAGGCCCGCGGTAATGCCGGGAATGATCGAATAGGCGACACCGGCCTTGCGCAGCGCTTCGACTTCCTCGCCGCCGCGGCCGAACACGAAGGAGTCGCCGCCCTTCAGCCGCACCGCGCGCCGGCCTGATTTCGCGGCCTCGATCATCAGTATGTTGATGGCGTCCTGGCCGATCCCGGGATTGCCGACACGGCGGCCGACAGGAATGCGCGAGGCATCGCGGCGGGCGCGATCGAGCACCTCGGGCGAGACCAGTTCATCGTAGAAAACAACATCGGCGTCCTGCAGCGCGCGCAGCGCCTTGACGGTGAGCAGATCGGGATCGCCGGGACCGGCGCCGACCAAGGTCACCCGGCCCTCGGCCTTGCCATCGTGTTGTGCGCCGGCAAAGGCGCTGGGATCGACAATATCTTTCAGCGCCGCTTCGGCTTCATCGTAGCGTCCGGCGAGAACCAGCGCGCCGATCGGGCCATCGACCACGCGCTCCCAGAAGCGGCGGCGCAGCGGGAATTCGGCAATGCGGCCGTGGATCGTTTTGCGCCAGCGGCCGATGAAAGAGGCGAGATCGCCGATGCGCGCCGGCAGCACCGCCTCGATGCGTTCGCGCACCCGGCGCGCCACCACCGGCGACGTCCCGCCGGTGCCCACGGCGACCACGACATCGCCGCGATCGACGATCGCGGGAAAGATGAAGGTCGAATGGGCGAGGTCGTCCATGACATTTACGGGCAGGCCGACCGCCTTGGCCCGCGCCGACATCAAGGGTCCGATGTCGCCCGCGCCCGCGCAGAGGATTGCAATGACGCCCGTGAGATCGGCCGCAAGCGGATCGCCCGTCGCAAGCTCGATCCTGGCCGCATCGGCGGCCGCAAGATCGCGCAGATCATGATGGCCATCGGTCGGGTACCAGCGAACCCGCGCGCCCGCGGCGGCCAGCAGGCGCAATTTCGCCCGCGCCAGATCGCCCGCGCCGACGAGCAGTACGGGACCGGCTTGCAGATCGAGAAATACCGGCAGGAATCGCATGCGACACTCGCTCCCCCAACTTCCGGGGTTGACTAGAATTATTTTCTATATATGTCTCGTTCAACCCCCGCAAAGGGAAAATTATTTCTTCCCTGTTGCGATGCAACTATAGAATTTTCGCCTCCAGCGGCCAAGGTCAAGAGATGCATCTTCTCAACAACGACTCCGTCAAAAACCCGTTGCCTTGGTCCGATAGGGCTGAGGGTTCACCGGTCCAGCAAATTTCGACCAATGGACGCCCACTTGAGCCCACCATGGATCACCTCGACGCGCTGGAAGCGCAGAGCATCTACATCTTCCGCGAGGCCTTTGCGCGGCTGAAGAAGCTCGCGCTGCTGTGGTCGCTGGGCAAAGACTCCAACGTGATGATCTGGCTGGCGCGCAAGGCCTTCTTCGGCCGTGTGCCGTTCCCCGCGCTTCACGTCGACACCGGCAAGAAATTTCCGGAGATGTATGCGTTTCGCGATCGCTACGGCAAGGAATGGGAGCTCGATCTCCGGGTCGAGCCGTGTCCGCCGCTGGAAACCATCGATCCGACCCTGCCGCCGGCCGCGCGGTCGGCGGCGCGCAAGACCGATGGGCTGAAACTCGCGCTCGCCAAATATGGCTTTGACGGTTTGATCGCCGGCATCCGCCGCGACGAAGAGGCGACCCGCGCCAAGGAGCGGGTGTTCTCGCCGCGCGGCACCGAAGGCGGATGGGACGTGCGCGATCAGCCACCGGAATTCTGGGACCAGTTCAACGCCTCGCCGCCGCCGGGCGCGCATCTGCGCATTCACCCGATCCTGCATTGGACCGAAGCCGACATCTGGGCCTACACCAAGCGCGAAAACATCCCGATCATTCCGCTTTATCTCGCCAGGGACGGCAAACGCTATCGCTCGCTGGGCGACCAGGACATCACCAATCCCGTGGCCTCGAACGCCGCGAGCATCGAGGAAATCCTGATCGAGCTCGACAGCACCAGGGTGCCGGAACGCGCGGGCCGCGCGCTCGACCACGAGACCGAAGACGCTTTCGAGCGGCTGCGCGTCGCCGGCTATCTCTGAACCTGATCAGGTGCTTCGATGAACATGATCGTCCCGTCCGCGGTATCCGCAACGCCCAACGGCACCACCCGCCCGCAGGTCCGCATCGTCATCGTCGGCCATGTCGACCACGGCAAGTCGACGCTGGTCGGGCGTCTGTTGCACGAGACCGGCAGCCTGCCCGACGGCAAGCTCGAAATGCTGAAAGCGGTCAGCGCCCGGCGCGGCATGCCGTTCGAATGGTCCTTCCTGCTCGATGCGCTGCAGACCGAGCGCGACCAGGGCATCACCATCGACACCACACAGATCCGCTTCCGCACGGGATCGCGCGACATCGTGCTGATCGACGCGCCCGGCCACGCCGAGTTCCTGCGCAACATGATCACCGGCGCCTCGCAGGCGGACGGCGCGGTATTGATCATCGACGCGCTGGAAGGCGTGCGCGACCAGACGCGGCGCCACGGCTATCTGTTGCATCTGCTCGGCGTCAAACAGGTCGCGGTCGTCATCAACAAGATGGACCGTGTCGATTTCAGCGCGGCGCGCTTCAAGGAGATCAGCGACGAGATTTCCACCCATCTCACCGGTCTCGGCGTCGCGCCCTCGGCGGTGATACCGATCTCCGCGCGCGACGGCGACGGCGTGGCCGGGCGCACGCCGCGGATCGGCTGGTACAAAGGCCCGACGGTGGTCGAGGCGCTGGATGCGCTGGAGCCGGCGCGGCCGCTGGAGCAGCTCGCGATGCGGCTGCCGGTCCAGGCGATCTACAAGTTCGACGACCGCCGCATTGTCGCAGGCCGCATCGAATCCGGCCGTCTTTCCGCCGGAGACGAGATCGTCATCATGCCCGCCGGCAAGATCGCAAAAATCAGGAGCGTCGAAGGCTGGCCGGTGACGCCGGCCAAGGGCGCACAGACCGCGGGACGATCGGTTGGCATCACGCTCGATCGCGAATTGTTCGTCGAACGCGGCGACGTCATCGCCCATGTTGGCTCCAGCCCGCGCGACACGCGCCGCCTTCGCGCCCGCATTTTCTGGCTGCACGACCAGCCGCTAGCCACAGGTGCCTCGATCCTGGTCCGGCTCGGCACGCGGGAAAGCCGCGCCACCGTGGTCGCGATCGAGAAGGCGGTCGATCCCGGCGAGTTGTCGAGCGTCGAGAACAAATCGATCGCGCGCAACCATGTCGGCGAGATCGATATTTCGCTGGCACAACCGATCGCCGCCGATCCCTATACCGATAATCCCCGCACCGGACGGCTGGTGATCGAAGTCAACGGCCGCATTGCCGGCGGCGGGCTGGTGCTATCGGTCGATGCCGGACAGCGCGCCATTCCCGTCGACATCGTGCCGGTGGAATCGGCGCTGCGTCCCGACGAGCGTTCGGCGCGCTATCGCCATGGCGGCGCGGTGGTCTGGCTGACCGGCCTGCCAGGCTCCGGAAAATCGACTTTGGCGCGCGCGCTGGAACGCCGGCTGTTCGGCAATGGCGGTTCGCCCATACTGCTCGACGGCGATACGCTGCGCGCCGGACTCAACAGCGATCTCGGTTTCTCCGCACAGGATCGCAGCGAGAACATCCGGCGCCTTGCCGAAGTCGCCACGCATCTCGCGCGCAACGGGCACATCGCCATCGTCGCCGCGGTTTCGCCGTCACGCGAGGATCGCGCCGCCGCGCGCCGCGTCGCCGATACACTGTTCCGCGAGGTTTATGTCGCGACCCCGGCCGGGATCTGCGAGAGCCGCGACCCCAAAGGCCACTACGCCAAGGCGCGCGCCGGCGCATTGCACGCGTTCACCGGCATCGGCAACGATTACCAGCCGCCGGCATCGTGCGAATTGACGCTCGACACCTCGGCGGGCTCGGTCACGGAGGCGACCGACGAAATCGAGCGGATGCTGGCGAAATCGGGCATCTTGTTCGACGAGCTCACCGACCTCGCCGCCAATATCTGAGCGTTCCCGGCCGCCCTTCGAATGGGCAAAACAGCGCAGCCAAGGGCCTTCTCATCGCCCCGGCTTTAGGGCTAAAAGGGCCCCGAACAAGGCCCTTTGCGGGGCCCTTTTGTCGTTTGCCCCTGAAAACCGCCCTCCGCCGCGGTTTCTCCCGAGAAAATCCCATCATGAATCGTATCGATGCCCACGGATTGAAAATCGCCCCCGTTTTGTTCGATTTCATCGCCAAGGAAGCCACTCCCAAGACCGGAATTTCCCCTGATAGCTTCTGGGCCGGGCTTGCCGCCATTCTCCGCGATCTGGCTCCCAGGAACCGTGAGCTGCTGGCGATCCGCGACAGCCTGCAGGCGAAAATCGACGGCTGGCATCGCGCCCACAAGGGCAAGCCGTTCGACATGAATGCCTACACCGCGTTCCTCAAGGAGATCGGCTATCTCCTGCCGGAACCGCCGACGCAGAAGGTCGAGACAGCCAACGTCGACGAGGAGATCGGCAAGATCTGCGGGCCGCAGCTGGTGGTGCCGCTGACCAATGCGCGCTATGCGCTGAACGCCGCCAATGCGCGCTGGGGCAGCCTTTACGATGCGTTCTACGGCACCGATGCGATCCCGCACGACTCGAGCGAAACCGGCAAGGGCTACAACAAGGCGCGCGGCGACAAGGTCATCGCCAAGGCCAAGGCGTTTCTCGATTCCGCCGTGCCGCTGGCGACCGGAAGCCATACCGATGTGACGTCCTACAGCGTCGTCGCCGGCCAGCTCGCGGTCAAGCTGAAGAGCGGCAACGCCACCGCGCTGAAATCGGACACGCAGTTCGCGGGCTTCCAGGGCGATCCCGCCTCGCCGAGCGCGGTGCTGCTGGTCAACAACGGCATGCATATCGAGGTCAGAATCGACCGCACCAACATGATCGGCAAGGACGATCCGGCTGGTGTCGCCGACATGATCCTGGAATCGGCGGTCTCGACCATCCTCGACATGGAAGACAGCGTCGCGGCGGTCGATGCCGAGGACAAGGTGCTGGTCTACCGCAACACGCTCGGCCTGATGGACGGCACGCTGTCCGCCGATTTCGAGAAGGGCGGCAAGACGCTCAAGCGCGCGCTCAATCCGGACCGCGTCTACAAGACGGCCGACGGCAAGGAGCTCAAGCTGCACGGGCGCAGCCTGCTATTGATGCGCAATGTCGGCCATCACATGTTCACCGACGCCGTACTCGACTCCACGGGCGCCGAGATTCCGGAGGGCATCCTGGACGCCGCGGTGGCCGGCCTGCTCGCGATCCACGATCTCAAGGGCAGTTCGAAAACGAAGAACAGCCGCACCGGCTCGGTCTACATCGTGAAACCGAAGATGCACGGTCCCGACGAGGTCGCGCTGACCTGCGAGCTGTTCGGCCGGGTCGAGAAGATGCTGTCGCTGCCCGAGAACACCATGAAGGTCGGCATCATGGACGAGGAGCGCCGCACCACGGTCAACCTCAAGGCCTGCATCCAGAATGCATCGAAGCGCATCGTGTTCATCAACACCGGCTTCCTCGACCGTACCGGCGACGAGATCCACACCTCGATGGAAGCGGGTCCCATGATCCGCAAGAACGACATGAAGGCGCAGCCCTGGATCAAGGCCTATGAAGACTGGAACGTCGATATCGGCCTGATCGACGGCCTGCCCGGCCATGCCCAGATCGGCAAGGGCATGTGGGCCGCGCCCGACAAGATGGCGGACATGCTGGCGCAGAAGATCGGCCATCCGCAGGCCGGCGCCACCACCGCCTGGGTGCCGTCGCCGACCGCCGCCACCCTGCACGCGCTGCATTATCACCAGGTCAACGTGCTGGCGCGCCAGCAGGAACTGGC
>JBGPSI010000264.1:0-6497 GCA_041490045.1 Bradyrhizobium sp.
ACTTCTGAAAGTGGGCGATGTTTTGTTCGCAGATGAACCGTTGCATGGTCCGACACCGAAGCTGCCTTTGACCGTGGGGATTGACAACGCTATTGGCCGGGAAATTTTGCCCCGGAGCGTCCTTGCTGGGCAATGTTACAAATTGTCCCGCCGTCGGTGCTGGCGGCTCGATTTTCCCGATTATCTGCGGGAATCGGCGCGAAATCACCCCAACCGTGCATCAGCACCAGAAGTGTTGCGATCAGACCGCCGCCGAACAATCCCCGCCAGAACAGGATCGTCCAGGAGTCGAAGGGCAGTAGCCGGGTGACGAACGGCGCCGTGCTCCAGGCCACGGCGGCGGCGACAACGAGCGCAATGCCGAGGCGATGCTGGGAACGATCTCCCGCCATAAGATACATCGTTGATGAACGCGGCTGCGCCGGATCGCGCGAAGGATCAGATGCGGGCGCGTGCCTCCACATTGGCAATTCGCGCCGGCACGCCGAATTCCCGGCGGCATATTTCGGCCAGCACGGCGACGCCTTCGCGGATCTGCTCGTGCGATGGACTTGCAAAACACAGCCGCAAGCGGCTGCCGGCATAGCCCTTGTCGGTCGACCATTCCGGCCCCGGATTGATGGCGACGCCGGCGGCAAGCGCCGCCTGATAGAGCTTCAGCGTATCGACATTGTCCGGCAGCTTGACCCACAGGAAGATGCCGCCCTTGGGGTCTTCGAATTCGGCCGCGGTGCCGAATTGCTCGTTGAGCGCCTCCATCAGCGTGTCGAGCTTGGCGCGCAGGCCGCGCGTCAGCTTCGGGACATGGGTGGCAAAATGCGGCGCGCAATATTCCGCGAGCACCATCTGCTCAAGCGCGCCGGAGCCGGCGTCGGTCTTCAGCGCCAGCATCCGCGACAGCATGGCCCAGGGCGCCACGATGAAGCCGACCCGCAGGGCCGGCGCGATCGACTTTGAAAACGAGCCGATATGGATGACGCCGCCGTTCTTGCTCATGGCGTAGAGGGCGGGCGGGCGCTTGCCGTCCCAGACCAGGTCGGCATAGCAATCGTCCTCGAAAATCGGCACGCCATATTGCTCGGAGAGCTTGAGGAGTTCGGCGCGGCGCGCCTCGGGCATGATGGTCCCGGTCGGGTTCTGCACGGTCGGGATGGTGTAGATGTATTTCGGAGTGATGCCGCGCCGCTTGAGATCGGCGAGCGCCTCGGCCAGCGCGTCCATCCGCATGCCGTCCTGGTCGAGGGGAATGCCGACCGCATTGACGCCGAGCCGGGTCAGCCGGTTCAGCGCGCCCTGATAGGTGTCGCGCTCGATGATCACGGTATCGCCGCGGGCGAGCAGCGTCGCGTTGACGAGGTCGAGCGCCTGCAGCGAACCGGAGACGATCAGGATGTCGTCGGCGACGCAGTCGATGCCGGCGTCGCGCTTGAGTTTCCTGGTGAGGAATTCGCGCAACGGGCGGTAACCCTGCGGGCCGCTGGCAAGCCCGTAGGTGGCGAGCATCCTGCCCTCGCGCAGGAGCACGGCGTTGACGGCGTCGATCAGGCCCTCGACCGGCACCCCGTCGGGATCGTTGTTGCCACCGACAAAGCTGTATTTCGCAAGGCCCGTCCACTTCGCCGCCGGCGCGGGCAGGCCCGCGGGCAGCAGTGGCGCGAAGTCGAAGGTCGCTGAGGTCATGGACGTCATCCCCGTTTGATTTTCTTGTTGAGAGAGCCGGAAGCCGCGGGCTCGACCCACGGCGTTATTTCTTGCCGACCACCTTCAAGGGCCGCCCCTGGGTTGTAAACGCATAATGTCCGGCGCCGAGACTGCCGACCATCAGCGCCTCGATCACGGGTTCGGCGATCTCGCCGGTTGCGGCCCAGTCCACCACGAAGTTGGCCCCGGTGCCGCCGCGTATGTCGGTGGTGGGGACAAACACCTCGATGGTCGAGAACGGCTTCAACGCCACCGGGGTATTGAGGTAACTTTCCACCAGCTTGCCCGCGGTGTCGAAATAGGCGATCCGCCACAACACCAGCGGCCGTGTTTCCGATGCGTTGTGCACGCTCAGCGTCACCGAGAAATCCGCGCGCGCCTTGCCCTGGCTCATCGACACGCTCGAATAGACCGGGACATAGAATGTACCGGATACGTCGAGGCTTTCCACGGGCATCGCCGTCAGGGAACCCGCAAAGGCCTGCTCGATGCCTGCAGCCGCCTGGGCCGGCGCGCGGGCGGCTGACAGCAACGTCAGCAAAGCGAGAAAGCAGCACCCTGTGCGGATGTGACACATTGCTCGTTTGACCCTCGCGCCGGCGCCTTTAGGCTCTCGCGAGGGGAAGTCCTCAGCTATGCACGAACTCATTGGCGATATCACTTTATCCATCCTGTTCGCATGGGTGCTTGGGCTTCTGGCCCAATTTTTCCGGCAGCCGCTGATCCTCGCCTACCTTATCGCCGGGTTCCTCATTGGTCCATTCGGCATGGGCTGGGTCAAGTCGCAGGAATCGATCAGCATCATCTCCGAACTCGGCCTGATCTTCATGCTGTTCATGATCGGGTTGGAAATCGACCTGAAGAAGATCGTGCGCGCCGGCCGGGTGATCCTGTTCGCCGCCGGCGGCCAACTGGTCGGGGGCTGCCTGCTGGGCATCGCGTTCTTCATGGGCATCGGGCTTTCGATGGGCGGCGGCGGTTTCGACGCGCTGTATCTCTGCGTGGCCTGCGCGCTCTCGAGCACCGTCATCATCGTCAAGGTACTGTACGAGAAGCGGGAACTCGACACGCTGCCCGGGCGCATCACGCTCGGGGTGCTGGTGCTGCAGGATATCTTTGCAATCCTGTTTCTGGCGGTGCAACCGAGCATGGCCGATCTTCAGCTCGGCGTGATCCTGCTCTCCATAGGCCAGGTCGGCGCGCTGGTGGCGACGGCGCTGGCGCTCAGCCGCTACGTCTTGCCGCGGCTGTTTCACCCGGTCGCGCGCCGCCCGGAACTGGTCCTGCTCGGCGCGCTGGCGTGGTGTTTCCTGATCGGCGAGATCGCCGAAAAACTGCACCTGTCGCGCGAGATGGGATCGCTGGTGGCAGGCGTATCGCTGTCGACGTTTCCCTACGCTCTCGACGTCACCGCCAAGGTCACCACGCTGCGCGATTTCTTCATCACGCTGTTTTTTGTCGCCCTGGGCATGACCATCCCGATCCCGAACCTGCCGGTGATCGGGCTCGCGCTCGTCATTGCGGCCTTCACGGTGGTCAGCCGGCTCGCGACGACGTTCGTACCGCTTTACCTGATGAAGCAGGGGCTGCGTGCCAGCCTGCTGCCGGCGCTCAATCTGGCACAGATCAGCGAGTTTTCGCTGGTCGTGATCCAGACCGGCGTCGCCGCCGGCCATATCCGGACCCAAACCGCGAGCGCGACGTCCTTTGCGTTCGTGGTTCTGGCGGTGCTCAGTACATTGGCGATCATGCGCAGCGACCAGATCACGCGGCTGGTCATCGGCGCCTTGAAGCGGATCGGTGTGCGCGACCTCGACCACAGTCCCGATGCCGGCCACGAAGGCGGCCACGGCGAAGCGCGGCGGATCGTGATCCTCGGCTTTTTCCGCGCCGCCAGCGCCTTGCTGAGCGAGATCGGGCGCCGTAACGAATCCCTGCTCGATCAGGTCACCGTGGTCGATTTCAATCCCAATGTGTTCCGGACCCTGGCGGATCGGGGGCTGCATGTGATCTACGGCGATATCAGCAACGTGGACACGCTGGTGCACGCCGGCGTTGGCAAGGCCGAGATCATTATTCTGAGCGTTCCCGACTCGCTGCTCAAGGGTGCCAACAACGAAAAGCTGGTCCGCCACGTGCGCACGCTCAATCCGACCGCGAAAATCATCTCTACCGCCGATCTGCTGACCGACGTGTCCGATCTCTACGCGGCCGGCGCCGATTATGTGACGGTGACCCGGCTCAGCGATGCCCGAGAGCTGTTCACGCTGGTCGAGGCCGCCGATGACGGGCTTCTGGAAGACAAGCGCGCCGAGATGGACGCGCAACTCGACGATCGCCGCGAAGTGCTGCCGTGACGGCCGGCTTGATGTGCCGCCGAAGGGGAGGGTGTCGACCTGCCATCCGGTCGTTGTGCCTCGGGAGCCGTTCTGGCCTGCGTAATGGCGCTGGCGCGGGGCCGCGAGTCCGGTTAATGCTCCCGGCAGAAAAGCGAGACCTTGAATAAAATGGCCGATCCGATCCAGGAAGTTCTGCAAGCCTTTGCCCATGGCGAGCTCGTCGTCGTCACCGATGACGAAGACCGCGAGGGCGAGGGCGATCTGATTGTCGCGGCGTCGCTCTGCACCGCGGAAAAGATGGCGTTCATCATCCGCCACACCTCGGGCATCGTCTGCGCGCCGATCACGGGCGAGGACGCGCGACGGCTGCGGCTCGACCCGATGGTGGCCCACAACGAGTCCAACCATACCACCGCCTTTACGGTGTCGATCGACTACAAGCCCGATGGCGGCACCGGTATCTCGGCCGACGAACGCGCCTCCTGCTGCCGGGCGCTGGCCAACCCGAACGCCGGCGCCAACGATTTCGCACGGCCCGGCCATGTATTTCCGCTGATCGCCCGGGACGGCGGCGTGCTGCTGCGATCCGGCCATACCGAAGCCGCGGTCGATCTCTGCAAGCTTTCCGGCCTGCCGCCGGTCGGCGTCATTTCCGAATTGATGAACGACGACGGCACGGTCATGAAGGGCGAGCAGGTGGCGCGCTTCGCGGCCGCCCACAAGCTCAAGCATGTCACCATCGCCGATATGATCGCCTACCGCCAGGCGCGCGAGAAACTGATCGAGCGGGTCTCGACCTTCACCACCGACAGCCCGATCGGGCCGCTGCAGGGCTATGCCTACCGCTCGCCGTTCGATTCCATCGCGCATGTAGCCTTCGTCTATAACGGGATCGGCGACGGCAGGAACGTGCTCACGCGCTTCCACAAGCCCAATATCGTCAAGGAACTGTTCAGCGGGCCGAAGCGCATGCAGGCGGTACTCGAGCGCTTCAAGAGAGACGGCCGCGGCGTGCTGATCTATTTACGCGACGGCGCCGCCGGCGTTCCGGTCAACCCGCTGCCGGAGGAAAAATCTGCGGAAGCCGACCGCAACCGGCAATGGCGCGAAGTCGGCGTCGGCGCGCAGATCCTGCGCGATCTCGGCGTCACCTCGATCCGGAACCTGACGACGTCGGTGCACGACTACAAGGGGCTGTCCGGCTTCGGCATCGAGATCGTCTCCAGCGAACAGCTTGAAGGTTGAGCGTTCTCGTCCTTCCCCGGCGCACCGCAGATGCAAGAGCCGGAATTTCGATGTTGTTGAGTTTGCTCGGGGTTCGTGCATCGCACGACCCGGCATGAAACAGAGCATGAACCAATCCATTTGCGCTTTCACTCGTCGCGCTTTAAAATAAAGGCAGATATGCGAAAGGATTTTCCATGAGCGTGCGCCCTCAGACCAAGGACAAGCCGTCGGCGGTGAATTTCCAGTGGGACGATCCGTTCATGCTCGACGAGCAGCTCACCGAAGACGAGCGCATGATCCGCGACACCGCGCGCGCCTATGCGCAGGACAAGTTGATGCCGCGCATCACCAAGGCCTATCTGGAAGAGAAGGTCGATCGCGACATCTTCCATGAGATGGGCGAACTCGGCCTGATCGGCATCACCCTGCCGGAGGAATATGGCTGCGCCAATGCGAGCTATGTCGCCTATGGCCTGGTGGCGCGCGAGATCGAGCGGGTCGATTCCGGCTATCGCTCGATGAATTCGGTGCAGTCCTCGCTGGTGATGCACCCGATCTATGCCTATGGCGACGAGAACCAGCGCAAGAAATATCTGCCCAAGCTCGCCACCGGCGAGTGGGTCGGCTGTTTCGGCCTGACCGAGCCGGACGCCGGCTCCGATCCCGGCGGCATGAAGACCCGCGCCGAGAAAACCTCCGATGGCTACCGGCTGACCGGTACCAAGATGTGGATTTCCAACGCGCCGATCGCCGACGTATTCGTGGTCTGGGCGAAGTCGGCCGAGCACAACAACCAGATCCGCGGCTTCATTCTCGAAAAGGGCATGAAGGGGCTGTCGGCACCGAAGATCGAGGGCAAGCTTTCGTTGCGCGCCTCGGTCACCGGCGAGATCGTGATGGAAGGGGTGGAGGTGCCGGAAAGCGCGCTTCTGCCCAACGTGTCCGGGCTGAAGGGACCGTTCGGCTGCCTCAACCGCGCCCGCTACGGCATTTCCTGGGGCGCGATGGGCGCCGCCGAAGACTGCATGCACCGCGCGCGGCAATACACGCTCGATCGCAAGCAGTTCAACCGGCCCTTGGCAGCGACGCAGCTGGTGCAGAAAAAGCTCGCGGACATGCAGACCGATATCGCGCTCGGCCTGCAGGCCTCGCTTCGCGTGGGCCTGCTGATGGACGAGGGCAAGATGGCGCCGGAGATGATTTCCATCGTCAAGCGCAACAATTGCGGCA
>JBGPSI010000265.1:0-6479 GCA_041490045.1 Bradyrhizobium sp.
ACCGCTGTGAATACTCGTGTGCATTCTGCACTACCATTTCGCACACGAGGCTGCGGGTGCACTGGGCACCCGGCATTCCCCACGCCCTTTCGGGGCGGAAGATTCTCAGCACAACTCGGGCGCAATCCGCGCCGCGGGATCGCGGACTCATATTTCAGCGTCATTGCGAGCGCAGCGAAGCAATCCATCGCGCCGCAAGCAAGAAAGCTGGATTGCTTCGCTGCGCTCGCAATGACGATAATGTTATCTCCGTCGTCCCGGACAAGTGAGCGTAGCGAACGCGGGGACGACGAATGGATAGGCGTCAAATGGCGACCGCAACTTCAGGAAAACGTCGCGCTCACGTTTCCCAGTCCCGCCAACTTCATCACCACGCTGTCGCCGGCGTTGAGCCACACCGTCTTGACCAGGCTGCCGGTCAGCACGATCTCGCCTTCGCGCAGACCCTTGCCGTCGGCGGCGAGATGGTTGGCGAGCCAGGCGAGCGCGTTGTGGGGATGACCGAGCACGTCGGCGCCGGTGCCCTGCCCGACCACCTCGCCGTTGATCAGCGCGCGGCCGACCACCTTGAGCAGATCGGGCGCGGCGGATCGCGGCACGCCCTGGCCGAGCACGCAGCCGGCGGCGAAGAAATCATCCGCGACAAGCGTCGGCGCGCCCATCGTTTCCCATTCGACATAGCGGTCGTCGACGATCTCGATCGCCGGATAATAGGCGTCGATCGCCTCGCCGACCCACTCGGCGGTGAACGGCGCTTCGGTCGGCGCAAGATCGCGCGCCAGCCGCACCGCGATTTCGCACTCGACGCCGACGCGGACGAAATCCTTTGCCTTCAGCGCTACGCCGCTGTCGTGAACGCCCTTTGCAAATACGCCGCCGCCGCAGGGGTGAGGAATGTTCAGATATTGCTGCATCACCGCGCTGGTGCAGCCGATCTTGTAGCCGACGCGCGCGCCGATATCGGATGCCAGGAGATCGTGCACCGCATCCTGAATACGATAACCTTCCGCCTCGGTCGTTGGCGCGGCTTTGGCGGGGAGCGGTGCAAGCGGCGTGCGGCCGCGGCGGGCGGCGGCGATGGCCTCAGCAGCCGAGCGGATATCGGTCATCGGCGGCCTCCGCGGTACACACTGCGGTTCCCGTCAAATCGGAACCGAGGCTACCATGTCTTGACGCGTTTTCCTTTATGCAAACTGGAATCCACTTCGCTCGAAAACGCTATGCCAAAAAACAAAACGACCGCACGCGGCGGCCGGACCCTACTCGTCGCGATAGACCTTCTCGCGTTTCTCGTGGCGCTCCTGCGCCTCCACCGAAAGCGTGGCGATCGGACGGGCTTCCAGCCGCTTCAGCGAGATCGGCTCGCCGGTCTCCTCGCAATAGCCGTAGGTGTTGTCCTCGATCCGCTGCAGCGCCGCGTCGATCTTGGAGATCAGCTTGCGCTGACGGTCCCGGGCGCGCAGTTCGATCGCGCGGTCGGTCTCCGACGAGGCGCGGTCGGCGAGATCGGGGTGATTGACGTTCTCTTCCTGCAAGGTCTGCAGGGTGATTCGCGATTCCCTCAGGATTTCGTCCTTCCACGCCAAAAGCTTCGCGCGAAAATAGTCGCGCTGGCGGTCGTTCATGAAAGGCTCTTTTTCGGAGGGTCGATAGTTCTTCAACTTTTCCAAGGCCAGCCCATCTGTACGTGCAAGGCGGTCCGAAAGCCTCGGTCCGCGCGCGCCTTATATAGCGGCGTCATGTGACAGACAATATCGGTCGCCGCCAGCGAACTGTGCACTGCGGGAGTTTACCGGCAGGAACCTGTGAGCAACCTGAGGGCGTCGGCCGGCCGGCCCTTTCTGGGCCCGGTATTGGCCGGTCAGTATTGCCCGGCTTTGGCCAGTTCGACCTCGACCCGCAGCTCGATCTCGGACAGGACGGCGTCCAGGCCGGGGTCGCCGGAGGAGGATTTCAGATTGGCGGCGGCATCCCGCAGCCGGCTGACCGTCGAGGCGTCGAAATTACCGGACAACAGCCCGATCTTGAGGTCGTCCAGCACGTCGAGCGCGCCCTTGCCGCGTTGCACCGAGCGCTTTCTGCGCTCGGTGGGATCTTCCTCGATCCCCTGCAGCGCCAGCAAGGCATCGATGTTCGCGGCCGCCTTGGGCGCTGTGGTGGCGCGGGTCTCGGGCGCAGCCGCCGCATCGTCCGGCAAGAAAAAGCCGGACGAAGAGGTGCGCTTGGTGTTCCCTGCGGGCGAGCCGAGGGTGGTTCCGTTCGGTCCGTAGATGCGCATGGGTGAATTCCCAGAGGTCGATGGGCGGACCTTCGCCCTTTTATGGTTAACGGGGAGTAAATGACCCGGCAAAATCTGCCGCCGGGGTCAGTTTTGCCAGTCCGGAACCCGGACATTGAAGCCGGCGCCATAAAAAATATGCAGCTATATCAATAAATTAATCCGAAAAGCCGGCATGGCACCGTTCTCGCATAGTTGATGCCGGATCGGCCGTCATGGGAGTGGCAGCGGATCCGGTGTGAAGACCTCAGCGGGGAGCAGAGGATGGCCAGCGTGCAATCGGCAAGAGTTTTCGGAGTGGCCTGCGCCGCGCTTTTCGCGCTGGCGCTGTCGGCGCTACCCGCTTCCGCGACGTCCCGGATCAAGGATCTCGCCAATATCGAGGGCGTGCGGCAGAACCAGCTGATCGGCTACGGCCTCGTGGTCGGCCTCAACGGCACCGGCGACACCCTCAACAACATCCCCTTCACCAAGCAATCGCTGCAGGCGATGCTGGAACGGATGGGCGTCAACATCCGCGGTGCCACCATCCGCACCGGCAACGTCGCCGCCGTCATGGTCACCGGCAACCTGCCGGCGTTCGGCACCCAGGGCACGCGGATGGACGTCACCGTCTCCGCGCTCGGCGATTCCAAGAACCTGCAGGGCGGAACCCTGCTCGTCACCCCCCTGCTCGGCGCCGACGGCAACGTCTATGCAGTGGCGCAAGGCTCGGTCGCGGTCGCAGGCTTCCAGGCCGAAGGTGCCGCCGCCAGCGTCGTCCGCGGCGTGCCGACCGTCGGCCGCATCGCCAACGGAGCCATCATCGAGCGCGAGATCGAGTTCGCGCTCAACCGCCTGCCCAATGTGCGGCTGGCGCTGCGCAATGCCGATTTTACCACCGCCAAGCGCATTGCGGCGGCGATCAACGATTACCTCGGCGTCAAGACCGCCGAGCCGATCGATCCCTCAACCGTGCAGCTTGCGGTTCCACCGGAATTCAAGGGCAACGTTGTCGCCTTCCTGACCGAGATCGAGCAGCTGCAGGTCGAGCCGGACCTCGCCGCCAAGATCGTGATCGACGAACGCTCCGGCGTCATCGTGATGGGCCGCGACGTCCGCGTCGCCACCGTTGCGGTAGCGCAGGGCAACCTTACCGTCTCGATTTCCGAAAGCCCGCAGGTGAGCCAGCCCAATCCGCTGTCGCGCGGACGAACCGTGGTGACGCCGAATTCCAGCGTCAAGGTTTCCGAAGACGGCAAGAAATTCGCGCTGGTGAAGGACAGCGTGTCGCTGCAGCAACTCGTCGACGGCCTCAACGGCCTGGGCATCGGCCCGCGCGACCTCATCAGCATCCTGCAGGCGATCAAGGCCGCCGGCGCGATCGAGGCCGACATCGAGGTGATGTGATGCATTCGAGCCTGGTCAACAGCACTGCCGGCAGCATGCCCGCCAAGGCGGTCATGCCGCTGTTCAACGGCCGCCCCGATCCCGATTTCGCCGCCGCCCTGAAGAAGGTGTCGCCGCAGGCGCAGACCAAGGCCAAGGCCACCGCGACCGACTTCGAGGCGATGTTCCTCAACCAGATGTTTTCGCAGATGACGAGCGGCCTCAAGGGCGACGGCCCGTTCGGCAACACGCCGGGCACCGGCGTGTGGCGCTCGATGCTGACCGAACAATATACGAAGAACTTCGCCAACGCCGGCGGCGTCGGCATCTCCAACGAAGTCTATCACACGCTGATCATGCAGCAAGCAGGCCGCAGCAGCTAGCCGCTCAAGGGAAAACCGACATGAACCAGAATCCTCTGCCGCGAGAGGCGCCCGCCCCGGCCCCGTCGGCCTCGACGCCCGGCGATGCGCGCAAGCTCGCCGAGACCATGATGGACGTGATGAGCGCATTGCTCGGCGTCATCGAGCGCGAAACCGAACTGGTGCGTGCCGGCAAGTTGCGCGAGGGGATGGCGCTCGAGCCGCAGAAGACAGACCTGTCGCGCCGCTACGTCCACGCGGTCGGGCAATTGAAGGCCAGCCAGAAATATCTGTCGCAGACCGCGCCCGAGCTCCTGAACGCGCTGCATCGTCATCACGAAACCTTTCGCGCCATGCTGCAGATCAATCTCACGGTGCTGGCAACCGCGCATGCGGTGTCCGAAAGCATCGTGCGCGGCGTCAATACCGAAATGCAGCAGCGCAACATTCCCAATACCTATACGGCGGCCGGACGGCGCGCGACGCCGGGACCGCGCCACATGACTCCAATTGCAGTCAGCCGCTCGCTGTGACCGCATTGCGCGCGACGCTCGCCTTTTCGTTCGAGGCGTTTTCTTGCAGGGAAACGCCGACAATTTTCATCAATTGCGCGCGCCCATTTCAGCAAGGCGTTTAGCGCGTTCACTAACAAAACGTTGAGAGGTGTCAGGCCATAGTTGCCCCCGATGGAGGGTTGGGATTTGACTCGAGGGAGGCCAGGAGGCTGCCATGAGTACGGATTTCAGCATCAGGCCGGTGGGGGCGCCGGCTGCTGCGACTGTTGTACAGCCGCAGAGCGACGCGGCTAGCAACGCGATCGCGACCGAATTGCCCGCGAGCCAAAGTGTCACGGCGGTGGACACCAGCGTGGCCGTGCGTAACGATACGCAGGCGGCGAGCGATTTCGTCTCGCATCAGGCGTTCATCGATCAGGCCGCGGCTTCGATCGTCTATCAGGTCGTCGACAACCGTACCCAGGCGGTGGTCGCGCAGTATCCCGATGAGGCCGTGCTGCGCCGCCGGGCCTATTTCCACACGCTGGATCTGACCAAGGGCGAGCCGACCCGCATTCTCGCCACCGACCGCAAGGCGTAAGACCACGACCGAGCGCATCGTGCCGAGCCTCTCAGGTTCTGATCATGTCAGAGCCGAGGGCCGATTTTGCGTTTGACGACAGGGAAGCCTGAATCGGACCGGCATTGTCGCGCTCGAAGCGCAACATCAGCTCCGGGTGGCGGTGGCGGTGTCGAGATAGGTGGAGCCGGTGACGGGATCGGTGACAACGTTCTTCACCTGCGCCGTACCGAGCTTGTTGGTCAGCGTCATCTTGGTGTCGCCGACCCTGAACGACAGATCCTTGATCAGGACATTCTGGTATTTCACGGTATCGCCGCTTTGGTACTTCACCTGCGCGTGGAAGCCGCTGACGTCGGAAACCGTGATCTCGAACTTCTTCTTGTCGGGATAAGTGCCCGACCAGGTACCTTCATAGAGTTTGGGGTCGACCGCCACATATTTGGTCTTCGACGGAGCGCTCAGCCCCGCTGACTTATAGCTGGCCGACAGGATGCTCATCATGTCTGCCATATTGGACCTCCGTTAGCCGGTTTCAGCGGTCAAACCCTTCCCGACAGGCCCGCGGCCAGGTTGCAGTTGATGTCGATCAGCGATTTCAGTTTCGCCGGATCCGGATTCAGCTGCATTTCGATGGTCTGCTTCATCACGAACACGCCGATATTGGCGATGTTCTGACGAATTTCAAGCGGCTGCGGATTGTCGTTGGTCTCGACCGCGCTCATGAAAATCGACCACAGCCGGCGATTGAAGAGCAGCGCGTTGTGCATGTTCTTATCGGGACCGGTCCAGTTGGCCTGCACGTCCTGCAGTTGCCTTGCAGCCTTTAATAGCGCCTGCGCCTCGATTTCCCGTGGGTGCGCCGTCGTTTGCGACGTGCGGGCATAGGCTTGAGCACCGTGAGACATCCATCACCTCTGGTAGAGCTTTACGCAGCGGACAAAGTTCGAGACTGCCCAAGTTTTGTACGGCGGCTGCCTTTAAAATATGGTTAGCGTCCGTTACCAAATTTGTCGGGAACCGGGCAAATCGCACGTTTCTCGCGTTGGAGCGCTGCAGGCTCAAATCGGAGCGGCGGGGCTTCCCCCGCCGTTTCGCCATCGGTTTGAAGCTTCGGGATCAGCGCAAGAGCTGCAGCACGCTCGCCTGCGACTGGTTGGCCAGCGCCAGGGCGGAAACCGCGATCGACTGGCGGGTCGACAGCGCCTGGCTGTTGGCCGCTTCCTCGTTGGTGTCCGCCAGCGTCAGGTTGGACGAGCCGGTCTGCAGGACGTTGATCAGGTTCTTGGAGAAATCCTGGCGGATCTGCACGATCGACAAATTCGATCCCAGCGAAGATGCTTCCGAACGCAGCGTGGTGCTGGCGGCATTGAGCGCGGCGAGCGCCTTGTTGGCCG
>JBGPSI010000266.1:0-6449 GCA_041490045.1 Bradyrhizobium sp.
CGTCAGGCTGAGGCGATCGGCGCAATCGGCGAACGCCACCAGGCTTTCGAGGTCGTGATAACCATCGACCCGGCGGCCAACCACCCGAAGCGTCAGGTTGACCTTGGCACGCCCGTTCTCAACCAACGCCGGCATCGGCGACCCAGCCCTTCGATCAGCCGCCCTTGCCGTCTTCTTTTTTCTTGTCCGCGGAAGCCGCCGAGGAGGTGTCCTCGGGCAGCCCTTTTTCGATCTTGGCTTCGATCTTCGGCAACTCTTCCGGCTCCGGTTTCAGGTCGCGGGCATGAGCCCACTGGAATTTCGCCTCCAGCGTGCGGCCGATGCGCCAATAGGCGTCGCCGAGGTGATCGTTGATGGTCGGGTCTTCAGGCTTGAGATCGATCGCGCGCTCGAGATTCTTCACCGCGTCCTCGTAGTTGCCGATGCGGTAAAAGGCCCAGCCGAGCGAGTCCACGATGTAGCCGTCGTCCGGGCGCTGATCGACGGCGCGCTTGATCATCTTCATGCCTTCGTCGAGATTGATGCCCTGATCGATCCAGGAATAGCCGAGATAGTTCAGCACGTGCGGCTGCTCGGGCTGCAGCTCGAGCGCCTTGCGCATATCGGCTTCGGCCTTGTTCCACTGCTTGGAGCGCTCGAGGCAAATGCCGCGGTAGTAGTAATAGACCCAGTTGTTCTTGTCGTTGGCGTCGGGCATCGCCGCGATGCCCTGCGAGTAGGTTTCGGCGCAGTCGGCGAACTTCTTGCGGCCGCGCTCGATGTTGCCGAGCGCCATGACGGCCTCGATGTCCTTGTGATCCTCCGCCGTGACGCCCTTGAGGATCTTGATCGCCTCGTCGCTGCGGTCGGCGGCGTCGAGATCGGTCGCGAGCTGAATCTGCGCATTGCGCTTCAGCACCGAATTCGCCGGCATGCGCTCGTAGACCTTGATCGCCATCGCCGGCTTCTTCACGGACTCATAGAGATCGGCCAGCGACAGCAGCGCCAGCGGATGGTTGGGCGCGAGGTAGAGCGCAAGCTGCAGATAGACCAGCGCGAGATCCTCGCCGCCGCGGCGGGTCAGCGTCGCGCCGATGCCGTACAGCGCCTCGGCGGCGCCGGTCTGGGCCGAATCGACCAGCGGCGGCAGCTTCTTGCCGGCCTTGGCTTCGCGCAGGCCTTCCTGCACCAAAGGATGCCGCGGCAGCTTCTTGTCGAAGGCCTCATAGACCGCGGTCGCAGCCGCGGCGTCCTTGTTGCGCGTCAGCCAGCGCCCATAATCGTCGGCCACGCGCAGCATGCCGCTGTCGAGCTTGTAGGCCCGCTCGAGGCGCACGCCGGCGTCCTTTTCCTTGCCCGCCAGTTCGAGGATCATGCCGGAATGCAAATCCTTGAACAGCGGATACCATTCCGGACCGGTCAGCTTGTCGATATTGGCGACCGCCGCCTTGCTGTCACCGGCGCCGTAGCTGGCCCAGCCCGACAGCAGCGTCGCCACGAGGTCCGTGATCGGCCCGCGGATCGACTGATTGATGTTCGACTGCGCGGCCGCGTATTTCTTCAGTTTCAGGTCGCGCACGCCGACCACCAGGCGAGCGACGCGATTGGATTTGTCGATGGTCAGGATCCGGTCGGCGAGCTTGACGGCCTCGTCGATGTCGCCGTCGGCCAGCGATGAAATGAACGCGCGATCCAGAAGTTCGTTGTTCTTCGGATCGATGCGAAGCGCCGAGCGGTAGAACGCCGCAGCCGCGGCCGAGTCCCGCTCCACGCTGGCATGACGCGCCGCCAGATAGCTGCCGGACATCGTCAGCGATTTCAGATCGTGGGGGCTCGGAAACTGCGCCGAATTGTCCGAGGGATGGTCGGGCGTCTGGGCCGACAGCGATCCGGGCACAGCGAGCGCGGTGAAGGCGACAGCGGCAATTGCCCAGCGATTGAAACGAATGGAGATCATCACGGTTCGCCTTGGCTCCAGGGGTTTACGGCAAGAAGATTTACGGCAAGAAGGATTTACGGCAAGATCTTGCGATCATTCTCGAATGCTAACCCAAGCGGCGGCATCAAGCCCGCTGACAATGCCGTGTTTGGCGTTCAACCGCAAGGATACGGGGTGGCGAATCGATCAGCAGTCCCCCCCGGCCAGCCGTCCGCCGCCTGAAAACGCTTGCAGTGTGGCCGTATCGTGGCCGGGGCCCCTGCCCGCAACCGACTACTCACGCAATCGTGGTCACATCGCCTCGTAATTCGGTCCCCCGCCGCCTTCCGGCGGAACCCAGGTAATGTTGCCGTTCGGGTCCTTAACGTCGCAGGTTTTGCAGTGGACGCAGTTCTGGGCGTTGATCTGGAAGCGCGGTCCGGAGGCTTCCTCGACCCACTCATAGACGCCGGCCGGGCAATAACAGTTGGACGGGCCGGCAAAGACATCGTGCTCGGAGGTCTTCTGCAGGTTGAGATCGGCGACCTTGAGGTGAACCGGCTGGTCCTCTTCGTGATTGGTGTTGGAAAGGAATACCGACGACAGCCGGTCGAAGGTAAGCTTGCCGTCCGGCTTCGGCGGCAGGATGGGCTTGTGTGTTTTCGCCGGATCGAGCGTCTTGCGGTCGGGCTTGCCATGCGGCTGGGTGCCGAACAGCGAGAAGCCGAGCGTGTTGCACCACATGTCGATACCGCCGAGCATCACGCCGATCACGGTGCCGAACTTCGACCACAGCGGCTTGACGTTGCGGACGCGGTAGAGATCCTTGCCGACCGCCGATCCGCGCCAGCTGTTTTCATATTCGACCAGCTCATCGTTGGCGCGGCCCGCGCCGAGCGCGGCATTGACGTGCTCGGCGGCGAGCATGGCGCTGCCGATTGCGTTGTGAACGCCCTTGATGCGCGGCACGTTGACAAAACCCGCCGCGCAGCCGATCAGCGCGCCGCCGGCAAAGGTCAGCCGCGGCACCGACTGATAGCCGCCCTCGGTGATGGCGCGCGCGCCATAAGCCAGCCGCTTGCCGCCTTCGAACAGCGTGCGAATCGCGGGATGGGTCTTGAAGCGCTGGAATTCGTCGAACGGCGACAGATACGGATCGTGGTAGTTCAGGTGCAGGACGAAACCGACCGCCACCAGATTGTCGTCGTAGTGATAGAGGAACGAGCCACCCCCGGTCGAATTGTCCAGCGGCCAGCCGAAGGAATGCTGGATCAGGCCCTTCTGGTGTTTCGCGGGATCGATCTGCCAGACTTCCTTCAGCCCGATGCCGAATTTCGGCGGCTCCGAGTTGGCGTCGAGGGAAAATTTCGCGATCAGCTGCTTGGTCAGGCTGCCGCGGGCGCCTTCCGCGAACAGCGTATATTTGCCGAGCAGTTCCATGCCGCGGGTAAAGGAGTCCTTGTGGGTGCCGTCCTTGGCGATGCCCATGTCGCCGGTCGCGATGCCGCGCACCGCGCCCTTGTCGTCGTACAGCACTTCAGCCGCCGCAAAACCCGGGTAGATCTCGACCCCGAGCGCCTCGGCCTTGCGCGCCAGCCAGCGGCAGATGTTGCCGAGCGAGCCGATATAGCAATGATGATTGTTCATCAGCGGCGGCATCGCGATGCCCGGCAGCGGGATCGCGGTACCCTCGGTCATCCAGTAGAACTTGTCGGCATTGACCGGGGTCTTCAGCGGACAGTCGGCATCCTCCCGCCAATCCGGGACGAGCTGGTCGAGCGAGACCGGATCGATCACCGCGCCGGACAGAATGTGCGCGCCGACTTCGGAACCCTTCTCAACTACGACGATGCTGAGATCGGCCTTGAGCTGCTTCAGCCGGATCGCGGCGGAAAGGCCCGAGGGCCCGGCGCCGACGATGACAACGTCGAATTCCATGGATTCGCGCGGCGGCAGTTCTTCAGTGCTCATGATCTTGTCCCGGCCCGGGTGGAAAAGGTTCTGTTCTGAAGGTCGTTTGTTTCCACTTTTTTCGCCTGAGAACAACATGGAAATGCGCGGTGGGACGTTCCGTTGCGGCCCGATCCGCTCTAGAATGCCGGGATGCCCCCGACATTCCGCCATGACGCCTGAGCGCGCGCCCACCATTTCGCAGTTGCTGGCCTTTTATCTGGAGGCCGGGGTCGACTGCGCGCTGATGGACACGCCGGTCGACCGGCTGGCCGATCCCGAGCTCGCCCCGGTGGCCGGCGAAACCGCGCCGCCGAGACCTGCCAGGATCGCTGCCCCGCTTCCCGCCGCGCGCGCCGAAGTGGCGCAAGCGCCGGAAGCCGCGATCCTGTCGGCACGGGAAGCGGCGCGCACCGCGCCGACGCTCGAGGCGTTGCGCGCGCTGTTGGAGAATTTCGACGGCTGCGCGCTGAAATCCACCGCCACGCGGCTGGTGTTTTCCGACGGCAACCCGCAGGCACGCATCATGTTCGTCGGCGAGGCCCCCGGGCGGGAGGAAGACCTCGAGGGCCTGCCGTTCGTCGGCCGCTCCGGCAAATTGCTGGACCGGATGATCGCGGCGATCGGACTGGACCGGAGCAGCGCCTACATCGCCAATGTCATTCCCTGGCGGCCGCCCGGCAATCGCACGCCGACGCCGCAGGAAACCCAGATCTGCCTGCCGTTCATCCAGCGCCAGATCGAACTGGTGAACCCGGACGTGCTGGTCACGCTCGGCAATCCCTCCACCCAAACCCTGCTGTCGACCCGCGAGGGCATCATGAAGACCCGCGGGCGCTGGCTCGACTACGACACCGGCAGCCGCATGATCCGCGCACTCGCCACCTTCCATCCGGCCTATCTGTTGCGCTCGCCGTCCTACAAGCGCCTGGCGTGGCAGGACCTGCGCGCAATCGCCAAGGCGCTGCAACAAGGGGTTTCACCCTCATCCTGATGCGCTCCGGTCGCAGATATGTGGCGATCAGTTCACGCTTGACAGAAAACCAGCCAAAATTGTCCGGCTTTGGCTGAGCGTCTCGATACGCTCATCAATGAGGCCGACCTGCTGAGCGAGTATTCTGCGTAGATCGTCGCAAGGCCTGAAATCCGGATTGTTGTTCTTCACGCACGGGAGCAACCTCTGGATCGTTTCAAGCGTCATCCCGGCAGAGCCAAGCATTTTGATCCGCCGCACGGTTTCCTCTTCCGCCGGGCCATAGTCGCGGTAACCGGAGTCGGTCCGCTGCGGCGCAAGCAGTCCTTCGGCCTCGTAGTAACGCAGCATTCGGACGCTGACTCCCGTCCTACGGGAGAGTTCACCAATCTTCATCCGAAAAACCTCTTGACCCTGACAGCGCTGTCAGACCTTACAAACTGTGCTCATCCAAGTGAATACCCCTTGTGAAGGAGCAACGATGAAAGCCTATCATTTGAATGGCCATGCTGGCGCCGGCAGCCTTGTGCGTGCCGATGTCAGTAGGCCCGAACCCGCCAACGGCGAGGTCCGCATCCGAGTCGAGGCGGCAAGTCTCAACTATCGAGACCTCCTGACACTCGACAGAGCGGGCCAAGGCGGCCTCAACGGCCGCGTGCCGCTCTGCGACGGCGCAGGCGTCGTTGACGCCGTAGGCTCCGATGTCGTCGAATGGAAGGTGGGCGACCGCGTCGCCGCATCGTACTTTCGCGATTGGGTCTCGGGGCCGTTCAAGGCCAGCTATATTCCGTCGGCCCTGGGTAGCAGCACGATGGACGGAATGCTGGCAGAGTATGTCGTGCTGCCGGCAACGGCGCTGGTCTCCGTGCCGGCGCACCTGTCCCCGGTCGAAGCAGCGACCTTGCCCTGTGCGGGCGTCACGGCTTGGCACGGCCTCATCGCACGCAGCGGGATGGGCAAAGGCGATACGCTGCTGGTCCAGGGAACAGGTGGCGTCGCGCTGTTCGGCCTTCAGTTCGCAGCGGCGCTGGGGGCGCGTGCGATTGTGATATCCTCCTCGGATGAGAAGCTCGCCCGTGCCAAGACGCTGGGTGGCTCGATCCTCATCAACTACCGCAACACGCCTGACTGGGATGTCGCTCTGATGAAAGCGACGGATGGCAAAGGTGCCAGTCATATCCTCGAACTCGGCGGTCCGGGCACCTATGACCGATCGGTACGATCGGTCGCTTCGGGTGGCAAGATCGTTCAGATTGGTGTTTTGACAGGGTTCGGCCCGAAGCCGGACCTCGCGCGCCTTCAATGGGAAAATGCCGACATCATCGGCGTCACCGTCGGATCGGTCGAACATTTCGCCAGCATGAATCTTTTCTTGACCGAAAACGCGATCCACCCGATCGTCGATCGTGTCTACGGCTTCGATGAGGCACCCGAAGCGTTTGCCCGTCTTCGGACCGGCTTACACTTCGGCAAGATCGTCGTGACGCTGTAAGCATACCGGCAAATCGCTGATATCATCGTGACGAGAATCGTCGTTTTCTCGTCGCGAACACCGCGCGCCCCCGGCCGGCCCGCCGGGGTTGGCGATTCACGCTCCAGCTACGGCGTCTTCGGCCGCACGATCGCCCA
>JBGPSI010000267.1:0-6447 GCA_041490045.1 Bradyrhizobium sp.
CCGGAATCTCGAGATTCCGGATTGCCGCGCAAGGCGCGGCCTCCGGAATGACAGGATTCGATCAGGCCGCGTCCAGCGCCATGCGCGCCTTGACGATCTTGTCGGGATCCTTGACCGGCTCGCCGCGCTTGATCTTGTCGACGTTCTCCATGCCTGACGTCACCTTGCCCCACACCGTGTACTGCTTGTTGAGGAAGGAGGCGTCGTCGAAGCAGATGAAGAACTGGCTGTCGCCGGAATCCGGGCTCGCGGCCCGCGCCATCGACGTGGTGCCGCGCACATGCGGCTCGTTGTTGAACTCGGCCTTGAGCTTCTGGCCCGAGCCTCCGGTGCCGGTGCCCTGCGGACAGCCTGTCTGCGCCATGAAGCCATCGATGACGCGATGGAACACGATGCCGTCGTAAAATCCTTCGCGCACCAGTTCCTTGATCCGCGCGACGTGGTTGGGAGCCAGATCGGGCCGCATCTCGATCGTGACCGGACCCTGCGTGGTTTCAAGGATCAAAGTATTTTCGGTGTCAGCCATGCTCTTTTCTCTATCGGTTGGGGTGGAGGTTTCCGGTTGTGGAACTTGACCGCGAACGGCCGGCCGGCAACCGCGCCGGCCATGCTCTCGGTAAATGGCATCGGCGAGCAGCGTTGCAACGCCTCCATCACGGCGATGCGGTATTGCAGGCGGTCGTTGTCGGTGGCCTGTTCCGATTCATAGGTGATCCGGGGATGACCGAGGATCTCGCCGGAGCGGTTAAAGCTCACGATCACGGTGATGTCGATGGGATTGGCGCGCGAGAGCGGCGGCGGCTTCCAGCAGCTTCCGATCCTCGCAATCGCCTCGCGGATGGTATTGACCTGCCCCTCCCCGGCCTGCGCGCAGGCCGAGGACAGCGTTAGCAGCGCCGCGGCGAACCAGACGAGCTGATCGCGACGCCGCGCCACCGCCGGTCACTTGATGTCGGAGGCGACTTGCACCTTCACCATCTTGTCGGGATCGGGGACGGGTTCGCCGCGCTTGAGCTTGTCGACCACGTCCATCCCTGAGACGACTTCGCCGATCACGGTATATTTGCCGTTCAGGAACGAGCCGTCGGCGTACATGATGAAGAATTGCGAGTTCGCCGAATCCGGCGAGCCCGCGCGTGCCATTCCGACGACCCCGCGCTTGAACGGCACGCTGGAGAACTCGGCCTTGAGGTTCGGGTATTTCGATCCGCCAGTGCCGTCGAAATTCTTGCCGTCGCCGGTCTGCGCCATGAAGCCGTCGATTACGCGATGGAACGGCACGTTGTTGTAATAGCCGTCGCGCGCCAGCTGCTTGATTCGCTCAGCGTGCTGGGGCGCGAGGTCGGGCCGCAGCTTGATGACGATACGACCTTTGGTGGTGTCGATCACGATCGCGTTCTGCTTGTCGAGACCGGCAGGAAGCGGCTGCGCGATCGCGGGTGCGGCGCAGATCAGGGCGGCGATGAAGGCGAGAGCTCGGATCATGAAAACTCCGGATCAGGTGAAGGGGCGAGAACGTTTCAAGGTTGTCGTCGTGTTATCGCAAAACCGGTTGCCGCTTTTGCGAAAATACGCGGGCGTCAGCCGGCGAATTTGGTCTTCAGGCTGGCCGCGACCACAGCCGGCACGAACGCCGATACGTCGCCGCCCATGCCGGCGATTTGGCGCACCAGTGTGGCGGTGATCGGGCGGGCGGATACCGAGGCCGGCAGGAAGACCGTCTGGACCTCGGGCGCCATGGTCTCGTTCATGCCAGCAATCTGCATCTCGTAGTCGAGGTCGGTGCCGTCGCGCAGGCCGCGAATCATGATGGTAGCGCCGGCGTCCCGCGCCGCGGTGACGGTGAGGTTGTCATAGGTGGTGCAGTCGAAGGCGCAGCCGGCCTTGGCGGCGATCGGGCCGAAGACCTCGCGGACCATTGCAAAGCGCTCTTCCACCGTAAACAGCGGCTTTTTGCCCGGATGGACCCCGATCGCCACGATCAGCCGGTCGCACAGCCCGACGGCGTGGCTGAACACGTCCAGATGGCCGTTGGTGACGGGGTCGAAGGAACCGGGATAAAGCGCGATACGGGGCATAAAGTCGTCTACCGCGCCCTGCGCGGCCCGGCAAGCCGGACGGTTCCCTCCGAAACCGCCAATTTATTTCAAATCCCGACCTGAACCGTTCCGGGGCTCGGCGCGTCTTCTGGGCAGGCCGGCGATGTTTCGTCCCCGAGGCTGCGACGAAACAAAAGCCGGCCCGCACGAAACCATTTTCCCAGCCGGCGAAGACATCCGGAAACGGGCGCTTTGTATCAGTTGGTTAGCGAGACAACGGGCCGCCAAGGCCCAATGACAGGGGACCGTCATGATCAAGGCATTTTCCGCAATCGCTATTGCTGCGTTCGTCGCTGCCGCCCTCACCGTTCTGCCGGGCTTTGCCCCGCAGGTCGAAGCCAGCGTCCCGCAGGCGCTCGCCAAGGCCGACCGGCTGGATGTCCGCCCGATCGGCCGTGACTGCTCGCAGCAAGCCTGGCCGAATTTCGAAGCTTCCTGCCTGCGTGTCGCCGGCACCAAGTCCGCGGCCATCCGGGAAGCGCGGCTGGTCACCGCCGACCGCACGCCGTAGGAAGCGCCGCTGGCATCAATTCATCGTTTGGTCTGATCGGATGGAGGCTGGGCGGGCGCCCTAGCCTCCATTTCCGTTGCCGTTGCCGTTCTCCGCGTCCTCGCCGATGTGCTCGACCGAGACCACATGCTCGTCCTCGGCGGTGTCGAATACGATGACGCCCTGGGTCGAGCGGCCGGCGATCCGGATGCCCTCGACCGGACAGCGGATCAACTGACCCTTGTCGGTCACCAGCATGATCTGGTCGCTTTCCTCGACCGGGAACGACGCCACCAGCTTGCCGTTGCGGTCGTTCACCGACATCGCCACGATGCCTTTGCCGCCGCGGCCGGTGGTCCGGTATTCGTAGGACGAGGTGCGCTTGCCGTAGCCGTTGACGGAAACCGTGAGCACGACCTGTTCCTGCGCCGACATCTCCACATAGCGGTCCGAACTGAGCTGGATCGCCCCGGAGGTTTCCTCGGCTTCGGGCTCGGTGCCCTCCTCGGCCGCGGCCTCGCCGGCCGCCGCACGGCGCATCTTCAGGTAGGCCGAGCGTTCATCCGAGGTTGCCTCGACGTGACGCAGGATCGACAGTGAAATCACCTTGTCGTTCTCGGGCAACGCGATGCCGCGCACGCCCATCGAGGTGCGGCCGGTGAACACCCGCACATCGGTGACGGGGAAGCGGATGCACTGGCCGCCGGCGGCGGTCAGCAACACGTCGTCGAGTTCGGTGCAGATCTGCACGTCGACGATCGCCTCGTTGTCGTCGAGCTTCATGGCGATGATGCCGGAGCGGCGTACGTCGACGAAGTCGGACAGCTTGTTGCGGCGAACATTGCCGCCCGTGGTCGCGAACATCACGTCGAGATTGGCCCAGGAGGATTCGTCCTCCGGCAGCGGCATGATGGTGGTGATGCGCTCGCCCTGCTCCAGCGGCAGGATGTTGATCATGGCCTTGCCGCGGGCGTTCGGCGCCGCCATCGGCAGCCGCCAGACCTTTTCCTTGTAGACCTGTCCGCGCGAGGAGAAGAACAGCACCGGCGTGTGGGTGGAGGCCACGAACAGCCGGCTGACGAAATCCTCGTCGCGGGTCTGCATCCCAGCCCGGCCCTTGCCGCCGCGGCGCTGCGCTCGGTAGGCCGACAGCGGCACGCGCTTGACGTAGCCGGCATGCGAGACCGTGACCACCATGTCCTCGCGCTGGATCAGGTCCTCGTCCTCGACCTCGTTTTCCTGGTCGACGATGACGGTCTTGCGCGGGGTGGCGAATGCCGTCTTCACCTCACCCAGTTCGGTCTTGACGATCGCCTGCACGCGCGCGCGGGAGCGCAGGATGTCGAGATAGTCGGCGATCTCCACCGCGAGCTTGTCGAGTTCCTCGGAGATTTCCTCGCGTCCGAGCGCGGTCAGGCGCTGCAGCCGCAGGTCGAGGATGGCCTTGGCCTGCTCCATCGACAGCCGCGCGGTGCCGTCGGGGTTGAGCCGGTGGCGGGGATCGTCGATCAGCGTGATCATCGCCTCGACATCCCGCGCCGGCCAATCGCGCGACATCAGGGTTTCGCGGGCGGCATTGGGATCGGGCGAGGTGCGGATTACCCGGATGATCTCGTCGATATTGGCGACCGCGATCGCAAGCCCGACCAGGATATGAGCGCGGTCGCGGGCCTTGTTGAGCTGGAACTTGGTGCGCCGGGTGATCACCTGTTCGCGGAAGGCGATGAACAGCGTCAGCAGGTCCTTCAGGTTCATCGTCTGCGGGCGGCCGGAATCCAGCGCCAGCATGTTGGCGGGAAAATTGGTCTGCAGCGGGGTGAACTTGTAGAGCTGGTTCAGCACGACATCCGCCATCGCGTCGCGCTTGAGTTCGACCACCACGCGATAACCGTCGCGGTCGGATTCGTCGCGCAGATCGGCGATGCCCTCGATCTTCTTCTCGCGATGCAGTTCGGAAATGCGCTCCACCATGGTGGCCTTGTTCACCTGGTAGGGAATTTCCGAGATGATGATGGCTTCGCGGTCCTTGCGGATGGTGTCGATCCTGACCTTGCCGCGCATCACGATCGAGCCGCGCCCGAGATGATAGGCCGAGCGGATGCCCTGGCGGCCGAGGATGATGCCGCCGGTCGGGAAATCCGGTCCGGGAATGATGTTGATGAGATCGTCGATGCCGAGCGCGGGATTGTCGATCAGCGCGATGCAGGCGTCGATCACCTCGCCGAGATTGTGCGGGGGGATGTTGGTCGCCATGCCGACCGCAATGCCGCCGGCGCCGTTGACGAGGAGGTTCGGAAACTTCGCCGGCAGGACCGACGGTTCACTTTCGGAATTGTCGTAGTTCGGCTGGAAATCGACGGTATCCTTGTCGATGTCGCCGAGCACCTCGAGCGCCGAGCGCGTCAGGCGCGCTTCGGTATATCGATAGGCCGCCGGAGGATCGCCGTCGACCGAGCCGAAATTGCCCTGGCCGTCGATCAGCGGCACGCGCATGGAGAAATCCTGCGCCATCCGGACCATCGCGTCGTAAATCGACTGGTCGCCGTGCGGATGATATTTACCGATCACGTCGCCGACGACGCGCGCGGACTTGACGTACTTCTTGTCGGGCGTGTGCCCCTGCTCGTACATCGAATACAGAATGCGCCGATGCACCGGCTTCAGACCGTCGCGCGCATCCGGCAGCGCGCGTGCCACGATCACGCTCATGGCGTAATCGAGGTAGGAGCGCTTCATCTCATCGAGGATGGATACGGGACGAATATCGGAAGGCGCCGGCGGCTCGCCGGGGGGCTTATCTTCAGGTTCAGACAAAGGGGGAATCCGGTCAGTTCTTGCTTCGAATCATATAGCGTATCGGGAGGGTCAAAACCACCCTTAAGCGCTCCCCCAAGAGCGGATTTTCCGTTTGTTTTTCCAGAGACTTACGCCGTCCGCCGATCCGCCTGACGCCGCCCCGGAACCGGGCCCCGAAAAGGCCTCCCGGGAGGCCGTTCCCGGCCCGCGAAAACACCCCACCGGCGGAGCGCTCCGAACCCGGCGCTAAGGCCCGAACACGACCGCGTGCATGATCCGCCCCGGCAGCAGCGTGAACAGCCCGGCGACGACAAGGGCGCCCGAGAAGATCGCGATCATGGCGCGGCGGTGATCGGTGACGCGGTGCCGGTGCGCGCGCCAGACCGCCAGCGGCAGCATCAGGAGCGTAAAGATCGACAGCAGGTGGATCGGGCTCCAGCGGCCGACCAGCCTGATCTGGTGGATCCAGAACGAACTGGCGGCCACGGCGGCCATCAGCAGCACCCAGACCCAGCCGATGGTACGATGGGGCAAGGTTCCCTTGGGTGCTGCGAACTGGACCAGCCCCAGCACGAAGGCCGACATCGCCGCAAAGGCATGAAGGGGGATTGCGGGGGCGGCATCGAGCAGCGGCGCAAGGCTCATCAGGACCCTCCCCGGCTCGCTGTGCGGACCATGGCAAAGATAATCCCTTGGGTTGACGAACTGATGTCGATTATCAGCCTCGGCGCATAAAACGCAAAACGGGCGGCCCGATCCAGGCCGCCCATCCGCATCACATCAAGCCATTCGGCAGGAACCTAAAGCTTCACGTGAGGCTTCGCCGCGCCTTGCCCTCGAGAGCCTTGCCCTCGAGAGCCTTGCCCTCGAGAGCCTTGCCCTCGAGAGCCTTGCCCTCCAGAGCCTTGCCCTCCAGAGCCGTGCGCTCAGAACGGGATATCGTCGTCCATATCGCTGTTGCGACCGCCGCCGCCGGCTGCGACCGCACGGCGCGGGGGCGCCACCGACGGGCCGCCGGAGCCGAAATCGCCGCTGGAATCCTCGGGGCCGAAACTGCCGCCG
>JBGPSI010000268.1:0-6382 GCA_041490045.1 Bradyrhizobium sp.
CAGGTCGAGTAGATCGGCCGTCGCGTCGATGCCCTCGCCGAAGCGAATGTCGAACTCGGCGTTCTGGAAGGGCGGCGCCAGCTTGTTCTTGACCACCTTGACGCGGGTCTGGTTGCCGACCACTTCGTCGCGCTCCTTGATCGCGCCGATACGGCGGATGTCGAGGCGGACGGAGGCATAGAATTTCAGCGCGTTGCCGCCGGTGGTGGTTTCCGGCGAACCGTACATCACCCCGATCTTCATCCGGATCTGGTTGATGAAGATCACCATGGTGTTGGATTTGTTGATCGAGGCGGTGAGCTTGCGTAGCGCCTGGCTCATCAAGCGGGCCTGCAGCCCGGGCAGCGCGTCGCCCATCTCGCCCTCGAGTTCGGCCTTCGGCACCAGGGCCGCCACCGAATCGACCACCAGCACGTCGACCGCGCCGGATCGCACCAGCGTGTCGCAGATTTCAAGCGCCTGCTCGCCGGTGTCGGGCTGAGAGATCAGGAGTTCGTCGATATTGACGCCGAGCTTGCGGGCGTAAACCGGGTCGAGAGCGTGTTCGGCGTCGATGAAGGCGCAGATGCCGCCCTTCTTCTGGGCCTCGGCGACAGTGTGCAGCGCCAGCGTGGTCTTGCCCGACGATTCCGGCCCGTAGATCTCGACCACCCTGCCCTTCGGCAGGCCGCCGACGCCGAGCGCGATGTCGAGCCCGAGCGAGCCCGAGGAAATGGTCTCGACGTCCATCGAGCGGTCGTTCTTGCCCAGCTTCATCACCGAGCCCTTGCCGAACTGGCGCTCGATCTGGGAAAGCGCGGCGGACAGGGCCTTGGTCTTGTCCATGGAGGATCCTTCGACGATACGCAGGGCAGTGGCAGACATTGGTCGTGCTCCTTATGGCGGGGATTCGCTAGCGGGACAAACGGGCGGCGACGATGGGAACACCGTACCCCATTTGTTCCAGGTTCGCAATATGTTCTTTTTGGGCAGCGGATCCGGCCTGCACTTAACCCATGTTATCTAAGTTCAGTTGCGGATTGCCCTAATTTCCTCCAGCGGAATATTTGGACAGGTTAACAAGTGCCTAAAATGTTCTCCGTATAAATACGGAGATTTGGAACTGGCTACGTTTTGCGGCATTGTCAAACGATGTGGACGCGGTGGAAGGTCTGCGACGCCTGCCAAAACGCTCGTGCGTCGGTCGAGACCGAATCAGGATTTTTCCTTTGCGAGGAATGCGAGACGGTGGTCGTCGTCGCGTTCACGGAGTTTGAGCTCCCGGCCGCCCCGCCGATCAGCGATTGGAAAAGGCCGCCGCCCCCAACAGAGGCGGATCGCCCGCGCTAAATCAACACCGCTTCGTGCCAACCCGGTCAGGCAAGATACACGGCATTCATCCTCCTTGGATGCCGCCCTTTCGGCGGCAATTTCGTCGTTCCCAATCCAGATGACGTGTCGGGCGCCGTCTTCTAGTCATTCCAAGCCAACTACTCATGGATCCCGCTTCAGGATAGGTTCATCCATCGCGAAAACCTGGCGCTATTGAGAAGGCCGCTCGCCGAATCCCACGACCGCGAGCTGCAGAAGGCAGAAGCGCGCCCGGCGCCGTAGCGTCACGGATGCTAGCGCGCTAAGCCTTCGCGCCATGCCGCCGTTTTCAATTCGGACCGGCACACGCTCCGGCGTTTCCCGGCGCAATCTTGATCTGACGCAAGGCGGTTTCTGCCGGCTGTTCTAGAATTAAATTTGTCATTGCCGAACTGCCCACGGGGGAAGCTGCGACGTTGACATTGGGCCCCGGACTTTAGTCGGTTCGGGGCTCTTTCATGGTGCGGTCCCCGTTGCGGCCGCTTTCGTTTCGATGTTACTGGCTGCCCGAACACGCAACCAGAGTTCAGCAATGACCGTCCACGCGCCAAAGCTCTTGACGCCCGAACAGTTCGCCTCGCTGATGGAGGTCGCGGTCAGTTCGCCGAATCCAAAGATCCCCACACCCCATCTGACCAAGCTGATTGCGCTCGGCTATGTGGTCGTGACCACCAAAGGTCCGGTCGTCACCGGCGATGGTCTGATCCGGATTACCGAGAGCGAGTGAGCGCCGCCTTCTTCCTAAAGTTGCCTATCAATACAAAGCTACTCAGACGTGTGGTCGTTACCGGACTTAATCCCGTAAAATCCCGGAGTTGATCTGCCCCGGCATTGGGCATCCACTGCTGCGGCGACTCATGGGTTTTTCACGGGCCCGGAGCGGCCCACACGCATTGGTGCTGCGCCATGCCGTTCTATTTCTTTCGCATCCAGAACGGCCCCTATTCCGGGGCGTGCGATCATGGCACCGAACTTGCCGACCACAATGCCGCCTGGAAAGAGCTGACCTCCGTGTGCGGCGACATGGTCGGCAGCATTTCCCGCAAACTCCAGCAAAACTCCGAATGGCAGATGGAGCTTCTGGACGAAGCCAAACGACCCCTATTCCGCATTCGCCTCATCGCGGAATCGCTCGACTAACACCAAGAGCCGCCTCACATATTCCGCCCCGCTTGACATTGACAGAGATCAAAACGGAGGATCCCGAAAGCGGTCATGATTTTTTACCGATGGGTAATATCATCTTCAAATGTCCGCACACCGGCCTGAACGTGCAGCATTGGCTGGACGACGCTGAGCCGGATAATCCGCCTTTAGCCTACGAAACCGTGGTCTGCCAGGCGTGCAACCGGCTACACTTCATCAATCGGTTGAACAGCAAACTGCTCGGCCAGCAGGAAGATTAGCCCGCATGACCCCGGGTTAGGCGCCTGTTCACCAGATGAAACATTCTGGTCATCAGGTGAAGCATACTGGCCACAAATTCGAACGCCTCGGGGTGCCAAGTCGGTTGCCAGCGAATCGTAATCTTGGGGACCGAAGTCATGGCGTCTGGTGACGCGAATGCGCCCTCGGTGAGGTCGGATCAGAATCACGTCTCGCGCCATTGCGAGAAGTGCAGCGCCGAGATGAAGCGGCTCGGCGTTCTCCCCGCCATGTCGATTCGCGCCGCCATCAGCGTGTTCCGGTGCTACACCTGCGACCACGTGGCCGCCGACCCGATTTGAGCGCCGGCGACCAGATACAGGCCATGCTGCTTAAGGCGGAAATCCTCACAATTCAAAAGGCTTGAGATTCGAAAGGCTTGAGATTCAAAAGGTTTGGGAGGAATTCCTTGCCCGAATCGTTGGCTGGACGGAGCATTAATCCGCGGTCGGCAACCGCCGCATGGTGAATTCGATGTCACCATCAGGCAGTTCGCGCCAGCTTTCGACAGAGCTCATATAGGCGGCCTTGGGGTAGCGGGTGAGGAAATCCCGCGCCTTGGTGCGCGCCTTGTCGCGCGGCAGGGTGAAGGTCTCGCGCAGATAGCCATCGTCCGGCTTCCGCCGTCCGGCCATCCGGTCTGCGAGATCCCGCGGGCGAAAGGCCATGTCGCAACTCCGGTACACATGACGCCCCCCTCAATATAGCGCGCGCCGGAACCAATCCGAGTCCCCCGCCGGCCGGACTTGACCTAAATCAGTCGCCTGCCGGACATAAGGTCGATACTATCAGCCAATTGCCGGCAGGCATTGTCTCGAGGCGGTCAACAACCGCGGAAAGCGACCAGCCATGCCCCACCGACGGACCAACCGGTTGCTCTCGCTGTTGTCGGATCACGATTACGAGCGGTTACGGCCGCATCTGTCGCAGGTAGTTCTTGAATACCGAAAGAGCCTCTATGAGGCGGCGCGTCCGCTCGAGCAGGTGTACTTCCCCGTCAACGGCGTCGCCTCGCTGGTGATCACCACGGCCGAAGGTGCCAGCGCGGAGGTCGGCACCATCGGCAACGAGGGCATGGTGGGCTTGCCGGTTTGCCTCGGCGACCGCGAGGCGCCGTCGGCGGTCTACGTCCAGGTGCCGGGGACGGCGCTGCAGATGGACGCCGGCATCTTCCGGCGCGAACTCGATCAGAGCCCGAGCCTGAAGCTTGTCATGCTGCGCTACACCCACGCCTTCTTCAACCAAGTCGCGCAATCGGCCGCGTGCGCGCATCTTCACCGGGTGGAGCAGCGCTGCTGCCGCTGGCTATTGATGACGCGCGACCGGATGCCGACAGGCGAGTTTCTGCTCACCCAGGAATTCCTGGGCATGATGCTGGGCGTACGGCGAACCACGGTCACCGAGGTGATGGGGGCCCTGCAGAAGGCCGGGCTGATCCACTACCGCCGCGGTCACGTCAGCATCCTCGATCCCGGGGTGCTGCGGCTGCGCGCCTGCGAGTGCTACGACATTTCCAAACTGGAATTCGACCGGCTGCTGGGCGATACCCCGCTCGCGCCACGGGCCGACAAGAAACACCGGTTGGTCAGCGAGGTCGGATAGGAAATCGACCGGAATCCCGGCAACGTTCGATTTCCGACACCGAATTTTGCCGCGCAGGGCCGCTCAATCCCCAGTATTTTGTCTAACGGCCCCGGCCCGGCGCGGGCCTATGACGGTTACCGGACCGACAACGCCCCTCGGCAATCCCTATAAACTTACCTCCCGCGGTGCGCCTCTCGGATGCGCCACCTTCGTCCCCAGCGGTAAATCGGCCCGACCGACCGGGCAGGATATCGCAATGGCCGTAAACATTCCTGACGCCGGTCTTCCCCTGGACAACCAGCTGCTTGCCTCGCTCCCTCGCGCTGATTTCGACCGGCTGGTTCCGCATCTCTCGACGGTCCCGCTGCAGCAGGGCACGGTGCTGATAGAATCCGGCGACGAGGTCGACCAGGTCTACTTCCCGCATAGCGGCATGCTGTCGCTGCTGGCGGTGCTGCGCGACGGCAAGGCGATCGAGACCGCGACGGTCGGCCGCGAGGGCGTGGTCGGCGCGATGGCTGGGCTTGGCCTCTACAAGTCGCTGGTCCGCGTTGTCGTGCAGATGCCCCTGACCTGCAGCAAGGTCGCCGCTTCGCATTTCCGGACCATGGCCGCCACCAGCGATCCCGTGCGCAATCTCGCCATCCGCTACAACGAGGTGCTGTTGTCGCAGGCCCGCGTCACCGCCGCCTGCAACGCGCTGCATTCGATCGAGGCGCGTTTTTGCCGCTGGCTGCTGCAATGCGCGGATCGGGCGGCGAGCGATACCATTCCCCTGACGCAGGAATTTCTCGCGGAGATGCTGGGCGTGCGGCGCACCTCGGTGACCGAAGTCGCAAGCAAGGTGCAGAGCGCAGGCGCCATCACCTATTCGCGCGGCGTGATCAAGATCCTGGACCGCGCCGCGCTGATGCGGATGTCCTGCGAGTGTTACGAAACGCTGGTGGATCAATCGGCCGCGCTGGCCTGACCGGCTCCGGCACGGACGCAACCGTTGCAGCGATCAGCGGGCGTCCACCTTGGTTTGGGCACTCCCGGTCTTGGTCTTGGGCTTTGCCGGCGCCATGGTCTTGGCCGCCGACGTCTTGGGCGTGTCCGTGCTGCGCACGGTGCCCCATGGATCGTTCGCGGCCTTGGCATCCGGAATCTTCTTCAGCGAGTCCCGATAGGCCCTCTGCTGCGCGGCCTCCTGCTCCTTTTCCTCCGGCGTCAGGGTCTTCGTCTCCGGCATCAAATTGATGTTGGGCAATTGCGCGTAGGCCGGCCCTGCAAGCAACGCAAAGACAGCGGCCAGGCGGAAAACCTTCATGGAATATGCTCCCCGAATTTTCCCGGTCATATAGCATCGCCTCGACGGCTAAGCCAAGAACCGCCGCCGAGGTATCAAAAATGATCCCGCTTGCGGGATTTCGGCGGCACTTCGGCTCGAAACCCCTCGTTTTCAAGCCGCCGGGGCACGTGTTCCCTTCTGCGAAATGCCCTCTAGAATGCGCCCATAGCGGGGGGAACCAGCTTTCATGCAAACCGAGCAACAAACAGCCCAGTTCGATATCGAGGAAGCCCGGCGCACGCTGGCCGACGTATTCGCACCGTGGGTGCAGGATCTGGGGCTCTCGATCAGCGGCCTCGAATGCGCCCCTCCGCCGGGCGCGGCCCCCGACTGGCAGCCGGGCGCGATCCTGCGCATGGCGTTTTCGGAACGGCTGTGCCGGCACGGCGGCATCGTTTGCGGCCAGGCGCTGATGGCGCTGGCGGACACCGCGATGGTGATCGCCATTCTCGCGGCCAACCGCGGCTACCGCCCGATGACGACGGTCGATCAGACCACGCACTTCATGCGCGCGGTGACGAAATCGGGCGTGCTGGCGGATGCGCGGGTGGTGCGGCTCGGCCGCACCATGAGCTTCGGCCGCGTGACGCTGTCGAGCGCCACCGACAACAAGCCGGTGGCAATCGTCTCGAGCGCCTTTGCGATGCTGCCCTAGCGTTTTCGGGCGAACGCTGCCCCGGCCCGGATCGGGGA
>JBGPSI010000269.1:0-6379 GCA_041490045.1 Bradyrhizobium sp.
CTCGATGCACCCGATCGGATCGATCCCGGTTTCGCCGACGACGTGCTCAGGATTTGCGGCGGGCGCGGCGACGCCAGCTATTTTCGCGCCCTGGCGGGCAATGCAACCGCGACCGTCGGATGGCTGCAACGCCACGGCGTCGAATTCGTCACGCCTCTTTACTATCTCAGCGCCGGTCCTGCGCGCATCCAGCCGGTCGGCGGCGGCGGTGCTATCGTTGCAAAACTGCTGGCCGCGGCGAAACAGGCCAGCGTGAAGGTACGCTACGAAGCCGAAGCGCAGCGGCTGGTGATGGCAAAGGACCATCGCGTCGGCGGCATTGAGGTCCACACCGGCGATGGTGCCACGACAACGCTCGCCGCCGATGCCGTCATTCTCGCCAGCGGCGGATTTCAGGGCAATCCTTCGATGATGCGGGCGCATTTCGGGCTCGGCGGAGAGAGCATCAAGCTGATCTCGCCGGGAACGCGCTTCGACACCGGCGACGGCATTCGCATGGCAACCGAGCAGGGCGCGAATATTTCCGGCGCGTGGGACGGCATGCATATCGAGCCAGTCGACCCGCGCAGCAAGAGTTCCGCGCCGGTCGTGCTGGTCTACCCTTACGGCATCGTGGTCGATCAGCACGGTCACCGCTTCTTCGACGAGGGCTCTGGTCTCATGCACGAGACCTGGGAGGCCTTTGCCCGCGATATCCATTTTGCCAGACCGAAGCGCATGGCCTACGCCATCCTCGACTCCCGGCTGTTCGACATCGAGGGTTTTGAGCGCGCGATACGGTCGGAGGTGCCGCCCGTTCAAGCCGACTCGATCGAAGCGCTGGCGGCGCGGATCGGCATCCCCCCCCGGCAATTTGCGAAGCACGGTGGACGCGTTCAACGCGGCGGCGACCGGCGACCCCGCGCGGTTCGATGCGGCGCGCTGCGATGGTCTGGCGGTGGCCAGCGAATTGAAGCCGCCGAAATCGAACTGGGCGCGGGCGATTACAAAACCGCCGTTTATCGCCTATCCCCTGGTCGGCGCGATTGCCTACACGTTTGGCGGTCTCGCTACGAACCCAAGGGCCGAAGTGTTGGGCGAACGCGGGCCGATATCAGGGCTCTACGCCGCCGGCGAAATCACCGGGCATTTCTATGGCACCGCGCCGAACGCGGTCGCGGTGCTGCGGGCGCTGGTTTTCGGAAAAATCGCGGGAGAAGCGGCTGTAGAATTCCTGCAGCGGCGATAGCATCGCCTCCCGCGCTGGACGAGAAAGAGGAAACATGACCATGACCGAACTGAACAACGGCGCCTTCATCCGCAATATCGCCGAAGTGCCATGGCGCGAATTTCCCAACCATTTCGGCGGCGCGCTGTCGAAGCCGCTGGTAATGCCGGAGACCGCCGGCAGCCGCCACATCGATTACCGGATCTCGATGTACCAGCCGATGGCGCACGTCGCCCGCCACAGGCACCAGGTTCAGGAGCAGATCTACCACGTGCTCGAAGGCGAGGGCTTGATGGAGATCGCCGGCAAGAACCACTTGGTACGCAAGCACGATTTTATCTTCTTGCCGCCCGGGGTCGAACACGCGATCTCCAATTCGGGGCTGGTCGACCTGGTTTTTCTGGTGATCACCTCGCCGGTCACCGACGGCGCCAAGATCGTCTGAGGCTGGCTGCAACTTCAACCTCCGCGCGGGCCCCAGCCATCATGCCGGCTTCCGATGCATACGATGTCGTCGTCATTGGCGCGGGCGCCGGTGGGATGACGGCGGCCGCCGTCGCCGCCGCGGAGGGCTTGAGCGTTCTTGTCGTTGAGAAGACCGAATTCGTCGGCGGCACGACAGCGTGGTCCGGCGGGATGGTCTGGATTCCCGGCAACGCCCTGATGAAGCAGGCGGGCCTTGATGACAGCCTGCCCGAAGCCACCAGCTATCTCGCCGGTACCGTTCCGGGAAGCGAAAACGCCGATTTGCGGGAAGTGTTTCTGGCGCGGGGGCCGGAGGCGGTCGGCTATCTCCAGGCGAACACGGAAGTCCGGCTGCAGCCGGTGAAAACCTATCCCGACTATTATCCGGAAAAGCCGGGATCGACCGCCGGCGGCCGCGTGCTCGAGCCCGTCTGTTTCGACGGCGCCGAACTCGGAAAGGACTTTGCGCGGCTGCGGCCGCCGCTGCCGGAGTTCATGCTGTTCGGCGGCATGATGATAAACCGGCTCGATATCCCCCACCTTCGCCAAGCCGGCCGCTCCCTGCGGTCGACGCTGCGCGCGCTGCGGCTGGTTTCGCAATATGCGTGGCAACGGCTTCGCGCGCCCCGGGGGACGACGCTGCACCTGGGCAATGCGCTGGCCGCGCGCCTCTATGCCTCGCTGCTTAAGCTGAATGTCGAGATTATTTTCGGCGCCAATGTCGAGCAGTTCCTGATCGAAGACGATGCGGTCAAAGGCGTTGCGATCAGGGAGTCATCCGGCTCGCGGACGATCATCGCGCGCAAGGGCATCGTGCTGGCGACCGGCGGCTTCTCTCACGACGCAAGACTTCGCGAACAGTTCTTTCCGGCTGGCGCAGGCGCGGTTTCCGCCACCGCTGGCGCAGGGACCGGCGACGGCCTGCATGTGGCGACGGCTGCCGGTGCCGGCATCAATCCGCGCGTGGCCAGTCCCGCCTATTGGGTGCCGGCATCGCTGTTCAAGCGCGCCGATGGCAGCCAGGGTGTCTTCCCGCATACCGTGACCGACCGCGCAAAACCCGGGATCATTGCGGTCAACGCGGCGGGCAGGCGCTTCGTCAATGAGGCCTTGTCCTATCACGAGTTCGTCCTCGCCATGCTGCGCGACGGCAACGACGCGGCGAACCGTTCCTTCTATCTCGTCTGCGACCGTCGGTTTCTCTGGAACTACGGGCTCGGCCGCATTCAGCCTTTCACCGTGCATGTAAGGCGATACGTCCGAAGCGGCGAACTGATCGAGGCACGCAGCATAGAGGCGCTCGCAGGCGCTATCGGCGTCGAAACATCGGCGCTGGCGAAGACCCTGGAGAAGTACAACGCGTCCGCCCGCATCGGCATCGACCCCGAATTCGGGCGCGGTGGCTCCATCTATCAGCGTCATCTTGGCGATGCCGGCCATTCGCCGAACCCTTGCGTCGCGCCGATCGAGCAGCCGCCGTTTTACGCCTTGCGGATTGTTCCGGCGGATCTCGGTACGGCGATAGGCCTCCGAACGGATAGCGATGCCCGCGTTCTGAGAGAAGACGGCAGCGTCATTTCCGGGCTCTATGCCTGCGGCAACGATATGGGCTCGATCATGAACGGAAATTATCCCGGGCCCGGCATCACGCTTGGGCCGGCGCTGACCTTCGGCTACATCGCCGGCCGGCACCTCGCACAGAAGCAAGGACAAGGGAGGGGACACGCATGACCAACCCGGCCGCAAGCTTTGGCGTCAATACCTATTCCTATATTTTCGGCGGCAGCGCCGCCGATACGGTGGCGCGCCTCGCCGACCGGGGCTATGGCGGCGTCGAGCTGATGTTTTTTCCCGGCCATCTCTGGCCAGCCGAGCTTGACGCCCCCAAGCTTCGGAGCTTGCGCCATCTCTGCGAACAGAGATTGCGGCTGGTGGCCGTCAACATGCCGAATGTCGACATCAATGTCGCCGCCGCGGCGGAGGAAATGCGGGCCTATACGCTCGATCTCCTGACGAAATTCGTTCGCTGCGCCGGCGAACTGGGAGCGGGCGGGATCATCATCGGCCCCGGCAAGCCCAATCCGCTGTTTCCCATGCCGCGCGAGCGCATGGTCTCCCATTTCTATCGCGCGCTCGATGTACTGGCGCCATTGGCGCGCGAGGTCGGCACAAGGCTGCTCATCGAGAACATGCCGTTCGCCTTCCTGCCGGACGCGGAGTCGCTGATGAAGGTGGTCGACGGCTACGGCGACGCCGGCATTCGCGTCATCTACGACGTGGCGAACGCGCATTTCATTGGCGAGGCTCCGAGCGATGGATTGCGCCGCGTCCGCGACCGGCTCTCTCTCGTGCATTTCTCCGATACGACGCGGCAGAGTTACAGGCATGATCCCCTGGGTTGCGGCGACGTGCCGCTGGCCGGCGTTGCGTCCGCGATGAAAGAGGTCGGATATAGCGAGCTGCCGATGCTGGAAATCATTTCGCACAACCCGGATGCCGACATCGCCGATAGCTGCTTGCGCATGCGGGAAGCGGGGTTTGGCTGAGATGGTCTTTGCGAAGAGCGCCCGCGCCGACACGATCGCCATGACCCGCGACCGGCTCGAGCGATATCGCGAGGCGAGGCTGCTGCGGCCCTGAGCTGTCACTGGCGTCAGCTCCGGATTGGTGTAGGCTTATCCTAAACAACGAGCGGCAAGCTCGAAATCCAAAAGGGGGGACCAATGAACTCAAAAAAGACGAATCCGGTCACCGTTCATCTTCGCCGCGACCTGCATGGCGTTGGCAGGTCTGCCCTCGCTGGCTTCCGCGCCGGCCAGAGCGCAGCAAACGGCGGTCGCCATCGACAACGACGAGATCGGCGGCGTGGTGCTTGGACGCGGGTTCTCGGCCGTGATCCAAACGACGCGCAGAACTGCTTTTGAGGTAATCGAGGAATCGTTCGAAACCCGGAGGTTTCCATGTTCGGACTAATGCAACAGCAGCCGCTGCTGATCTCGAACCTGGTTGATTATGTCGCGACCTGGCACGCAAAGACCGAGATCGTCTCGCGCGATCCGGCGGGCGTCATGCACCGGTCCAATTACGGGCAGGTGGCGGCGCGCGCCAAACGCGTCGCCAATGCGCTCGCAGCGCTCGGCGTCGGGGAGGGCGACCGCGTCGCGACGCTGGCCTGGAATTCATGGCGGCACCTCGAACTCTATTACGGCGTGACTTGCTCCGGCCGCGTACTTCATACGGTCAATCCGCGCCTGTTCGCCGAGCAACTCGTCTACATCATCAACCACGCCGAAAACGGTTACGTCTTCTTCGATCCCGATTTTGCACCGCTCGTCGAGCAGCTTGCGCCCCATCTGCCGCTGGTGCGCGGCTGGATCGCGCTGTGCGAGGAGAAAGACGTGCCGGCTGTCAAGGTCGGCAATCTCCTGTGCTACGAGACGCTGCTGGCGAAAGCCTCGCCGGATTACGCCTGGCCGCAGCTCGACGAGAATACCGCCTGCACGCTCTGCTACACTTCGGGCACGACCGGCAAGCCCAAGGGTGTGCTCTACAGCCATCGCTCGACTATCCTGCATGCCTTCGCCGCTTGCGCGGCCGACGGCTTTGCGCTCTCGGCCAGGGATTCGATCCTGGTGATCGTGCCGCTGTTCCACGCCAATGCGTGGAGCCTGCCGTTTTCGGCGGCCATGTGCGGCGCCAAGCTGGTGCTGCCCGGACCACGTCTTGATCCGGAAAGCATCTACATGCTTCTGGAACAGGAGGGATGCACCAAGGCTGGTGGTATTCCGACGATCTGGCTCAACTTCCTTGCCTATATCGGGAACAATCGAGCCAGGCTCGATCTCTCGAAGCTGAAATTGAAGGTCATCTTCAGCGGCGGCACGGCGGCGCCGCGGGCGACGATCGAGAAATTCCGCGATCTGCTCGGCGTGTTCCTGCTGCATGCCTGGGGCATGACGGAAACCAGCCCGCTGGTGACGCTCGGCTCGCCGCTCGCCATGCACGACGGCGCGATGCCGGCCGAGATTGTCGACATGCAGGTCAAGCAGGGACGTCAGATCTTCGGCGTCGAGCTGCGCCTGATCGGGGAGAATGGCGAGAGCGTCCCACATGACGGCAAGTCGGTCGGCCAGCTCCAGGTTCGGGGCAACTGGGTGATATCAGGCTATTTCAAGAGTGAAGGCGGCAAGGTCGTCGATGACGACGGCTGGTTCGGAACCGGTGACGTCGCGACCATTAATCCCGACGGCTACGTGCAACTGACGGACCGCCTGAAGGACGTCATCAAATCCGGCGGCGAATGGATTTCCTCGATCGAGATCGAGAATTTGGCGGTCTCGCATCCCGACGTGTTCGAGGCCGCCGTCATCGCTATCCCGCATCCGAAATGGCAGGAACGGCCGCTGCTGCTGGTGCATCCCCGGCCCGGCGCGGATCCGACAAAGGAGGCGATCCTTGAATTCCTGTCGACGCGCATCGCCAAATGGTGGATGCCTGAAGATGTGATCTTCGTGGAATCGCTGCCGCATACCGCGACCGGAAAGCTGCTCAAAACCGAGCTTCGCGCCAAATATGGCGGGGCATTCGCGGTGAGCGGGTGAAGTCCTGTCGGTGAAGTCTTGTGGGTGAAGTCTTGGCAGGTGTAATCCCGTGCGCTCGGTTAATTTTCGCCCAATCGCCGGTCGCTCAAATTTTATCGAACCGGGA
>JBGPSI010000270.1:0-6314 GCA_041490045.1 Bradyrhizobium sp.
CCTGAAGGGCGCGCGCGCGCGCGGCGCCTGGGACGGCACCAAGGCGCTCCTGGAAAAAGGCCGCGATGCGATCATAGAGGACGTCAAGGCTTCGGGCCTGCGCGGCCGCGGCGGCGCCGGCTTCCCGACCGGGTTGAAATGGTCGTTCATGCCGAAGAAGTCGGACGGCCGGCCGCATTACCTCGTGGTAAATGCCGACGAATCCGAGCCCGGTACCTGCAAGGACCGCGAGATCATGCGGCACGATCCGCATCTTTTGGTCGAGGGTTGCCTGATTGCAAGCTTCGCGATGGGCGCGCACGCCGCCTACATTTATGTGCGCGGCGAATTCATCAGGGAGCGCGAGCATCTGCAGGCCGCGGTCGATCAGGCCTATGCGGCGAAACTGATCGGCAAGGACAACCTCAACGGCTGGCCGTTCGACCTCTACGTGGCGCACGGCGCCGGCGCCTATATTTGCGGTGAAGAAACGGCGCTCTTGGAAAGCCTCGAAGGCAAGAAGGGCATGCCGCGGCTGAAGCCGCCATTCCCGGCCAATGTCGGCCTGTTCGGCTGCCCGACCACCGTCAACAACGTCGAGTCGATCGCGGTCGCACCCGATATTTTGCGGCGGGGTGCTGCGTGGTTCGCCGGCATCGGCCGGCCCAACAATGTCGGCACCAAGCTGTTTTGCATCTCCGGCCATGTCGAGCGCCCCTGCAATGTCGAAGAGGCGATGGGTATTCCATTCCGCGAACTGATCGAGCGCCATTGCGGCGGCATCCGCGGCGGCTGGGACAATCTCAAGGCGGTGATCCCCGGCGGCTCCTCGGTGCGCATGGTGCCGGCCGACCAGATCATCGATACGCCGATGGATTTCGACTCCTTGAGCAAGCTTCGTTCCGGCCTCGGCACGGCGGCCGTGATCGTGATGGACAAGTCGACTGACCTGATCCGGGCGATCGCGCGGATTTCCTATTTCTACAAGCATGAGAGCTGCGGCCAGTGCACGCCGTGCCGCGAGGGCACCGGATGGATGTGGCGGGTGTTGACGCGCATGGCCGAGGGCCGCGCCCACAAGCGCGAGATCGACATGCTGCTGGAGGTCACAAAACAGGTCGAGGGTCACACGATCTGCGCGCTCGGCGACGCCGCGGCGTGGCCGATCCAGGGCCTGATCGCGCATTTCCGTCACGAGATCGAAGAGCGCATCAGCGAGTATTCGCACAAGTCCGATGTCGACGATGCCGGCATTCTCGATCCCGCGCACATGGTGGCTGCGGAGTAATGTTGATGTCGCAACCGAGCATTGTCTGGTGGCAGAAATACGGGACGCTGGCGCAGATGGCGCAGGCGACCGTGGCGCTGCTCGGCTTTGTTGCGATTCTGTTCCAGATCAACGAAATCCGATCCAACAACCGCGCCGTCAGCGCGCGACAGGCGTTTCTGGGGTACACCGATCTGGCGTTCAGGAATCCGAAATTCTCTTCACCGGATTACGATGCGATCAAGGCGGCCGGCCGCAGCGAACAGGTTCAGTATGAAAGCTTCGTCTCGTACTTCCTCTACGCCTGCGAGGAGGCGACCGCCGCCTTCGCCGACAAGCGGGAGTGGGTTGCTTCCTGCGACTACGACCTGAAACCGCATCTGCCGTTCCTGTGCGAGAAGTCGCGGGCCGAGCCGGCCTATCTCGAAACCTACTCCACCGATACCCAGCAATGGGTGAAGGCGTCCCTGAAGACCGCCAGCGTCACGCCACCCGACTGCAAGCTCGGAAAGACCTGAGACCGCCATGACAAAACTCATCATCGATGGCAAAGAGATCGATGTCCCCGCCGAATACACGCTGTTGCAGGCGTGCGAGGCCGCGGGCGCCGAAATCCCGCGCTTCTGCTACCACGAGCGGCTGTCGATCGCCGGCAATTGCCGGATGTGCCTGGTCGAGATCAAGGGCGGCCCGAAGCCGGTCGCGAGCTGCGCCTGGGGCGTGCGCGATTGCCGTCCGGGCCCCAAGGGCGAGCCGCCGGAAATCTCCACCCGCTCGCCGATGGTGAAGAAGGCGCGCGAAGGCGTGATGGAATTCCTCCTGATCAACCACCCGCTGGATTGCCCGATCTGCGATCAGGGCGGGGAGTGCGACCTGCAGGACCAGGCGATGGGCTATGGCGTCGACACCTCGCGCTTCGCCGAGAACAAGCGCGCGGTCGAGGACAAGTACCTGGGCGCGCTGGTCAAGACCTCGATGAACCGCTGCATCCAGTGCACCCGCTGCGTACGCTTCTCCGCCGAAGTCTGCGGCGCGCCCGAAATGGGCGCGACCGGCCGCGGCGAGGACATGGAGATCACCACCTATCTGGAAACCGCGCTGACCTCGGAACTGCAGGGCAATCTGGTCGACATCTGCCCGGTGGGCGCGCTGACCTCGAAGCCTTACGCCTTCGCGGCGCGGCCCTGGGAGCTCGGCAAGACGCAGTCGGTTGACGTGATGGACGGCGTCGGCTCGGCGATCCGGGTCGATACCCGCGGCCGTGAGGTGATGCGGATCCTGCCGCGCGTCAACGAGGCGGTGAACGAGGAGTGGATTTCCGACAAGACCCGCCACGTCGTCGACGGCCTGCGCACGCAGCGGCTCGACCGTCCCCACATCAGGCAGGACGGTAAGCTCCGCGCCGCGACGTGGCCGGAGGCCTTCGCCGCCATCGCCGCCAAGGTCAAAATGAGCGACGGCAAGCGGATCGGCGCCATCGCGGGCGATCTCGCCGCGGCGGAGGAGATGTTCGCGCTGAGGGATCTCCTGGCGAAATACGGCTCGGTCAATCTCGCCGTGCAGGGCGGCGACGCCTTCGATCCGAAGAACGGCCGCGGCTCCTACATCTTCAATCCGACCATCGCCGGTATCGAGCAGGCCGATGCGCTTCTGATCATCGGCTCGAACCCTCGCCGGGAAGCCGCGGTGCTCAATGCGCGCATCCGCAAGCGCTGGCGCACGGGCCAGCTCAAGGTAGGCGTGATCGGCGCCAAGGCCGACCTCACTTACAGCTACGATTATCTCGGCGCGGGCGCGGAGTCGCTTGCCAATCTCGCCGCCGGCAAGCATTCCTTCGCCGGCGTGCTGAAGGGCGCCAAGAATCCGGTCGTGCTGGTCGGCACCGGGGCTACGGGGCGGCATGACGGGTCTGCGGTACTCGCGGCCGCCGCAAAGCTTGCCGCCGATGTCGGCGCCGTCAAGGACGGCTGGAACGGCTTTGCCGTGCTGCATGATACGGCCTCGCGGGTCGGTGCGCTCGATATCGGCTTTGCGGCGGGCGCGGGCGGCTTGAGCGCGGCGCAGATGACGACGTTCGGCACGCTGGACGTGCTGTTTCTTCTGGGCGCCGACGAGACCAAGGCGCCGGACGGCACCTTCGTGGTTTATATCGGCACCCATGGCGACCGCGGCGCGCACCGCGCCGACGTGATCCTGCCGGGCGCGGCCTATACGGAAAAATCCGGCATCTACGTCAACACCGAAGGCCGGGTGCAGATGGCGAACCGCGCGGCGTTTCCCCCAGGGGAGGCGCGCGAGGACTGGGCGATTATCCGCGCGCTGTCGGAAGCGCTCGGCAAGAAGCTCGGCTACGATTCGCTTCCCGCGCTGCGGCAGGCGCTGTTCAAGGCCGTGCCGCATCTGATGCGGGTCGACCAGATCGAGGCCGGTACGGCGGCCGACATCAAGGCGGTAGCCGGCAAGGGCGGCAGCATCGAGAAGACGCCGTTCAAGTCGTCGGTGGAGGATTTTTATTTGACCAACCCGATCGCGCGCGCGTCGGCGGTAATGGCGGAATGTTCCCGGCTGGCGTCCGGGAAGATGCTGACGGCAGCGGAGTGAGCGTGACCTGATGGCTGATTTCTTCGCAAGCGCATTCTGGACCGCCTTCCTCTGGCCATTGATCATCATGGCCGCGGAGAGCGTGCTGCTGCTGGTCGTGCTGCTGGTCGCTATCGCCTTCATCCTGCTCGCCGACCGCAAGATCTGGGCGGCGGTGCAGATCCGGCGCGGACCCAACGTGGTCGGCCCCTTTGGCCTGTTCCAGTCCTTCGCCGACCTCCTGAAATTCGTGTTCAAGGAGCCGATCATTCCCTCCGGCTCCAACAAGGGCGTGTTCCTGCTGGCCCCGCTGGTCTCCTGCGTGCTGGCGCTCGCGGCCTGGGCGGTGATCCCGATGGATCTCGGCTGGGTGATCTCCGACATCAATGTCGGCATCCTCTACATCTTCGCGATCTCGTCGCTGTCGATCTACGGCATCATCATGGCCGGCTGGTCGTCGAACTCGAAATACCCGTTCCTGGCGGCGCTGCGCTCGGCGGCGCAGATGGTGAGCTACGAAGTCTCGATCGGCTTTGTGATCATCACCGTGTTGCTGTGCGCGGGCTCGCTGAACCTCTCGGCCGTGGTCGAGGCCCAGAATGCCCGCGGGCTCGCCAGCCTGATCGGCCTGCCCAAGCTGACCATCCTGAACTGGTACTTCATCCCGCTGTTCCCGATGTTCGTGGTGTTCTACGTCTCGGCGCTGGCGGAAACCAACCGGCCGCCGTTCGACCTGGTGGAAGCTGAATCCGAACTGGTGGCGGGTTTCATGGTCGAATACGGCTCGACGCCGTATCTCTTGTTCATGCTCGGCGAATATGTCGCGATCTGCACGATGTGCGCGATGGCGACGATCCTGTTCCTGGGAGGCTGGCTGCCGCCGATCGCGGTGGCGCCGTTCACCTGGGTGCCCGGCGTGATCTGGTTCGCGCTCAAACTATTCTTCATGTTCTTTATGTTTGCGATGGCGAAGGCGATCGTGCCGCGCTACCGCTACGATCAACTGATGCGGCTCGGCTGGAAGGTGTTCCTGCCGCTGTCACTGGCGATGGTGGTCATCGTCGCCGGCGTGCTGCACTTCGCGGGGATCGCTCCGCAATGAGGTCGCTATGAGTGTCAATATCAACGCCACGGCCCGCTCGCTGCTGCTGTCGGAATTCGTATCGGCGTTCTTCCTCGCCATGCGCTATTTCTTCCAGCCGAAGCCGACGCTGAACTATCCGTTCGAGAAGGGCCCGATCTCGCCGCGCTTCCGCGGCGAGCACGCGTTGCGCCGCTATCCGAACGGCGAGGAACGCTGCATCGCCTGCAAGCTGTGCGAGGCGATCTGCCCTGCGCAGGCGATCACGATCGAGGCCGGCCCGCGCCGCAACGACGGCACCCGCCGCACCGTGCGCTACGACATCGACATGGTGAAATGCATCTATTGCGGGCTGTGCCAGGAGGCCTGTCCGGTCGATGCCATCGTCGAGGGACCGAATTTCGAATTCGCGACCGAGACCCGCGAGGAACTCTATTATGACAAGGCGAAACTGCTCGCCAATGGCGACCGCTGGGAGCGCGAGATTGCGAAATCGATCGAACTCGACGCGCCGTACCGGTGAGGTGAGGGCATGATCCTTCCAGCGCTGTTCTTCTATCTGTTTGCCGGCACCTGCGTGGCGTCGGCCGTCATGGTGATTGTCTCGCGCAATCCCGTGCACTCCGTGCTGTTTTTGATCCTGGCCTTCGTCAACGCCTCCGGCCTGTTCGTGCTGATGGGGGCCGAATTCCTGGCGATGATCCTGGTCGTGGTCTATGTCGGAGCGGTCGCGGTGCTGTTCCTGTTCGTGATCATGATGCTCGACGTCGACTTCACCGAGCTGCGCGAGGGCTTCCTCGAATATCTGCCGATCGGGCTCGTGATCGGCGCGATCTTCCTCGCCGAACTGCTCTTGGTAGGCGGCGGCTGGGTCATCAATGCCGGCACCGCCAAGTCGATCACCGCGCCGATCCCCAACAACGTCAGCAACACCGAGGCGCTCGGGCTTGTGCTCTATACGAAGTATATCCACTACACCGAGATGGCCAGCATGGTGCTGCTGGTGGCGATGATCGGCGCCATCGTGCTGACGCTGCGCCATAAGGCGAGCGTGAAGCGGCAGGATATCAACGTGCAGAACGCGCGGACGCCCGCGATTGCGATGAGCGTGCGCAAGGTGGCCTCGGGCCAGGGCCTGCAGGATGCGGACGCGGCGGAGTGGGTGCAATGACGATCGGTCTTGGACATTACCTTGCGGTCGGCGCGATCCTGTTTACGCTCGGCATCCTCGGCATCTTCCTCAACCGCAAGAACATCATCGTCATCCTGATGTCGATCGAGCTGATCCTGCTTGCCGTCAATATTAACCTGGTGGCGTTTTCGACGTTCCTCGGCGACATCGTCGGCCAGGTCTTCGCACTGCTGGTTCTCACGGTCGCGGCCGCCGAAGCGGCGATAGGTCTGGCG
>JBGPSI010000271.1:0-6302 GCA_041490045.1 Bradyrhizobium sp.
CCTACCGCACGCTGACCGCGGTCGACTCCGCCGTCATGGTGATCGACGCCGCCAAGGGCATCGAGGCGCGGACGCGAAAGCTGTTCGAGGTCTGCCGGCTCCGCGACATTCCGATCATCACTTTCATCAACAAGATGGACCGCGAGAGCCGCGACACCTTCGATCTCCTGGATGAGATCGAAAAGACGCTGGCGCTCGACACCACGCCGATGACCTGGCCAGTCGGGCGCGGCCGCGATTTCCTCGGCACCTACGATATCGCCACCGGCGGCGTGCGCCTGCTCGAAGGCGGCGGTGCCAAGACCGGCGCGGCGGAGCAGATCGACATTGCCGATCTCGCCGGCCGCAATCCCAATCTCGACGTCGGCGCCATCAAGGAAGAGCTCGCGCTGGTGTCGGAAGCCTGCAAGCCGTTCGAGCTCGAGGCATTCCGCGAGGGCCATCTGACGCCGGTTTATTTCGGCAGCGCGCTGCGCAATTTCGGCGTCGGCGATCTGCTGGAGGGGCTCGGGCGCTTCGCGCCGCCGCCGCGCGCCCAAGAAAGCAATTTGCGCAAGGTCGAGGCGGCAGAGCCGCGCATGAGCGCCTTCGTGTTCAAGATCCAGGCCAATATGGATCCGAACCATCGCGACCGCATCGCGTTTGCGCGGCTGTGCTCGGGCAAGCTCACCCGCGGCATGAAGGCAAAACTGGTGCGCACCGGCAAGAACATGTCGCTGTCCAGCCCGCAGTTCTTCTTCGCCCAGGATCGCGCATTGGCGGACGAGGCGTTTGCCGGCGATGTCGTCGGCATCCCCAACCACGGAACCTTGCGGATCGGCGACACCTTGACCGAGGGCGAGGATCTCACCTTTGTCGGCGTACCATCATTCGCACCGGAAATCGTCCGCAGGGTCCGGCTGACGGATGCGATGAAGGCGAAGAAGCTGAAAGAGGCGCTGCAGCAGATGTCGGAGGAGGGCGTCGTGCAGGTGTTCCGTCCGCGCGACGGCGCGCCCGCGCTGGTCGGCGTGGTCGGCCCGCTGCAGCTCGACGTGCTGAAGGCGCGGCTCGATGCCGAATATTCGCTGCCGGTGGAATTCGAAGTTTCGGAATTCCAGCTGGCGCGCTGGATCTCCTCCGACGACCGCAAGAAGCTGGACGCCTTCGTCGCCGCCAACGGCTCCGGCGTGGCCGACGACGTCGACGGCGATCCGGTGTTTCTGGCCAAGAACGAGTTCTATCTCGGTTACACCAAGGAGCGCGCCGAGGGCATCGTGTTTTCCAGCGTCAAGGACGTGAAGAAGAAGGCGTGAGGCGGGGCGCTGTGAACGCAGGGATGTGAACGAAGCCGGGGCTTGATACGGCCGGCGCTGCGTCTCATCTCGAATAGGCATCCCCTGGGTTTGTTGCCTTCGAGGGCCCGCGTCATGATCAGGCGCATCGTCTTTTGCCTCATTATTGCCTTTGCCGGTTCGATCGCCGCCGGCGGCGCCGAGGCGCGGCCGCGGCACATCGATGCCACGCCATTTTCACATGCGCCTTGCAGCGTGCTGAGCCGGCGGCCGTGCGCGCCGTTTACCTGCAGCGTGCTCAGTCGCCACCCGTGCATTCCCGAGATCGACTATCCCTACGGCGAAAACCTGCAGCTCACGGTCCAGAGTGTTCCGCCGCAGGACGACGCGGCAAAGTATCAAAGGCCCGACCACGATCTCGACACCATCGGCGATCTCTTCGCGGCGCTGCGCTCCTGCTGGACGCCACCGCCGGCCGACGCGGCGCGCCCCGACATGCAGATGACGGTACGCTTCAGCTTCAACCGGTCCGGCGGGATCATTGGCGCCCCGCGCATGACCTTCGCCACGGCCGGCGCACCTGCCGATGTGCGGGCCACTTACCTCAAGGCCATCAACGCCTCGCTCGATGCCTGCGTGCCCCTGAAATTCTCCGGCGATCTCGGCGGCGCGCTGGCCGGGCGGCCGATCGCGATCCGCTTTGTCGATAATCGCGAGTTGGGTACCCGGCAGGGAGCGAAGTAGCGGCAGAAGATGTGAAACGGGCGCGCCATCAGAACGGTCCCGCGCGTTTTCGTGCATTGCAGTTTGCGCCCCTAAAGTGCTACCCGGATCTGGCAAAAAGCGGGCGCTCGCGGAGGAGAACATCATGGGACTGGCGGTGATGATCCTGGGGCTGGTGCTGTTCCTCGGCGTCCATACGCTGACGACGCAGCGCGGGCTGCGCGCCGGCCTGATCGCCTCATGGGGCGAGGGCGGCTACAAGATCGGCTATGCGCTGGTTTCGCTCGCAGGGCTGGCGCTGATCGTCTGGGGTTTCGCGCATTATCGCAGCGAGGGCATGATCGAGCTCTGGACGCCGCCGAGGGCGCTGAAGCATCTCACGGTCGCCCTGATGCTGCCCTCCGTCATCCTGGTGGTGGCCGCCTATATCCGCGGCCGCATCTATGCGACGATCAAGCATCCGATGCTCTCGGGCGTCAAATTGTGGGCGGCGGCGCATCTCATCGCCAATGGCGACCTCGGCGGGATCATCCTGTTCGGCGCGTTCCTGGGCTGGGCGGTGTTCGACCGCATCTCGCTGAAACGCCGCGCCGACCCGGGCGCACCCCCGATACCCGTGGGCGGCTGGGGCAACGATTTGATCGCGGTGGCGGTCGGCATCGTCGCTTACCTGGCGCTGGTTTTCGCGTTTCATCCCGTCGTGATCGGCATCCCCGTCGTCGGAGTATAGTATGTCCGTTCAATCTGCGATCAGGCGCAAGACCGCGCCGGATATCCGCGCCCGCAAGAATGGCGAGCCGATCGTGATGCTGACCTCGTATCACGCCCATACCGCGGCACTGGTCGATCGCCATTGCGACGTCATTCTGGTCGGCGATTCCCTCGGCAATGTGATGCACGGTTTCGAGACAACGGTGCCGGTGACGCTCGAGATGATGATCCTGCAGGGTCATGCGGTCATGCGCGGTTCGCAGCATGCACTGGTCGTGGTGGACATGCCCTTCGGCTCCTACGAGGCCTCGAAGGAGCAGGCGTTCCATTCCGCCGTGCGGATCCTCAAGGAGACCCATTGCGGCGCCATCAAGCTCGAGGGCGGCGCGCGGATGGCGGAGACGGTAGCGTTCCTTTCCGAGCGCGGCATTCCCGTGATGGGCCATATCGGGCTGACGCCGCAATCCATCAACACGCTCGGCTCGTTTCGCGCCCAGGGCCGCGAGGAGGGCAGCTGGGAGCCGATCGAGAACGACGCCATCACGATCGCACAGGCCGGCGCCTTCTCGGTCGTGATCGAGGCCGTCGCCGAGCCGCTGGCGCGCAAGATCACCGAGACCATCGATATTCCCACCATCGGCATCGGCGCCAGCGCGGCCTGCGACGGCCAGGTGCTGGTGCTGGAGGATATGCTCGGGCTGTCGCCACGCACGCCGAAATTCGTCCGCCGCTACGGCGATCTCGGACCCGCGATCGAGGCGGCGATCGAAGGCTATGCCAAGGACGTGCGCTCGCGCGCTTTTCCAGGGCCGGAGCATGTCTACGGCATGAAGGCCAAAAGCTAGAGACGAGGAAATGGACTGGTCGCATTATTCCATTCCAGCCATGCGGCTCGAGGCGCGCTTCGGCGACCGCGTGGTGCCTGCATTTTGCGAGCGGCCGGCAAGCCTGTGGGCGATGATCTCAGCGGCGGCTGCGCGAAATCCAGACGGTGAGGCGCTGGTCTGCGGCGAGCGCCGCATGAGCTGGCGCGAGGTCGCTGAGCAATCGGCGCAGACCGCCGCCGGCCTGCGCAAGATAGGCGTGCGAAGCGGCGACCGGATCGCGCTCCTGCTCGGCAACCGCATCGAGTTCGTGCTGGCGCTGTTCGGCGCGGCGCATCTCGGCGCCGTCACGGTGCTGCTCAGCACGAGGCAGCAAAAGCCCGAGATCGCCTATGTGTTGACGGACTGCGGCGCCAAGCTCTTGATCCACGAGGCGACGCTGGGGGATCGCGTGCCGGACGCGCGCGACGTTCCCGACCTCAGGCGTCGCATTGCCGTCGACGATGGAAGCGCATCGCAATTCTCGACGCTGCTGGGAAACGAGCCCTCGCCGGCGCCCGCCGAGGTCGGCGAGGAAGACGCCGCGATGATCCTCTACACGTCCGGCACCACCGGCCGGCCGAAAGGCGCGATGCTCGCGCATTGCAACATCATCCACTCCGCGATGATCTATCAGGCCTGCATGGAGTTGACCGAGGCCGACCGTTCGATCGCCGCGGTGCCGCTCGCGCATGTCACGGGCGTCGTCGCCAACATCATGAGCATGGCGCGCTGCGCCGGCACGCTGATCATCGTCGCCGAATTCAAGGCCGCCGATTATCTCAAAGTCGCCGCGCGCGAGCGCGTGACCCAGACCGTGATGGTGCCGGCAATGTATAATCTCTGCCTGCTGCAGGCGGATTTCGACAATTACGACCTGTCGGCGTGGCGGATCGGCGGCTATGGCGGCGCGCCGATGCCGATCGCGACCATCGAGAAGCTTGCCGTCAAGGTGCCCGGTCTGAAGCTGATCAACGCCTATGGCTCGACGGAAACCACCTCGCCCTCGACGATCATGCCGCCGGAGCTCACCGCAGCCCATATCGACAGCGTCGGTCTGCCCTGTCCCGGCGCGGAGATCGTCGTGATGGACGCCGCCGGCCGCGAACTGCCGCGCGGCGAGATCGGCGAGATCTGGATCCGCTCGGGCTCAGTGATCAAGGGCTATTGGAATAATCCGAAGGCGACGGCCGAGAGTTTTACCGCAGGCTTCTGGCATTCCGGCGATCTCGGCTCGATCGACAAGGACGATTTCGTGCGGGTGTTCGACCGCCAGAAGGACATGATCAACCGCGGCGGCCTGAAGATCTATTCCGCCGAGGTCGAATCGGTGCTGGCGGGCCATCCCGGCGTGGTCGAGAGCGCCATCATCACCAAACCGTGCCCGGTGCTGGGCGAGCGGGTGCACGCGGTGATCGTGACGCGCAGCGGCGACGTTAGCGAAGGCGATTTGCGCGCCTGGTGCGCCGAGCGGCTCTCGGACTACAAGGTGCCGGAAACCATGGCCCTGACCGCGGAGCCGCTGCCTCGCAACGCCAACGGCAAGGTGATAAAGCGCCAGCTGCGCGAGGCCTGGGCGGCGGGGCAGGCGTAAGGGCTGGTTCGGCCTTCCGGCAACTGTTATGAGGGTTGTGGCTGGAGATAGATTTTCCCGTCGCGCATCATGGCGTTGAGGGTGGTTAGTAGCTTTCTGGCAATGGCGATGAGGGCGAGCTTGGCAGGTTTTCCGGCTGCACGAAGCTTTTGGTAGAAGGTTTTGAAGGAGCCGTCACGGCGCACGGCGTTGAGAGCGGCCATGTAGAGGGCGTCGCGGACGCGTTTGCGGCCCCCGCCGATTGTTCGCTTGCCGCGATATGTGCCGCTATCGACATTGCGCGGGGCCAGTCCTGCCAGGGCGGCGACCTGCTTGGGACCGACCTGTCCAAGTTCAGGCATCTGGGCGAGGAGTTGCATGCAAGCGACGGGTCCGATACCGGGTGCGGATCGCATCAGGCGCGCCCGCTCCAGGATCTCCGGGTCGGCTTTGATGAGGGCCTTGATCTCGGCCTCGATCGCTTTGATCTCGCCATTGAGAAAGTCGAGGTGACGAGCGATGCATTCGATCATCGTGCGGTCTTGAGCTTCGCTGCGACGGTTCTTCTCCTGCGCACGCATCTGGACCAGCTGATCGCGCCGTTTTGCCAGTAGCGCCAAGGCGTTGCGTCTTGGACTGGGCGCTTGGCTAGCCGCTGGTACCATTGTGCGTGCGAAGGCGGCGAGCATGCGGGCATCGATCGCATCGGTTTTTGCCAATTGTCCGGCGGCACGGGCGAAGTCGCGGGCGCGGGCAGGATTGATGCGGGCAAAGCGTATGCCGGTCTGTTGTAGTAACTCGGCAAGCTCGCGGTCGTAGACACCGGTGGCCTCGAACACGACGAACACATTGCCGCATCGCCAACGCGCCACCTGCGCCGTGATGGCCTGTGGCGCGTTGGCGATGCGCTCGGGAACTCCGATGGCATCATCAAAAATGTCGAGCGTACGCTTAGAGACGTCGATTCCGACGCAGCGAAGGTATAAGATCATGGGCCTGTCCCTGTGATGCGAGGTCTGTTGGCGCAGCCTCGTGCAACTGTTCAGGTTGATGGTCGAAACGGGCGGGAGACCGGGCCGGCATACGGCGTCAAGCGCCAGGGACCCAACGGCTTCCCGCCCATTCCACCATGACAGACTTCTCAGACACAGGGACCCA
>JBGPSI010000272.1:0-6292 GCA_041490045.1 Bradyrhizobium sp.
CCGCCGCAGCCCGCCCTTCCCGTCGTCGGCGAGTCAAAATCCTATCCGGTACGCCGCATCTGGTGCGTCGGGCGCAACTATCTCGAGCACATCCGGGAGATGGGAAATGACGAGCGGGCGCCGCCATTCTTCTTCGCCAAGCACGCCGACATGCTCGTGCCCGACGGCGCCACGATCCCGTACCCGCCGCTGACCAAGGATCTGCACCACGAGGTCGAACTGATCGTCGCCATGAAGAGCGGCGGCCTCAATATCCCCGCCGACAAGGCGCTCGATCATGTCTACGGCTATGGGGTCGGGATCGACCTCACGCGCCGCGACCTGCAGATCGCCTCGCGCAAGAAAGAGCGCCCCTGGGAAGTCGGCAAGTCCTTCGACTATTCCGCGCCCTGCTCCGCGCTGCAGCCGGCCTCCAAGATCGGCCACCCCTCCAAGGGCAAGATCTGGCTCACCGTCAACGGCACCGAGCAGCAGAAGGGCGATCTCACGGAATTGATCTGGAGCGTGCCGGAAATCATCTGGCAGCTCTCGCAGCAGGTCGCGCTCGCCGCCGGTGACATCATCATGACGGGAACGCCGGCCGGCGTTTCCCAGCTCAATCCGGGCGACAAGATCGAATGCGGCGTCGACGGCGTCGGCACACTGAAGGTTTCGATCGGCAAGCCGCAATAGCGCCCGCGCTGCATCCGGCAATCGAAAGGCCCCGGAATTGTCCGGGGCCTTTTTGGTTGCGCTCTCGAGGTCCGCGGAGCGCCCCGTCACCTCAAGGCGGAAGCGACGATGAGGCCGAGAACGGCAAGCGTCAGCGAATATTTGAGCGCGTAATAGACTTTGCGATTCCACTTCTTGACGCGCTGCCCGGCCAGATGAACCTCGTAGATCCCGCCGAACACCTTGTTGAGCGCGCCGACCTGTTCGCCATCCACGTTCTGGGTCGCCGAAGCCTTGACGATGTGGTGGCTGACCCAGCGATTCATGGCGGTCATGAAGCGGTACTTCATGGGACGCTCGACGTCGCAGAACAGGATGATCCGGGACACATCGGTGGCGTTCTCGGCGCGGTGGATGAAGGTCTCGTCGAACACGAAACCCTCGCCGTCGCGCCAGACGCATTCCACGCCATCGACCAGGATCCGGCACTTGTCCGAATTGGGCGTGACCAGCCCGAGGTGATAACGCAGCGATCCGGCGAAGGGATCGCGATGCGCGCCGAGCTTGCCGCCGGGCGGCAGCATGGCAAACATGGCGCCATGGACCGTCGGAATCGAATTCAACAGCTCGACCGTATTCGGGCACAGCGTGCGCGCCGACGGCAGAAAGTCATCGTACCATTTCAGGTAAAAGCGCTTCCACCCGCTCTTGAAGAACGAATAGAAGCCCCAGTCGTTGTTCCTGGCGGCCGCCCGGATGAATCCCTCGTCGAACAGCCTCGCCGCTTCGTCGCGGATCGTCTCCCAATTGTCGCGCAGTTTTGCCAGTTCCGGAAAGCGGTCAACCGGGATCACCGGCTCGTTCGGAACCGCCGAGCCCGCATACATCAGCACGTTGTAAGGGGCGAGGTAGGTCGAGTGATCGCCTAGCTGACGGCCGATCCGTAGTCGCTCGCGACCGCGGAAATGCACGTAGATCGTGGATGCGGCGAGAAGATAGAGGGCAATGAATTGTGGCGCGAAAAACGTTCTCAGCATTTTCCGTTCCTGTTCACTCCTTGTGCCCAGGCAGGTCCCAAAAAGCTCTTCGCGGGCTGCACGTGCTCCAACGAGACGCGGCCGGGCGGAATTTTCGCGCCTGGGTTCGGCGATAATTCCGCCTTATTTCACCATGCTCCAAATCCACCGACAAGATCCTCGACGCGAGTTCCGCATGTTGCCATCAAGGCACATTGAGACCGCCGCGAGGCGCCAATTGCAATTTCCGATCATGTGAATTCCATGGACCGTCCGCCAGCGGCCATTGCAAAAGATCTTGAGCCGGATTCCACACGAGAGAGCTCAGCGCGACGTCGTTGCAGGGCCCAGGCAACGAAGCGTTCGATTCGCTCGTGCGAGGAGAAGGACTGCGTTACTTCACGCGCGCGGCTAATTGAAATTTGAACGGGAGTTTTCGGCGACATCGTCGTGCGGAGAAGACCGGCGACCCGGTCGCTTCTTCGCGTTCCCAGACACCGGAAGCGTGACGTCCCGGCCCCCGGCTTTGGAGCTCTTCCGGATCGGGGTTTGGCGCCTTTCTCGGTAAAACTACGTGTAAATTTACAATTCGTTAACCATAAGCCCGTTAGATCGGCGGCTGAAGACGACCTGTCCCGGAGCCGCCGATGAGCCCCGACTGGAACGCCATCCGCCTCGATCTGGTGGGCCTCGACGAGCCGACGCGGGCGAGTTTGCGCCAGATGCGGCCGTTTTTCGCGAGCGCGCTGCCGGATATCCTGGCGAGGTTTTACGACAAGGTCCGGCAGTACGATCCTTCCTGCGGCATCTTCAGGGAGGGCGCGATGCAGGAAGCCATCCGCATGCAGCTGCAGCATTGGAACCTGATCGGCGGCGGCGATTTCGGCCTCCCGTACATCAGTTCGGTCGCGCGGTTTTGCGAATTCAACCAGCACGCCGGCGTCGCGCCGCAATGGTATATCGGCTGCCGCCTGATGTTCGTCGCCGGGCAATTGATCGCGGCGGTCGAGACCGACGTTCAGATTCCGCGCTTCGGGGAGAACGCGCAGGCCGCGCGGGACCCGAAGACGGCGATGGTGAAGGCCATCGCGAGGGCCAACATGCTGGATACCGAGCACGTCATGGCGTTCTGCTTCGGCGGCCACCGGCAGGTCAGCGAAGGCCTCAACCAGACGGGCGCTGCGTCAAGCCAGCCGTTGTCGATCGCGGCAGCCTGGGTCCCTTTGGATTCGAAGCAAGGTTTTGAGGACGATCAGGCCCGGGCCAGCGCCTGCAGGCCCTTGAACGTCAGCCGCTTGGGGTCCTTCACGCCGGCCAGATAGAACCTGCGGATGAACGCGGTCACGACATCGCGGTCGCAATCGGTCAGCGCGACCACGGCATCAACGGCGATCCTTTGGGCGTCCATAGGCTTCCTCGTGCGGTCTCAAGCCCAGCCGTAAGAGCTTAGGATTCGCCGATTAATACGGCGTTAACCTCGCCGCACGATGGCCGATTCACGGCAGAGCCCGAATACGTGAAACAACGCATAGCGGCGTTTCGACGCGGTCGGATCGAGCGATGTCGGCCGCGGTACGCTTCGTGGCCTGGGGCTGCGGGCAACCACCGACGAAATGCAAAATCAGTGCGCCGCCGCTGCCCCGCCGGCCTGGACCTTGCGGGTGAACAGGATCGCGACCGCCGCGAGCGCAAGCACGAACCCGATCATCGCAAAGGTGTCGCTAAAGCCCATGATGAGGGCCTGCTGCCGGACCGCATCGCCGAGCGCGACGATGGCCTGGTGGCCTGCGGCCGCTTTCGCCGAACGCCGTCCGCGAGCGGGCCCATACCTGCGCGCAGCTGTTCCTCAGGGGATACGCCCTGTAGGCGGGGCACGGACGGCGAGATAGCCGATCAGTACACACGCTCCTCAGTCTTCCCTGTGATTTTCAGTGTTGATGGAAATGATGATCCATCGATCAGTGGCCGTGCTGGCGCGGATCGTCCGCCGGATCGAGATATTCGAGACCCAGCGGGCCGATCGCCGTCACCTGCGTCACGTACTCGCCGGACTTCGCCCAGTGGAAGTGAAAGGTATCGCCGGGCAGAACGATCACGCTGCCGGGCGGATACGCCTTCACCCGATCGCCATCGAAGCGCTCGCCGAGACCGATGTAGAAGACGCCGGACATGACGGTATAGATGCGATCCTCCGGATGCCGGTGCGGCATCAGCTTTACGCCGGCGGGAACCTTGACCCTGACGACGTAGGGACCGGGTTCGGAGGGGTGGCCGACGAGGATGGCAAGGCGAGCCGAAGGCGGAAACGCCGGGAATGGCTTCCAGTCGATGTCCTCGGGCAAAATTGACCTGAAAGCGGCCTCGTCGGGCTGGTGCGTGCGAACCATTACGCTGCTCCTTCTAGTCTTGTTCACCGAGGGTTTGGGCGTAGGTTTTTCCATAGGGATAAAACAGCGCCTTCCGGCCTTGCTGCCACGCCGCCCTGAGTTCTGGCGTCGTGATGTCCCAGTCCGGCCGGCATTTCCTGGTGACGGCGCGCAGGTCCTGGCGGAGATCTTCCATGGTAGGACGTCCGAAGAACCAGTAGCCGTTGTAGATCTTGTAAATGACAAGACCGGGCTCGAGCACAAGCACGTGCGGGATCATCGGATTGTGGAGGGAATCGGTGTATTCGGCGATGTCGAGATCCTTCTGGATCGTGCGCCGCGCATCGGAAAGGAAAGGCCAGTGCGCGCCGACCCCGCTGCGGTATTCATTGGTCTCGGTGATATTGTCGGTACTGATCGTGACAAGCCGGCAATAGCCCACCTCCATCTCCCGATGCAGCTCGATGAGCCCCTCGGCTTGCCGGCGATCCTTCGGGCAGAAACTTCCGCGGCTGAGTACGAGAACCATGGGATCTTGTCCCTGCAGCTGCGAGAGTTTCCGGCGTTTCGCCGTGTGGTCGGAGAGCTCGTAGTCGGGAAAGATCGCTCCCGGAACCATGTCGGATCGCATGCGAAGCCCTCCACATTTTCCACGTTCACACTGACTGACTGAGCGCGGCGTTTCGGTCTCTTCGCCACGGAAGCCCAATGTCCCAGCCGCTCATGACGGCAATTCCTTGCCGGCCTGCTCACGAACAATGTACTCGGCATACCAGTCCGGCCAGTCCGCATCCTGTTTGCCGATCCGCTTCTCGTGCTCGCCATGGGCGGCCGCCGCGCGCCGCAGCGCGGACGCGAGTTCGGTCGACGATGTGAAGGTCGTGTCTCCGTCCAAGCGCCCGGGCAATCGGGCGGTGATCTCCTGGAGCAGCCAGCCATTGCCGTCCGGATCGCTGAACGAGGCGAACGAACGATAGCTGCGATGCTCGGGATCCGGACCGCTCGCCCGGAGTCGGCCAAACAGATAGGGCTCGTCGGCGCCGGCATACACGCCGCCGGCGTCGTGAAACGCCTTGCTGACCTCAACGCCGCGGCCGAGCAGCTCCTTGCGGGCGACCTCGATGTCGGAGACGATCAGGTAGAGTCCCCTGGCCGAGCCGGGTGCCGCCGCGGTGACGTTCTTGCCGAAGATGACCGAGCATCCGGAGCCGGGCGGCGTGAACTGGATCACGCGGTAGTCGTCACCGGCCGCGAAGTCGGCATCCAGCCTCCAGCCCAGGCCGCCGTAAAATCGCTTGGCGCGATCGACGTCGGAAACTGGGATGACGACGATCTCGAGCTTCATGTCGACCGTCCGCGCAGGGGAGCTCTCGACGGCGGTTGTTCTGGCTCTTTCCTTGATGTCAGTCATGGGTCTCTCCTCAATGCTGATGAAAGGATGGCGCGCACAGCAGCGCGCGCCGCGTTTCTTGTTCAAATCCACTGACCGGGCGGCCTGTCAATTTCCGCTCAGCAAGGCCGGACCGAATTCCGCAACGGTGAGCAACACGACAAGCACGAGCACCACCAGAGCCAGCAACCGGGCTGAAGACATCCGCATGGTCAAACTTCCCTCCGAAGATTGGGTTGAGCGTCCAACGCCTGCGACGGCCTTGCCGGGGCCGATCAGATCTCGGCAACCTCGATCACGGCTCCCGCAAAAGCCTGCGGGGCTTCCTGCGGCAGATTGTGCCCGATGCCGCCCTTGATCGTCCGGTGCGCATATCGGCCTGAGAATTTCCTGGCGTAGGCGTTGGGCTCCGGATGGGGCGCGCCATTGGCATCGCCTTCCATGGTGATCGCGGGCACCGTAATGCTGGGGGCTTCGGCAAGCCGTTTTTCCAGATCATGGTATTTCGGCTCGCCCTCGGCGAGGCCGAGCCGCCAGCGGTAATTGTGGATCACAATGGCGACGTGATCGGGATTGTCGAAGGCCGCCGCGGAGCGATCGAAGGTGGCGTCATCGAAGCTCCATTTCGGCGAAGCGAGCTGCCAGATCAGCTTGGCAAAATCGTGCCGGTATTTGTCGTAGCCGGCCCGGCCGCGTTCGGTGGCGAAATAATATTGGTACCACCATTGCAGCTCGGCCTTTGGCGGCAACGGCATCCTGCCGGATTCCTGGCTGCCGATCAGATAGCCGCTGACGGAGACGAGGGCCTTGCAGCGCTCCGGCCAGAGCGCGGCGACGATGTCGGCGGTCCGCGCTCCCCAGTCGTAACC
>JBGPSI010000273.1:0-6281 GCA_041490045.1 Bradyrhizobium sp.
CGCGCTTTTTGAGAGGAAACGTTCCGCCCCCGGTAGTCAGAGGGCGCAGGGAAGACCGGGTGCGCGCTGCACCCGCGGTCTCGCGTGCAAAAAGCACAAAGAAAGGCGCACACGAGCATACAGGTTCAGCGGAAGCAGTCCGGCCTTCCCTGCGCAGTGGTTTACGGCTTACTTCGAGCTCTCCCCGGTGATCGGGCTTTTTTGTCACCGTCGCCGGCGGGAAATGTTTCCACCGACTTGACGCCAGCGTCGAGGCGTCAGGACCACACGACTTCGCCGTCCGCGTCCGTGCCGTTCTTCAGAGGCACTTCCACGTCCACCGCATCCCGCGCCCAACGTCCGTGACGACCGCGAAGCGCCCCTCTTGTGGGCACGAGACGGCGGAGTTATGGACTGATTTGCTACTTCTGAAAATCAGAATATTTTTTCAAAAGGGGCTGGACATGGGGTGCGCGAAAACACGCAAGTGATTTGCCCGACGGGTTGGCGTGTCGCACGCACGCCCCTTGACCGGAGTACCCGTACGAGGCTTGGCGGCGGGTGAGACGCTACGAGAGGCGGACGTGCGAGCGGTCGAGATTCTCATCGCTTAGTGCATCTGCGGATAAGCCATGTCCGCTTCCTGGCGCTGCTCGGACTCAAGTCGGAGATCGCGTGAGGTCCGAAAAGTGCCACAAACAGACTCATGCGCCGCAGCAAACAACAGCTCCATTCGATCACTGCTCACAGCTTGGACCATGTCCGGCCTAGCCGTACTCGGGACTATTGTCGCGGTTTGGGTTCTTGGAGCGGCTCGCCGACCGGGGCCAACGGCGGGAAGTCCCGCACTCCGGAATGGTCGAACACATGTAACGGCTGGTAGGCTTGCTGGTCGGTGCTGTAGGCCAAGGTCAGGGTTCGGTTATCAAGGATTAGCCATCGCCGTGCAACGCGCACCACTACGACTAGATGGGTTTCCTGCGGGTGCGCGTTGTCCCAAACCATCACGAGTCGTCTGTCCTCCGGCGCGATGCCCGCGGCACCGAGGGCCGCGTATTTCGTCACCGCATAGGTCTTGCAGTCGCCGAACGACGCCAACGCCTTGAGGGGCGACTGCCATGACACACCGCCGCGCGTCGTCGGGATCGCGAGGTTAACGGCGCGGTTGATGTGGCCGAGCAGCGCGCGCCCTTGATACCGACGCGCCTCATCGACTATCGCGATGAACCGAAGGGCCGCGGGAGAGCCGCAGGCCGGATTGGCTCGGCATACAACGATGGTCTGCTCATCCGCCCGCATGGCCAGCTGCAGGTCGCGCCAGATCGCCGACAGCCGGCTGTCTGGTGCTGCCGGCACCGTGGCGACGCCAAATGGCTCGGCGGCGAGTGGTGACGCGCCAATCAACAATATGGTCAGTACAGCAATGCGGGACACGTTTCCCATGGAAGGCTCACGAGTCTCAAGCCGTCCGTTCGATCAAAAAGATAGTGAGATCAGGCGGTCTCGAAAATCCGAGCATCAGCATTACTCCCTACGAGCAGCAGCGTTTGGGTTGCGATTTGGGATTAAGCCGCCGAGCGATCCTAAGTCGTTGTGGGTGAAAAGCGCCGCTTTGACCGCGCGCCGGTCACTTCCGGTCTTCCCCCTATGAACAGACATCGGCAGCACCGGTCGGCATGTCTCAAAGGTGCCACAAGCGGACCCCATACCTATCAGCGATAGGGGAAACGACGATTTGCCATCAAACCCTTCGCTGGCCAGCGGACAACCGCACTCTCACCTTGCCGAGCGGAAACCAGAGGCAGGGCGGCGGAGATTTATCAAGCCGGATGCAGACAGCCGCAGCGGCCCGGAAGTCGCTACGACGCGACTTCCGGGTTCAAATTGGTCGAGCGCTCGGTCTTGCTTGTGTAATGGCGACGCCGAAGATCGCGAGCAGCCCACCGACAATCAACTTTGGGGTCATACGGTCGCCAAGGAACAACACGCTCGAAATCAAGGCGAACACCGGGAGCAGCAGGCCGAAGGGTGCGACGCGGCCCATGGAGCAACGGGCGATCAGCCAGAACCAAAGGCCAAACCCGACAATTCCCCCGATGAAAATTGTGTAGGCGAGCGCCAGCCAACCCCGTTCATCCGCCGCGACGAGGCTCGCCAGTTGTCCATGTTCAAGGAGCAACGACATCAACATGACCTGCGGCACCGTGAGCAGCGACGACCACCCCATCAGCATCAAGGGGTCAAAAGGGCCGTAGCGTTTCGTCAGGACGTTGGACACCGCGAACGCGAAGGCCGCCCCGACCACAAGCAGCAGCGGAAGCCTGTTTGCCGACAGGCCGGGCCCCGCGGCCAACACGACCACGCCGACGAATGCAAGCAGCACTCCGGCGGACGTAGTGAGAGACGGCCTCTCCGCGAGCAGCGGCCAGGCCAACAGGACGGTGAAGGGCGTGGCGAGTTGATATGCGACCGCCGACATGCTCCCCGAGCCGAGCCCAAGGCCAACATAGAAGAGCCCGAAGTTCAGTCCACCAAGGAAAACCGAAATCGCTGCGATAGCGCCGAACTGTCGACGTGCGGGCCTATTGACGAACGGAACAAGCAGCAGCGCGATGGCCAGGAAGCGCAGGGCGAGGAAGAAGAGAGGCGGAAACTCCGTTACGCCCACTTTGATGGCCACGAACTGATAACCCCAGAGCAAGGGAACGGCCACCGCGCAGACGATCTGGATGGCAGACATCGCATCCTTCCTTTCAAGACCGTTTGGTCCAGATATAGGCGAGCCGACAGCGGAGGCGTGCATGGGTTGTCTACCTGATGAAGCGATCGAGAAGAGCGTCAACAGTGGCTTGCGATGTGATCCGTGTCGGCGCCGTTTTGCCGACCACCCGCAGCCCCTCGACGAAACAGACGAGAATTCGGGCGGCACTTGAAGGCTCAACGCCATCGGCCAACTTGCCCGCCGCCTTCGCACGGGAAAGTGCATGGGCCACCCTGGCCTCCATGGCTTTGAAAAAGCTCCCGATGCAACGGTCAACTTCAGCATCCTGGCCAGCCAGTTCCATGGCTGTGGCCACCAGCAGGCATCCGCGCCGACCATTGGCACCGCTCGTGCGGTCAACGTAGCCGGCAAGATAGGCCCGCAGGCCGTCGACCGGCTCTCTGCGGGGGTCGAGTTCGATATCCATCCGTGTCAGGGCATTGGCAATATAGCGATCAAGCGAACGCAAGAAGAGCGAGTGCTTGTCACCGAAAGCGGCGTAAAGGCTGCCACGCGAGAGCTTCGTCGCACGAAGAAGGTCCGGTAGCGCCGTGGCGTGATAGCCGCGCGACCAGAACACATTCATCGCGCGTTCGACAGCGGCTTCCGGGTCGAAACTTCGGGGACGGCCACGGGGCAACGGCAGTGGGGTTTGGTGGCGCATTGCTGATATATAGACCAAATGGTCTTTAATTCCAAGTGGCCGCTTTGGGTCATTGGCGTCGAATGCTTGGTAAGTCCGTCGATGTCCGGTTTGCCGGCATCTTCGGACTCCTCAGCAATCAGGATCAACCAAAACCAGTAATTCCGGCCTATCCCACCGGGTTCGACCGCCTCTATTGCTTCTCCCGCCCCACCGCCTGCCAGCCGATGTCGCGGCGGCAGAAGCCTTCCGGCCAGCGGATGCGGTCGACCGCCGCATAGGCGCGCTGCTGCGCTTCGAGAACCGTGCCGCCGGTCGCGCAGACGTTCAGCACGCGGCCTCCATTGGCGAGGATATCTCCATCCTTGAAAACCGTGCCGGCATGAAAGATCTCGACGCCTTCGACTTTCGCGGCGGCGTCGAGACCTTCGATGCGCGTGCCCTTCTGATAGTCGCCGGGATAGCCCTTCGCCGCCATCACCACGGTAAGCGCGGGATCGGGAAACCAGCGCAGATCGAAATTCCGGAGCTGTCCGTCGCAGGACGCCAGCATCGCCGGCACGATGTCCGACATCATCCGCAGCATCAGCACCTGGCATTCCGGATCGCCGAAGCGGACATTGTATTCGAACAGCTTTGGGCCTTCGGCTGTCAGCATCACGCCGGCATAGAGCACGCCGCGAAACGGCGTGCCGCGCGCCTTCATGCCGGCGACCGTGGGAAGAATGATCCGCGACATGATCTGGTCGTGAACTTCCGCCGTCACGAACGGCGTCGGCGAATAGGCGCCCATGCCGCCGGTGTTCGGCCCCTGGTCGTGATCGAACACGCGCTTGTGGTCTTGTGCCGACGCCAGCGCGATCGCGGTGTCGCCGTCGGACAGCGCGAAGAAACTGACCTCGCGGCCGGACAAGAATTCCTCGATCACCACCTCGGCGCCGGCCGCGCCGAACGCGCCGTCGAACATCATGGCGATGGCGGCTTCCGCCTCGGCCAGGGTCATCGCCACCACCACACCCTTGCCGGCCGCAAGCCCGTCGGCCTTGACCACGATCGGGGCGCCCTGCTTGCGCACATAGGCGAGCGCATCGGCGGCACTGGTAAAGCGGCCGTACGCGCCCGTCGGAATGCCGAACTCGGTGCACAGTGCCTTGGTGAATCCCTTGGAGCCTTCGAGCCGAGACGCCTGCTCGCTCGGCCCGAACGCCTTGATGCCAGCGCGCGCGAGGTCGTCGACGATTCCGGCGGCGAGCGGCGTTTCCGGGCCGACCACGACGAACTCGATCAGCTTGCGTTTGCAGAAATCAATCACCGCCTGATGGTCGGCGATGTCGAGCGCCACGCACTCGGCCTCGCGCGCGATGCCGGCATTGCCCGGCGCGCACCAGAGTTTCGTCACCAGAGGCGAGGCCGCGATCTTCCACGCCAGAGCGTGTTCGCGGCCGCCGGAACCGAGCAGGAGAATATGCATGAGATAGAGCCAGATGAGCGGTTTTCTACGGTTTCGGTCGCACGAGTCCGCCCCCGGCTGCAAGGGGGTCTCCTGCCAAGCCCGTCATTCCGGACGGCGCGCCAGCGCCGATCCGGAATCCCGAGGTTGTCTGGCGCAGGCGCCCCTTAGCTCGGGATTCCGGGTTCGATGCTTCGCATCGCCCCGGAATGACGGCGGGTGATCAGGCCTGCCGCGCCGAGGCGGCGATGATCTCCTGCAATGTCGCGACATGGCGGGCGAAGGCGCCGCGCCCGGCTGCGGTGGCGGTGACCGTGGTCTGCGGCCTCTTGCCGACAAAGGCCTTGTCGACCGCGACATAGCCGGCCTTCGCCAGCGTCTCGATATGGGCGCCGAGGTTGCCGTCGGTCGCCCCGGTCAGCTTTTTCAGCCGGGCGAATTCGAGGCCCCCGGCCGCGATGGGCAGCGCGTTCAACGCCGCCATGATCTTCAGCCGCAATGGCTGGTGGATGATATCGTCCAGCTCGGCCATCCCCCTAGCTCCGCCGCATCCAGAGGCCGCCCACAATGAGCCCGCCGCCATTGACGAAGGCCATCCACAGGTCGAACGCATCGCCGACGAAGAAATAGCCGATCAAGGTGAGTGCGATGATGCCAAGGCCGATCGCCACGAATGCCAGCCCGACCCAAAGCCCGGCTATGGTATAAAACAGCATGAAATAGATCGGCCAGAACGTTCCCAACTGGCGCGGCGTGAAATGACCGAGCCAGACGCTGGAGAAGATTCCGAACGATATGAACAGCAGGAAGGCCGCGAACATCCTGATTTCGAAACTGCGGATGCCGGATCGCGTCCTGTTGAATGCGCTGAGCACGATGGTGCCGGCTATTCCCGCCACATATACTGCGATCCAGCCATACCCGGCGTGGCGCGGCGACAGGTAACTCAGGATATAGCCCGCAAATGTCAGCGCGCCCCATATGATCAGTATCAGGCTCGACAGACGGTAGATCGTCGATTGACGAACGCGGCGCGCGATCTCGGAGATATCCGACAGCGCCGAGGCGGCTTCCTTGGAATCGATGCTGGTCATGATCCGCTTCCCGCTCGCGCGATATTCTCGGCGATCTCGGACACCGCCTTCGGCGCGCTGACGATGCCCATGTGATTGATGCCCTCGATCAGCCTGACATCGACCGGGTGCGCGAGACCGCGCACCGCCTCGGCATATCTGTCCGAAAGCATCAGTTCGTCGTCGGCGCCGGCGATGATGGTCAGCGGTTTCGTCGCGGCGGCGAGATCGGCGCGAAAGTCCGGATGATTGGCGAAGTTGCGCATCAGCCGGTCGCTATAGGTCGCCGTCAGGATCTTCGCTGAATTCGGCGGCACCGCGAATGCAAGCACCGGCAGCGCTTCGCAGCAGTCGATGCCGATCTTGCGCAGCGCC
>JBGPSI010000274.1:0-6248 GCA_041490045.1 Bradyrhizobium sp.
AGGATGCGGACGGGGTGGCGAATCGGCGGAGCGGTCATGGGGTATTGATAACGCCGGAGCGGGGTCTGCGAAACATCTACCGGTCGTCGTACCCCGCGAAAGCGGGGTATCCAGTACGCCGAGGCTGCTCGATTCCGCCGCAACAGCTCTGGAATGCTGGATCGCCCGGTCAAGCCGGGCGACGACAGCATCGCTGGAATCACCCGCCCATCTTCGCCATCAGCGCGTCCGACACCTCGAAATTGGCATAGACGTTCTGGACGTCGTCGTGCTCGTTGAGGAAGTCGATCAGCTTCAACAGCTTCTCGCCGGTCTCGTCGTCCACTGCGACCGTGTTGTGCGGCTTCCAGGTCAGCGCGGCCTTGCGCGGCTCGCCGAATTTGGCCTCCAGCGCCTTTGCCACTTCGCGAAACGTCTCCTGCGAGGCGTAAATCTCGTGTCCGCTCTCGCTCGACGACACGTCGTCGGCACCAGCCTCGATCGCGGCATCCAGCATCGCGTCGTCGGACGCAACGCTGGCATCATATTCGATGACGCCGATTCGATCGAACAGGAAGGCCACCGAGCCGGTTTCGCCGAGATTGCCGCCGGACTTGGTGAAATATGAGCGGATGTCGGACGCCGCGCGGTTGCGGTTGTCGGTCAGCGCCTCGACGATGACAGCGACGCCGCCCGGACCATAGCCCTCGTAGCGAATCTCGTCGTAGTTTTCCGCATCGCCGCCGGAAGCCTTCTTCACCGCGCGCTCGATCGAGTCTTTTGACATGTTCTCCTGGCGGGCGGAGGTGATCGCGGCGCGCAGCCGCGCATTCATGCTCGGGTCAGGCTGGCCCATCTTGGCCGCGACCGTGATTTCGCGCGCCAGCTTACTGAACAGTTTCGACTTCTGGGCGTCCTGCCGCCCCTTGCGGTGCATGATGTTCTTGAATTGGGAATGTCCGGCCATGCGGTTTCTTTCGGGGATTCGTCCGGGATGTCTTGGATGGAAGGCGCGGCCTTATAGGCCGCCGATTGGTCAAAATCAAAGATTTAGGGGCATTTTCGGTATGGCGGTAGTGTCTGCTGCCTTCATATGAGGCAACTATTAACCATGATTTCACGCCCAAATGCCAAGATGACGGCCTCATTACAAGTTCCCAAGAGAGGCCCCATGGCGTTCGGTTTTTCTCGAAAGCGTCCGCCGGAAGCGGCTGCGCCGGTCGTCACGCCGCAGCTCGTGCAGCCTTCGGCTGTGGGAGGTGCCGCGAGCGTTTCGGAAGGCGATTCGGCAAGGGAAATTCTCGAACTGCTCGAACTCGAACTGGGCGCCATGATCCGCCAGCTCGAGCGCGCGGCCCATTCGGTCGCCGGCGGCGCCGAGGCAACCGCGGCGACGCTCTCCACCATTCGCCAGCGCACCGATGCGCTCACGGGGCGCACCAGCGCCGCGCAGTCGACCGCGACCACGTTTTCGCAGGCCGCCGACAAGTTCACCCATTCGGCCGAAGGCATTGGCTCGCAGGTCCGCGACGCGAGCCGGCTTGCCGATCAGGCCAGCTCCGCCGCCCGCGAAGCCAGTGCCAATGTGGACCGGCTGCGCGAATCCTCGGCCGCCATCGGCAACGTCGTCAACCTGATCGCGCAGATCGCCCGGCAGACCACGCTGCTCGCGCTCAACTCCACCATCGAGGCGGCACGCGCCGGCGCCGCCGGCCGCGGCTTCGCGGTGGTCGCCACCGAGGTCAAGGCATTGGCGGTGCAGACCCAGCACGCCACTGAGGAAATCACCAGGAAGATCGACGCGCTGCAAAAGGATGCCGCGGGTTCGGTCGACGCGGTGCACCGGATTGCGGTGGCGATCGAGGCGATCCGCCCGGTGTTCGAAAACGTCAACGGCGCGGTAGCCGAGCAGAACGCAACCACCCGTGAGATGGGTGAAAACGTCGCCTCGACCTCGCACTTCATCGTTTCGGTCGGCGACAGCGCCACCGAGATCGACAGCGCCGCAAAAGAGGCCGAGGCCCATGGCGAGCGTGTCGCCTCCGCCGGCAAGGCCGTCACGACGTTCGCGCAGAAGCTTAAAACCCGCTGCGCGGTGCTGCTGGGCCAGGACGGGCGCGAGGACCGCCGCAAGCGGGAACGGCTGCCCTGCAACCTCAAAATTGAAATCCACACCCCGCGCGGCCCGGTCACAGCGGCGGTCTATGAGCTTTCCATGGAAGGCATCCTGATTTCCGGAGCGGACGCCGAGCGGTTGCCGCTGAGCCAAAGGCTCGAGGCCGCGATCGACGGCATCGGCGCCTGCCGGATTCGCATCACCGAACACTCGAAGGCCGGCGCGCAGGCGCGGTTCGAGGCACCGGATGCCGCCTTGAGCGAAAAGATCGAAGACAGGATGTGGACGATCCGCGACGAGAACACCGAATTCGTCACCCGCGCCATGGAGGCCGGCACCGCGCTGACCAAAATCTTCGAGGATGCGGTCAGGAGCCGTGCCATCTCCGTCGAGGAGATGTTCGACGAGAATTACGCCATCATCCCCGGCACCGATCCGGTGCAGCACCGCACCGGGATTCTCGACTGGGCCGATCGCGCGTTGCCGCCGTTTCAGGAAATATTCCTCGTCAAGGATCCGCGCATGGTGTTCTGCGTGATGATCGACCGCAACGGCTATTTGCCGGTGCACAACAAGATCTATTCGCATCCGCAACGCCCGGGCGATGTGGCCTGGAACACCGCCAACAGCCGCAACCGCCGCATCTTCAACGATCCGGCCGGTCTCGCCGCCGGCCGCAATCAGCGCTCCTATCTGATCCAGAGCTACGCCCGCGACATGGGCAACGGCAAAACCGTCATGATGCGCGAGATCGACGTTCCGATCCGTGTCCAGGGCCGTCACTGGGGCGGCTTCCGTACCGCGTACAAACTTTGAGTCATACAAGCCTCCAAAAGATCTGATCCGCTTTCGAATTCACTCAGCAAGAGGAATGCAGCGATGTCGGTTGTGCAGCCCATAAAACTGGAACGCGCTGCGGCCGTCCCCTCGGACAGCGAACGTCTGGTCGATCAGCTTGCAAACCGGATCGGCGGCCTCGGGGTCGAGCTTGCGGACGTCGCCGGAAACCTGCAGGAGGTCGCGGGCCGCGTCTCCAACCAGTCCGAGCGGTTCGGACATCTGCAAAAAACCGCCGAGACCATGGTTTCCGCCAACCACGACATCGCCAGCGCTTCGCAGGCGGTGCAGACCGCAACGACCTCCGCCGTCAACGAAATCACCCAGTCGCGCGCCGCGGTGGAAACCGCGGTCCAGCACATCGCTGAACTGATCGAGGCGGTGGGACGCATCGAACACCGTCTCGGCGCGGTCGGCACCGCGCTCGCGCAGGTCGCCAAGGTCTCCGGATCGATCGAGGCGATCGCAAAGCAGACCAACCTGCTGGCGCTGAACGCGACCATCGAGGCCGCCCGCGCCGGCGCGGCGGGCCGAGGTTTCGCGGTGGTCGCGAGCGAGGTGAAGAGCCTCGCCGAGGCCACCCGCCAGGCCACGCATTTGATCGGCGATACCGTTCGCGATCTCGACGGACAGGTCGGCGGCCTGATCGGCGAGAGCGGCGACGCCTCGCTGCGGGCCAAGAACGCCGGTGAAGGCGCCCAGCAGATCCAGGGCATCATCGTTCGCGTCCAGGACGGCTTTACGGCGGTCGGCAGGGAGATCGACGGGGTGACGAAGACGGCCACCTCCAACCTCGCCCATTGCGACATGGTGATCGACGAACTCGACAACCTCGCCAAGGGCGTCGATCTGTCGTCGACTGATTTGAAGAGCGCGGACGACAGGGTCGCAAAGCTGCTCGACCTTTCCGAGGGGCTGATCGAACTGATCGCCACCAGCGGCGTGGAGACGTCGGATGCGCCGTTGATCCGCGTCGTGATCGATACCGCAAAGCAGATTTCGGCGGCGTTCGAGAGCGCGATCGAGCGCGGCGACATCCGCCTCGATCAATTGATGGACGAGAACTACCGCGAAATCCCGGGCACCGACCCCAAGCAATATCTCACCGACTATGTCGACTTCACCGACCATATCCTCCCGGCCATCCAGGACCCGATCCAGAAGATCGATCCGCGCATCGTGTTCTGCGTCGCATGGGCCAGGGGCGGATACCTTCCGACGCACAACCCGAATTACCGCCTGCCGCAGGGCAAGGACCCCGTCTGGAACAACGCCAATTGCCGCAACCGACGGCTGTTCAACGACCGCGCGGTGAAGAAGGTCGCGGCCAACACCAAACCGTTTCTGCTGCAGACCTACCGGCGCGACATGGGCGGCGGCAATTTCGTCCTGATGAAGGACGTCTCCTCGCCGATCCATGTGCGCGGCCGCCACTGGGGCGCTTTCCGCATGGGCTTCCGGCTGTCCTGAGGCCCACCGGGCGGTAGCGACGGCGGCGCTCGCCGAACCGTCATCCCCTGTGTTACGATAATCGCGCCGGCAGCGGAGTTCGAGCACTTCATGAAAAACCTGTTCGAAGCGGGCAAGCTCCTGTTGCTCGACATGGCCTCGACTTTCTTTTTTCTGGTGCTCTTTCTTCTCACCCACAACGTCACCCTGTCGGTGGCGCTCGGCATGGCGCTGGGTATCGCCCAGATCGGCCGGCAATTCGCGCGCAAGCTGCCGATCGACACCATGCAGTGGATGAGCCTGTTCCTGGTACTGGGCTCGGGCGCCGCCACGCTGCTCACCCACGACCCGCGCTTCGTGATGGTCAAACCCAGCGTGATCTATCTCATCGTCGGCATTGTCATGCTGAAGCCGGGCTGGATGAACCGCTACCTGCCGCCCATCGCGATCGAAATGGTGCCCGATATCGCCGTCATCTTCGGCTTCGCCTGGGCGGGCCTGATGTTTTTCTCCGCCGCATTGAACCTCATCGTGGCTCTCAACGTCAGCGTGGTGACATGGTCGGCCTCGATGTCGATCTACGCGATCGTCAGCAAGGCCGTCCTGTTCCTGATCCAATACGCCACCATGCGCACCATCGGCGTGCGCCGTCGCCGCGCCCAGATGATCCCTGCGACTTCCTGACGAATTTCCGCGAACCGCTTCGTTTGCGAACGCGCTCTGCCCGCGGGCAGGCTCGGCCATTCCGGCTCTCCGTGAACCGCGCATCGTGCGATGTGGAAAGACGGCCAATCTCGCCGAATGCCACGCTGACGGACACCCACAATAGCGAGGACGCGTGACGTTACGAGGTTGCGCGATGCGCGTTGTGGGGCGACCGCCGGACGGGAGGTTTCGATGGCGACCACGCTGACAATCAACGGCGAAAAGAAATCGTTCGATGCTCCCGACGACATGCCGCTGCTCTGGGTGCTCCGCGACGTGCTCGGCATGACCGGAACGAAATTCGGCTGCGGTATCGCGCAGTGCGGCGCCTGCACGGTGCACATCGACGGCAAGCCGGTGCGTTCGTGCCTGCTGCCGGTGAGCACGGCGCGCGGTCGGGCCGTTACCACCATCGAAGGCATCGGCGCTTCGCCGGCCGGCGCAAAGATCCAGAAGGCCTGGCTCGATCTCGAGGTGATCCAGTGCGGCTATTGCCAGTCGGGCCAGATCATGTCGGCGGCGGCCCTGCTCGCGAGCACGCCCAATCCCGATGATTCCGACATCGACGCCGCGATGGCGGGAAATATCTGCCGCTGCGGCACGTATGTGCGGATTCGCGCGGCGATCAAGCAGGCCGCCTCCGGTCGCCAGTCGTAGGAGCTCGTCATGGCAGTCGCAGAAAAACTCTCCGGCGGCGTTTCGCGCCGCGCGCTGCTGACCGGTGGTCTGGCGGGCGGATTCCTGCTTGCGTTTCATCTTCCGGTGCGCGCGGTCAACGAGCCGGTGCAGCCGCCCGATACCACCACTGGCAAATTCGCGCCCAACGCCTTCATCCGCATCGACCCGACAGGCCAGACCACGCTGGTGATGCCGCAGGTCGAGATGGGACAAGGCGTCTACACATCGATTCCGATGATCCTGGCCGAGGAACTCGACGCCGATTTCAAGAAGGTGACGCTGGAGCACGCGCCGCCGAACGACAAACTGTACGGGAATCCCGTGTTCGGCCTCCAGGTCACCGGCAATTCCAATTCGGTCCGGGCGTTCTGGAAGCCGCTGCGCGAGGCCGGCGCCAGCGCGCGCGCCATGCTGGTGCAAGCCGCCGCCCAGCAATGGCAGGTCGAACCGGCAAGCTGCACGACATCGAATGGTGAGATCATGC
>JBGPSI010000275.1:0-6191 GCA_041490045.1 Bradyrhizobium sp.
ATCACGCTGGAAGAGCTGGTCGATGCCGGCGAAGCCATGCTGCTGGAGCTGGTGAGGCTGACGCGGCAGGCTGCGCGGAACCATTAAACCGCGTTCCTCAACGGTTAACCCTACCCCCAACAATCGCCCTCTTCCGCCTTCCGCGGCGCCCTGCCCGGTCGCATTTTTGCGTTACTCCACGGCTGCGAACGCCCGTGTGCGCGTCGCCGGAGACTGTGAACATGGACGTCAATCGCCGCCATCTCATCGGAGCATCCGCTGCAGGTTTTGCCGGCGCGCTCGCGATGTCGCCCGACGCCGCGCGCGCCGCGCCGCCGACCTCGGCACTCGGCCGCGATGCCACGCAATATGGCGTCCGGCCCGGCAGCTCCGACGACCAGACCAGGGTTCTGCAGCGCGCGATCGACGACGCCGCGCGCGCGCAAATGCCGCTGGCGCTGCCGCCGGGGATCTATCGCACCTCGATGCTTCGCCTGCAAAGCGGCACGCAGCTGATCGGCGTGCGCGGCGCGACCAGACTGATCTTCAACGGCGGCGCGTCGATGTTTCAGGGCGAAGGCGCCAACGGCATCGGCCTTTCAAATATCACGTTCGACGGCGGCGGCATTCCGCTGCCGACGCGGCGCGGCCTGATACATTGTCTCGGCGGACGCGACATCCGCATTATCGATTGCGAAATCAGCGGCAGCGGCGGCAACGGCATCTGGTTCGAGCAGGTCTCCGGCGATATCAGCGGCAATATCATCACCAACACTGCCGCCACCGCGATCCTGTCGTTCGACGCGCAGGGACTCATCGTCTCGCGCAACACGATTTCGGGCACCAGCGACAACGGCATCGAGATCCTGCGCACCGCGATCGGCGACGACGGCACGCTGGTCGCCGACAACCGCATCGAGGACATCAAGGCCGGCCCCGGCGGCTCCGGACAATATGGCAACGCCATCAACGCCTTTCGCGCCGGCAATGTGATCGTGCGCGGCAACCGGATCCGCAACTGCGACTATTCCGCGGTACGCGGCAATTCGGCCGCCAACATCCAGATCACGGGCAATAGCGTCAGCGAGGTGCGCGAGGTGGCGCTGTATTCGGAGTTTTCCTTCGAGGGCGCCGTGATCGCCAACAACACCGTGGACGGCGCGGCGGTAGGCGTCTCCGTCTGCAATTTCAACGAGGGCGGACGCCTCGCCGTCGTGCAGGGCAACATCATCCGCAATCTGTTGCCGAAGCGCCCGATCGGCACCGCGCCGGACGACGACGCCGGCATCGGCATCTATGTCGAGGCCGACACCTCGGTGACAGGCAATGTGATCGAGAACGCGCCGTCGTTCGGGATCGTCGCCGGCTGGGGCAAATATCTGCGCGACGTCGCGATCTCGGGCAATGTGATCCGCAACGCCTTCGTCGGCATCGGCGTGTCGGTGGCAGAGGGCGCAGGAAGCGCGCTGGTCAACAACAACATGATTTCGGAAACGCCGCGCGGCGCCGTGGTCGGTCTCGATCACGCCCGCCCCGTTACGGCTGATCTTTCCGCCGAAAGCGCGCAGCGCTTTGCCCAGGTGGTGATGGGGACGAACGCGGTGCGGCGGTAGACGTTACAGCGCGTTGCGCAGCAGCGGATAGCGCTCGGTTATGGCCGCCGTAATATCCCGTGTGAGTTCCCAGGAATGGTCCGACGCAGGCGCGGCGGGCGTTTCTTCCCGAGGGGCAGGATCGGCTTTCGGGACAATTGAGATAATCGATCGCGGCGGTGCTGCCGAAATCGCCGCTGGCTCGGGCCGGCGCACAGGGGCCGGGAATCGCTCGACAGGCGGCAGCTTCGTCCTCGGGCGATGGAGCCAGGACAGGTCGAGGGCGAGATTGTCGCGAGACGAAAGATCGCGCCAGGTTGCGACCGCGGCCTTGGCTTCCTGGATATTCTCGAGAAAATCGAGTTCGCTGTGAAAGCGGCGCCAGCGGCCGGTTTCGAACAATTCGGTGAGGTATTCAAGGCGCCGCTCGGCAAGAGCGCACCAGCGCGCGACCACGTCGCGGCTGCGTGCCACGTTGAGTTGATGTGTCATGAACCAGCCCGTAAGGAGAGAATAACGGACGCTGACGCAACCGGCACGAATCAATCACACGTGACATATATATTTTGTGGAAAACTTTGACGAAGTCTAGCGGGGCCGCTATTCGGCCGCGAATTATCGAACAAAAGCCGTAGTCGTCAGGGGTTTTGCTGCCGATCGGCAGTCAAGGCACATATCGACATGACGGAACTGCGTAGTCCCCCCGCGGGAAGCGCACCGCAACATGCGGGATGTCATTGCATCGATGCTTGGGAAACCGCGCCAGAAACGAGAGACCCGTCCGGGGGGACAACCGGACGGGTCAAGCCATATGGGCGCTTGGGGTGGATGGGCGCTCGCGCCGAATACAGCCTCGATGGGGAGGGATAACCGCTCCCACATCTATTCTGTCGCGCAAAGGCCGCCGAACGTTCAAACCGGAAGTGAATTTTTTTAACTCTTCGGCAGGCCTTTTCAGAGCGTTTTCAAGCACCGGCCCTCGGCCGAAAAAACACGTTGAATCAAGAGCCTAGCGCTTCGTTTTGCATCGACGCGTAAGGGGTTCCGGATGGAACTCATTGACCGGCTGAACGATTGGCCGCGGCCGGTTTGTCGGCGGCCATGGTGGGCGCCGGCGCGTCCAGGGCGCGGGTCGCAGGCACATCCCGGCGTTCCGGTCCTTTTACGACGGCAGGCGCCGGCGCATCGGTTGCCGCAACCAGCGGCGCGCTGGCGGCGGCCGAGACCGCCGCATAGGCATCGGCCTCCCCGGCGCCGAACAGATCGTCGCGGCCGGGCGTGCCTAGATCGCGGGCGGTCCGCATCAGGATCGCGCGCACTTCGTCCGGCTTCAACACGGGATTGCGCTCGAGCATCAAGGCAGCCAGCCCGGAGACGTAAGCGGCGGAAAACGAGGTGCCGGACGTCATCTGATATTTTTCGTCCGGCGCCGGCAGGAAGATATCGACGCCGGGCGCGGCGACGGCGATGTAGGCGCCGCGGTTCGACGCCGCGAACAATTTGTCCTGGGCATCGGTGGCGCTGACCGCGATCACGTTGGGGTTGGCGGCCGGATAGAGCGGCGGCGATTTCGGCCCGGCATTGCCGCCGGCTGCGACCATCAGGATGCCCCTGGCGGCGACCGCGGCGATACCGCGTTCGATCAGCGGATCCTTCGGCCCCGCGAAGCTCATATTGACGATCCGCGCGCCATGCCCGGCCGCGTAGTCGAGCCCTTTCAGCACCACGAACGTCGTGCTTTCCGCGCCCTTCGCCGAGGTGCCGAACGCGCGGATCGCCAGAATCCGCGCCGCCGGCGCGCTCCCCATCAGCCGCGCGTGCGCCACGATCGCGCCTGCGACGCCGGTGCCGTGGACATGCGGGCCTTCCTTGCTGCCGAGCGCGTCGAAGCTGTCCGCAACCGCACCCGCGAGTTCGGGATGCCTGACGTCGATGCCGGAGTCGATCACGGCGATGATGACGTTGGCGCCGTGCGCCAGCGTGTGGGCTTCGGGCAACCGAAGCTTGGCAAGCGCATATTGCGCAGGGTCGCCCTCGACCGGAACAGCCTTCTGGTCCTGCAGCAGGTAACGGAAGTTCGGCTGCACCGAACGAAAACCGGAATCGGCAGCGAGTTCGCGGCTGACGGTCTCGATCGAGCGGCGGTCGGTGATGCGGAACAGACCGATGGTGGCGCCGACAAGCGGAAAATTCTGCGACCGCAGGCGCGCAAGCCCGTGACGCCGCGCCAGTTCGTCGGCCTGCGCATCGGTCAGCGACCCGTCGATCTCGGCCACGATCTCGTTGGCGACGTTGCGCAAATTGAGCGCCGCAATCTGCGAGGCGTCGCGGCGCGCGCCGGTGCCGGTGCCAGTCTTCTTGCCCGACGCCCCGCTGCCTCCGCCATCGGTCGAGGTCACCGGCTGATCCAGACACGCGCCGTCGCCGTCGCGATAGGCGGAACCGCAGGCCGGCCGGATCCGCAGGTTCGGCGACGTCCTGCCGATGGCCGTCACCGATCTGGCGGCGATGCTCGGATCGATCCGCGGCGTTATCGTCGGATTGATGCTCGGAATGCGCGATTGGACGCTGATGCTGGGCGAGCGCATGATGCTTTGCGCGTGAACCGCCGATCCATCGGGACAGACGAGCGGCAAAACCGCCGATGCCAGCGCCAGCGCCGCGCGCCGCGCCGTCCTCCGCCAATTCGCGCGATCGTTGACCATGGGACCTCGGCCTGTACTCAAGACGCCGCGCGGCTCTTAAGGCGTCGCCACCGCGAGGCTGACGATCTTCTCGCTTTGCAGTCTGCTCATCAGCGCGGCGATGTCTTCCCTGCTCATCGCCCTGTTGCCGAATTGCAGCCGGAACATGCCGCCCTTGGCGCCGTCGACGATCGAGGCATGGTAATTGTCGAGCAGCGCCGTGATATCGGCGATGCGCGCGTCCGGCGCGAACCGTACCAGCGCGTGCGGCGGCGTGCCGCCCGCGAGGTCGCGGGTGATGGGCTCGCTGGTGCTCAGCGAGGCGGTCTGAAACGTCGAGTTCTGGTTCTTGACCAGCACCGCGCCGATCACGCCGGCCTGCAGCAACAGCGCGAGCGCACCCAGGCTCGCCGACCAGGCCAGCGTCCGCGGCGAGAGCTTCGCGAAAAATCCCGAAAACCGCGCGGAAAAATCAAGCGAAGCCGACGGCTGGCGCGCCGGCTCCGCGTCTATGGCCGCAAACAGTTTCTGCATCGCGCGCGCCGAGGGCGCGCCGAGGCTTTCATTGAGATGAATGGTTTCGGCGTACTCTTCCCGGATCACGGCGTATTGCCGGGCGAGCGCGGGATCGCGGGCCAGCGCCTCCTCGACCCGGCGGGCATCGCGCGCGTTCAGCGTGCCGGCCGCGTGAAATGGCAACAGCATTTCTATTTCACTGGGCTCTTGATCCAGCATCTTCTTGCTCGCTGCCATCATGGCCAACCTCGTTCCACGCCGGCTGCCTTCAGCAGTTCGGCCAGTTTCTTGCGCGCATAGAACAGGCGCGTCTTCACGGTATTCTCCGGAATGCCGACGATTTCAGCCACTTCTTCCACGGATTTCTCGTGGTAGTAGACGAGATCGACGATCTCCCGGTGGTCCGGCGTAAGCGCCGTCAGGCACTTGCGCAACGCTTCACTGGTATCCTTCTTCTGCACCGCCACTTCCGGATCGTCGGACGCATCCTCGATCGCATTGGCGGCCTCATCGTCCAGTTCAACATCCTTCCTGCGCCGCAGCGCAGACAGGGCCTTGAATCGCGTAATCGCCAGAAGCCAGGTGGAGACGGCGGATCGGCCCTCGAACTTGCCAGCCTGGCGCCACACATCGAGGAACACCTCGCTGATGAGGTCTTCCGCGACCTGTTCGTCCCGCACGAGACGAAGCCCGAAACGGAACACCCTGACATGGTGCCGTCCATACAGCACCTGCATGGCGAGGCGGTCGCCTTGAGCGATCCGAGCGATCAGGACGTCGTCCGAGGCCGCCTGTGTCGCGCTCAATGGCCGTCTCGCAAAGTTGGTCGGATTGGGTTGGCGGGTGGTTCGATGGAAAAGGCAAGATTCTTCAAATTATCGCAAGGGCAGGGTTGCATCTGTGACATAGCCCACAGAACCCGATTTTCCGGCAACGCTCGGCTCTGCCCGCAGCAATCATCGAAAAATAACGGTATCATAATACAGAAAAGCTCTCTTCGCGCCCAGCCCCGTCCGTGGACGACCTTACCAAGGCTTCGCCGAGCAAAACAGCCAAGACGGAACCGGCGCGCGATGGCCGCCGCCCGCCGCCTTGGGACAGATCGCGCCACCTTACCCCGATCCGGGTAATTTCCATTGCCAAACAACGGCAAGAGCACACTTTTTCCGGCCCGGCGCGGGTTCCAAAAGATACCAAACCTAAAGGCTTTCCCACGTAGATTTTTCCGCCTGAGTTCCTTTAACGGCGAGATCATGGGCACCGCTGCGTCCCCTTTTCTGCATCCGATTGCGGCTGAACTGGAAGGCGTAGGTCCCAAGCCTACGGCGAAGGTGCTGGCGCGCCGCGCCAGACAGCGCCGTCAGATCCAGGCGATGGTCGCGGTCAGCTACGTCATCGACGCCTTGGTCCTCTCGATCTA
>JBGPSI010000276.1:0-6154 GCA_041490045.1 Bradyrhizobium sp.
ATCCCATTCGAAGAAGCTGGTGTTGTTGATGAAATTCTTCACCAGGAAGTATTTCGCGCCGATCATGAAACTTGCGGTCTCGGCAATCTCGTCCAGCGAGGCGATCGAGGGGCCCAGGATATGGAACACGGCAAAGGTGATCTGGCCGGACTTGGCGGCGTCGAGAAAGCCGATGTCGCGCAACGAGGCGAGCGCGGGCGACAACAGGCCGGCGCGGACATCGATCACGGTGACCGACGGGCTTGCCGCGTTCAGCGTATCGAAGATCTTCATCTGGTCCCCGGTCGTCGTCATGTCGACGATCTCGGTGATGTCGGGGTGGAAGCGCTTCAGGGTGCCGCGCGGGGACTCGGTATCGAAGGCGCGGGTCGCAACATTGTTGGCGCTGAAATAGTCAAGCAGGGTGCGCGAGACGGTGGTCTTGCCGACCCCGCCCTTGTCGGCACCCACCACAATCACAACTGGCTTCGCCATAAACTTCCCTTACCCGTCTATTTGTCCGACGCACGATCCTAGAACAAACTCGGCGGTTTGTTTCGCAAAAACCGGCATTTGCCGCGGATCATGCGCCCAAATCCCCGACCGATTGCAGCTGTCCCGACCGGAGCGATTCCATCCCTGCTTTGGGCGTGAACATGGCAGAAACAAGGGGGAATTCAATTCATTAAAAGCGCTTTCCAGCGGAGTCGAGAGCGTTTCGCAGGAAGAAACGGCAAATGAACGCGATAGCGCCGGATCGGTTCTGATTCGATCCAGATCGATTCTGATTCGATTGAGAACCGGTCTGGCCTTGGCCGGGCGTTGGGGGAAATCCCCGCGATTTTTCCGTGATGAGCGGCAATCCGGAGTGCGGCGGCGCTCGTCGCGCGGTTCTAGAGCTTCGGTTCTGATGGAATCAGAACCGAAGCCCTAGATTCTTGTTTTGACGCGTTTTCACGCTAACCGGTCTCCACGTCGCTGGAAAACGCTCTAATGGCGGCCCCACGGACCGGGGGGAGGATCGCCCCAGGGACCGTGTGAAGCGCCGGGCGCCGTGCCGGCGGGGTCCCGGGCGTCGCTCCAGGGACCGGATGGCACCGGCGGCGGGGTTTGGCCGGCTTCCGGCCGCTCCCGGTCGTCCGGTTCCTCCGCCTCCGACGGCAGCGCCAGCGGCCCGGGATCGTGCCCGCCGGCAAATTTCACCAGCGCCTGGACCCGGGCATCCACCGAAGGGTGGGTCGCGAACAGGTCGGCGAAGCCCTCGCGCGGGTTGTCGACGCACAATTCCATCACCGCCGAGGTCGCGCCGGGAAGCTCGCCGCGGTTCTCGATCTTGCGCAGCGCCGAGATCATGGCGTCGGGGTTCTTGGTCAGTTCGACCGATCCGGCGTCGGCCAGGAGTTCGCGCGATCGCGACAGCGCCAGCTTTACCAGCTGCGACAAGAGCCAGGCCAGCGCGATCAGCACGACCGCGATGATGATGATAACGATGGCGCCCCCGCCGGAACTCTTGCGGTCGCCGTCCGAGGAAGATGACGATGAAGAGGACGAGGATGAAGACGACCACGAGCCGCCGCCACCGTAATAGCCGAAATTGGTGAAGGCACGGAAGAACAGCTCGCCGAAGAAGCCGACCACGCCGGCGATGATCACCGCCACCACCATCATCTGCACGTCGCCGTTGCGGATATGGGTGAGTTCGTGGCCGAGCACCGCCTCGATCTCCTGGTCGTTCAGCGCGTTCAACAGCCCCGAGGTGACGGTGATGGCGTATTGCCGCCGGTTCAGTCCGGTCGCAAACGCGTTGAGCGCGTCGCTCTGCATGACCTTGAGCTTCGGCATCGGTATGCCACGCGAGATGCAGAGGTTTTCCAGCAGATTGTAGAGCCGCGGCTGCTCCTGCCGCGTCACGTTCTCGCCGCCGGTGACGGCGTCGATGATCGACTGATGGAAGAAATAGGCGATCACGATCCATAGCGCGGCGGCGCCCGTGGCGTAGGGAAAGGCCGTGACCAGGTCGCGCGCGGCCGCCGCCAGGTAATAATTGACCGTCTGGTCGCTATCGAGGACGACTTCGGCGACCAGCGCGCCGGCATAGACCAGGACGTAGAACAGCAAGAACAGGCCGGCGAGCAGCACCATCGAACGAAACTTGTTCGATGCGATGTGCGTGTAAAGACCGTACGCCGCCCTGATGGTTAGTCCGCCAGCGGGCCGTCATTCCGGGGCACGCCAACGGCGTGAACCCGGAATCTCGAGATTCCGGGTTCGATGCTTCGCATCGCCCCGGAATGACGGGCGTAGAAAATGATCACGTCAGAACTTCACCTGAGGCGCCGCCTCGACATCGGTCCGGGAGGCGCCGAGGTCGAAGAAATCCTTGCGGGTGAATCCGAACATGCCGGCGAACAAAGCGGCCGGCATCTGCTGGATGCCGGTGTTGTATTCCTGGACCGCGTTGTTGAAGAAGCGGCGGCTGGCGGCGATCTTGTTCTCGAGGTCGGACAATTCGCTCGCCAGCTGCTGGAAGTTGGCGTTGGCCTTGAGGTCCGGATAGGCTTCCGACAGCGCGATCAGCCGGCCGAGCGCGCCGCTCAGCTGGTTTTCCGCTGCCGAAACCTGCGCCGGCCCCTGCGCCGACATCGCCGAGTTGCGCGCCTTGATGACCTCGTCGAGCGTGCCGCGCTCGTGCGCGGCATAGCCCTTCACGGTCTCGACCAGATTTGGAATCAGATCGTGGCGCTGCTTGAGCTGCACGTCGATGTCGGCGAAGGCCTGGCTGACCCGCTGGCTGAGCGTGACGAGGCGGTTATAGGCGCCGACCGCGAAGAGGACGAGAATGACGAGGATGCCGAGAACGATCCAGCCCGATGACATGACCATTGAACTCCTGATGAGACCGCGCGCAGCCTAGAGCAAAGATCGGCGCGCGTCAGCGTCCCCCGATATGGGGGCCGCCCGGGTTGGTCGCTACGGGAGCTCTGGAAGTTCAACGGTCTTCACGGCGCCGTGGTGCAGCGCCGCGAAAGGCGGGCGATATTCCGCGCCATGGTCGTCTTGAATGGGCTTGTCCAAGCAGCCGGCCGCCGCGCCGGCGACAAATTATGCGACGACAACCGCCGCCGCGTGATCGCAATCCAAGGCCCTCCGAAAAGACTAGCCTGCCATCATTTTGGGGCGGCTGTTTCCTTAAGCGTGCCTCGCATTGCGATGTCGTAGCTTGGCACACTTCGGATATTTCCGATCTAGCAGAGGAGGTCCGTGCCTGGGGGCAAGGCGGACATCGGGCATTCGCGTAGATCGCCGCTACTTTTGGTCCGCTGCAAAGTCTGCCCGCTCCAACAACCAGGAAATGGCGAAGCCAGAGAGCAATCCCCAAAACGCAGCGCCGACATTCAGCAGCGGCACGTCTGCGACGGTGACAAGGAAGGCAATCAACGCGCCAAGAGAGAATCGCTCGTTGAATGCAGTGACGAAGGCTGACTGCAAGACGCGCAACATCGCAAGGCCTGCCAAAGCCGTCACCAGGGACTTCGGGGCAATGAGAAGCAGCCGGGTAAAGGTTGGCGCAAGCAGTCCAAACAATATCGCAAGAAATCCGACAAATATCCCGGAGGTATATTGGCGTTTGCGTTCACCGCTGGCGACAATAATGGCATTGGCCGGCCCTGTCAGGCATGTGCTTACGCCGCCCACAGCGGCGCTGACCGCCGAGCCAATGCCGCAGGCAATCGTTACCGCATCAATTGGCGGTGTATGACCTGCCGCCTTGAGGACCGCAAAGCCCTGACCGTTTTGCACGGCGAGGACGGTGATAGCGAGCGGCACGACAAGTTCGATCATGGCTGCTGCTGACCATGCGGGTGTCTGAAAGACCGGCTTGATCAACTCGATGTGCAGCGGCGTGGAGGCGTCGAACCTTCCCAGCATGATCGTCGCCAGCGCACCGACAAATAGTGTCCCGATGATAGGCGGACAGCGTCGACCCAGTCGCGGCAGAGACGTCAGGAGCAGCCAAACCGCGATCATCGGTCCGACAATGGCGGTGTCGGTAAACACCGCATGGACGAGCCCTAGGCCAAAGCGCAGAAAAACGCCGGCGACCATACCCATGACGATGGGCATCGGGAGCAGCAGCATGGCGCGTTTCACCCAGCCCGTTGCGCCAAGCACCAGAATCAGCGCGCCGGTTCCGTAATAGGCACCGACCGCCTCCGGGAACGTCAGGTGGGTTAATGACTGGCCGACCAGAACCGCGCCGGGAATTGTCCATAACAACACGAGTGGCTGTCGGTAAAGCCAGCAGAGCAGGATGGTAATCAGGCCGTTGATGAAAAAGACACCGAAGATCCAGGACGCGATTTCGTTCTCCGAGAGCCCGCTGTTCGAGCCAACCGCGAGAATGATTGCCACTGGCGCGCTTACGGCAAAAAGCCAGCTGATAAAGCCATTCGATGCGTAGAGGAAGCCGAAATCCGCGAAAATCTGTCCAAGAGTCGGCGGTCTCTCAGTTGGCCGTTCGATCTGCGTAAGCATGAAGCCGGGGTCCAGGTTGGCACTCAGCGGATATAGCCGATCCCGCTGGCGATGTCCGCTATTGGGGGCAAGGCGGAAAACATCTACTGGCGGGGAGTATTTGCGGTTTTGGCACATCGCGTCATTTTGCTGCGAAGCGAAATTTGGTCGCTATCGGGGCACAGCGGACACCGAGAAAGCCAGGCCAATCAGGCTCTATTTATGAGTGCACGTCCTGGTCTTCCGCCATCACCGCATCACCCCAGCGCCAGCGCCGGGCTCGGGCGTAGTCGGCTTTGGCGCGGCGGGGGATTTTGGCGATGACGAGGCCATCGACCGTGCAGAGTTTTGCGCTCACCTCGACCTTGCCGACGACGGGCTGCGCCAGCACGCGGGCCGGACGTGCCGTGACCGCGGCGCGGGTCAGCGCGACATAGCTGAATTTCTCGTCCTCGAAGGGGACGTCGGCTTCCTTGATCTGCTTGTGGGCGCGCGAGCGGGGCAGCCGCTGCGTGAAGTGACACCAGTCGGGTGGTTGAAGCGGACATTTGCCGTCGTGCGGGCAGGGGGCGGCGGCATGTGCGCCGGACGCGATCAGTTGTTCCCTTGCCGCGATGATGCGGCCATAGCCCGCGGGCGTGCCGGGCTCGACAATCAGCAGAGTATCGCGGGTCCTGGCCCACATCAGCTCAACGAGCGCGCCTCGCTCGGCCTCGCCGATCTCGCCGATTATGTAGCTCGCCACCACGAGATCGGCCGGCGCCGCCTCGGCCAACAAGGCGCGGGCTTCGCCGTGGCGGTAGTCGATACTGCCGAGCCGCGCGCTGCCGGCGGCGAGATCGAGTGCCAGCGCGCGCAAGGCCCTGTTGGCGTCGACGAGGGTAAAGCCTTGCAGCGACGCAAACGCTTCCGTCGCGGCCCAACTCACCGTTCCCGGCCCGGCGCCGACGTCGAGCAGGGTTTTGGGCGCGAACTCGGGCGCGATCTCGCGCAGCGCATTCAGGCTCGCGGTGACCGCGGCGTAGGTCGCGGGCATTCGCGCCAGCGCGTAGGCCAGCGCATCGGTCTCGGAGCGGATCGCGGCCGAGCCGCCGCCGTCGCGATAGGTGCGGGAGATCGACGCGGAACGCACTGAGGCGTCGCTGCGCGAAAAACCCTGCAGCCGGGCGTCGAGCGCGGCCTTGAGTTCGGCGGGAAGGTCGGGAGCGGTCATCGTCGCCGTCATCCTGAGGTGCGAGCGCTTGCGAGCCTCGAAGGGTGACGGCGTGTGGCCATCCTTCGAGACGCCGCGCCATGGCGCGGCTCCTCAGCGATGAGCGCAATTGCGCTCACGCAGGGATGGCGACACTTACGCCACGTCCTGATCGAGGATCTTCACCGCTTCTTCGAGCGCGACCGAAACCAGTTGCGACACGCCGCGTTCCGCCATGGTGACGCCGAACAGCCGGTTCATCCGCGCCATCGTGATCGGATTGTGCGTAATGATGATGAAACGCGTCTCGGTGGTCGAGGTCATCTCGTGCAAGAGGTTGCAGAACCGCTCGACATTGTGGTCGTCGAGCGGCGCGTCGACTTCGTCCAACACGCAGATCGGCGAGGGGTTGGTGAGGAACACCGCGAAGATCAGCGCCAAAGCGGTCAGTGCCTGCTCGCCGCCGGA
>JBGPSI010000277.1:0-6138 GCA_041490045.1 Bradyrhizobium sp.
TGTCTATCGCGAGGGCTATGAATGGATGCACCATTCGGTGGCGCCGAAGCCGCATGCCGACGAGAAATTTCGCGTCAGCATCGGCGGGCCGGATTGCAACCGGCCGTATTCGGCATCGGTGTTCAACATCTCGGCGATGAGCTTTGGCGCGCTCAGCCCCAACGCGGTGCGCGCACTGAACGCGGGCGCCAAGAAGGGCGGCTTCGCGCATGATACCGGGGAGGGCGGCGTCAGTCCCTATCATCGCGAGAACGGCGGCGATCTGATCTGGGAGATCGGCTCGGGATATTTCGGCTGCCGCCATCGCGACGGCTCGTTCGATCCGGAAGAATTCGCCCGGATCGCGTGCGACGACCAGATCAAGATGGTCGAGCTCAAGGTCAGCCAGGGCGCCAAGCCCGGCCATGGCGGCGTGCTGCCGGCGGCCAAGGTTTCGGAGGAAATTTCCAAGATCAGGGGCGTGGCGATGGGCGAGGATTGCATCTCGCCGGCCTATCACCGGGCGTTTTCGACGCCGCTGGAAATGATGGCCTTCATCGGCGAGATGCGGCGGCTGTCCGGGGGCAAGCCCGCCGGCTTCAAGCTATGCGTTGGCCATCCCTGGGAATTCATGGCGATCTGCAAGGCGATGATCCAGACCGGAATTTATCCTGACTTCATCGTGGTCGACGGCAATGAAGGCGGCACCGGCGCCGCGCCGCTGGAATTCATGGACCATTTGGGCATGCCGATGCGGGAGGGCGTCAATTTCGTCCACAATGCGCTGGTCGGCATCAATGCGCGAGACCGCATCAAGATCGGCGCCGCCGGCAAGATCGCGACCGCGTTCGACATGGCGCGCGCGATGGCGATCGGCGCCGACTGGTGCAATTCGGCACGCGGCTTCATGTTTTCGCTGGGCTGCATCCAGTCGCTGTCCTGCCATACCGATCGCTGCCCGACCGGCGTGACCACGCAGGACCCGATTCGCAACCGCGCGCTGGTGGTGCCGCACAAGATCGAGCGGGTTTACAACTATCACCACGCCACGCTGCATGCGCTGGCCGAGCTGCTCGCCGCCGCCGGGCTCGAACACCCGCAGCAATTGCGGCCGATCCATTTCTCCCAGCGGACCGCGACCACCGAGGTGCAGTCGTTCGCAAAACTCTATCCGTCGCTGCGTCCGGGCGAGCTGATCGACGGCACCAGCGATCCCCGCTACCGCGAAGCCTGGGCCATGGCGCGCGCGGAATCGTTCCAGCCGGCGGGGTGAGGCGGACAATATTCGTCATTCCGGGGCGCGCATTAGCGCGAACCCGGAATCTAGAAATTATTGCGCGAGATTCCGGGTTCGACGCTTCGCGTCGCCCCGGAATGACGGGCGGATCGGTTCAGTGCGGATTTTCGAGACTGAACGATTCCGTCTGCTCGTCGTAAGCGAACAGCTCGGCGTAGCGGCCCCATGACACGATGGTCTTGAGTGTCTCGTCGGCGTAATCCTCCGACATGTAGTCTTCGAGCTCGTTGCGGAAGCGCGCGGCGGGGGCGGCGTGCGAGGGGCGCTCGTCGAGCACCCGGCGGATCAGGCCCATGACAGGCACGTAGTTGACCAGATGTTCGGCGAACAACTTCTTGCGCGCGTCGGTTTCCAGATGCGCGAAGCGTTTTCCAGCTTCCGTCAGCATCAGGTCGCCTTCGCTCAATTGCGCGAACCGCAAGAGTTGCAACGCTTCGCCGAGATGGAAGATCTCGTCGGCCTCGAGCTGCAGGTGGCCCGCCAGCACCGGCAAGTCGGCATGGCCGTCATAGGGCGGCCCCGCCAGCGTCTCGATCAGGCCGGACAGCACGTTGGAGGAGACGTGGTTCAGCACCATGCCGACACCCGCGCCCGGAATGCCTTCCATTGACGGCAGTTTCGGCTCCGCGCGCTGTGTCATGCGCGCATAGATGCTGTCGACCAGCTGGCGGAATACCGGATCGAGCCGGTTGCGCGGGTGCGGTAGCTCGACCTTGATCTCGGCGGCGACGCGGCCGGGATTGGAGGAAAACACCAGGATGCGGTCGCACATCAGGACCGCTTCCTCGATGTTGTGCGTCACCATCAGCACCGATTTGATCGGCAGCCGGCCCTCGATCCAGAGATCGACCAGATCGGTGCGCAGCGTCTCCGCGGTCAGGACGTCGAGCGCCGAGAACGGCTCGTCCATCAGCAACAGGTCGGGATGCACGACGAGCGCGCGGGCAAAGCCGACGCGCTGGCGCATGCCGCCGGACAATTCCTTCGGGTAGGCGGATTCGAATCCGTCGAGGCCGATCAGGTCGATCGCTGCCAGCGCGCGGGTGCGGCGCTCCGCGCTGTCGATGCCGAGCGCTTCCAGGCCCAGTTCGACGTTCTGCAGCACCGTCAGCCAGGGAAACAGCGCGAACGACTGAAACACCATGGCGACGCCGTTGGGCGGCCCGACGATGGCTTCGCCGCGGCATTTCGCGGCGCCCGAGGACGGCGTGATCAGTCCGGCGATGATGCGCAACAGCGTCGACTTGCCGGAGCCGGAACGCCCGAGCAGGCCGACGATCTCGCCGGACTTGATCGTCAGGTCGACTTTCTCGAGCACAAGCAATTCCTCGCCGCTGCCTTTCGGGAACGAGCGGCAGACGCCGTGGATGTCGATCAGGCTGGCCGGTTTGGTTTGGTCGAGCATGGCTTTTTCCTACCCCTCAGCCGAGACGAAGACGGCGCTCGGCGAAGGCATAAAGCGGCCTCCACAGGAGCCGGTTGAACAGTGTCACGAGGATGCACATGACGGCGATGCCGAGGACCACCCGGGGGAAGTCACCGGCTTCGGTCGCGGTTGCTATATAGGCGCCGAGGCCGCTGGCCGTCAGATGGGTATCGCCCCAGCTCGCCACTTCGGCGACGATCGAGGCATTCCACGATCCGCCCGAGGCGGTGATGGCGCCGGTGATGTAATACGGAAAAATGCCGGGCAGGATGACCTTGACCCACCAGCGCCAGCCCTTGAGGTGGAAAGAGCCGGCGGCTTCGCGCAGGTCGCTCGGAAAGGCGCTCGCGCCCGCGATCACGTTGAACAGGATGTACCATTGCGTGCCCAGGATCATTAGCGGGCTGAGCCAGATATTCGGGCTCAGGCCGAAACGCACGATGATCACCACGAATACCGGGAAGGCGAGATTGGCAGGAAACGCCGCCAGGAACTGCGCCAGCGGCTGGATCCGTTCGGCGAGTTTGGGCCGCAGCCCGATCCAGACCCCGACCGGCACCCATATCAGGGTGGCCAGCGCAATCAGCACGACGACACGCAACAACGTGATAAAGCCGTATCCGACGGCACTGGCGATGTCGGCCGGGCTCAGACTCGCCGATAGATATTGATAGGCCCGCCAGGCCGCATAGCTCGTGCTTGCGGCAATCAGCGCAATCCAGGCCGCGTCGACCAAACGCGATGGCGGGCCTACTCGCGCCGGCGCCTTCAGGAAATCGGGCAGCGAGATGTGCAAATTGGAGACCGCCTTGTTCAGCGCCGCAAACGGATAGGTCAGCGCGCGCAGCGCGCGGGTGCGGCGGAACAGATCGAGCATCCAGGATGTGGGTACTGCGACGGATGCGGTCTGCTCGAAGCGGAATTTATCGGCCCATGCCACCACCGGGCGGAACAGCAACTGGTCATAGGCGATGATCACCAAGAGCATGGTCAGGATGGCGTAGCCGATCGCGGGCAGGTTCTGCTTCTGGATGCCGAGCGCGACATAGGAGCCGATGCCGGGCAGGGTGACGGTGGTGTTGCCGACCGTGATCGCTTCCGAGGCCACCACGAAGAACCAGCCGCCCGACATCGACATCATGGTGTTCCAGATCAGGCCGGGCATCGCGAACGGCACATCCAGCCGCCAGAAACGCTGCCATCCGGAGAGGTGAAAGCTCTGCGTGGCTTCCTCCAGATCCTTCGGCACGTTGCGCATCGACTGGTACATGCTGAAGGTCATGTTCCAGGCCTGGCTGGTGAAGATCGCGAACACGCAGGCGAGTTCGGCGCCGAATACACGTCCAGGAAACAAATTCAGAAAGAACACGACGGTGAAGGTCAAAAAGCCGAGGATCGGCACCGACTGCAGGATGTCAAGGAGCGGGATCAGCACCATCTCGGCGCGCCGGCTCTTGGCGGCCAGCGCCGCATAGACGAAGGTGAAGACGATCGAGCAGACGATCGCCAGCAGCATCCGTAGCGTGGTCCGCAGCGCATAGAGCGGCAGGTTGGCCGGATCGAGCGAGACCGGGGCTGTGTCGAGCGCCGACAGCGGCAGCGCGGTCTGCTCGCCGCCATAGACGATCAGCACCATCGCGCCGATCACCAGGACCAGCGCCACCAGGTCCCAGATATTGGGCCGCAGCGCCTGCCCCAGGCTCGGCGTGCGGATGTCTTGCAGGGCCATGGAGCCGCCTTGTCGCTCAAAACGCTCTAGAACTCGCCGTGCAGGCGTCCTGAGAAGATCGAGACCGGCCCGCGGTCGGCGTTATAGGCGGGATTTGTGATGAGTTGATAGTCGGCGGTGAAGGTAAAATTCTTGTCGATCGCGAAGGCGTAATAAGTTTCGAGAATCTGCTCGGTGCGGTAGTTGAGCCGGCCGTCGCCGATCAGAAGGCCGAGGCCGCCGGCCGCGAGGAAGTCGCGATGGGCCGCTGACAGGCCGTTGACGGCGCCGCCGAGGCCGACCGTGTCGGCCGGCTGTCCCCAATAGCTGCCCTTGATCGAGACGCCGGCCGACAGGCTGCGGTCGATATCCGTGAACGACAGGATTTCGTTCTGGCCGTCGTTCCAGTTCGCGCGGGCGAACAGGCCGATGTCTTTGGCGACCTGCTGTTCGAGGTTGGCGTAGAATCCATATTTGAGATTGTCGTGGCGGATGCTGGCCATGACGGCGTTGATGTCCAGCGTGGGGTCCGCGCCTTCGATCGCCAGCGCCTGCCGGTAATTGCCGGTACTGCCGCTGTTGGCGAAGGCGCCGAGCCGCAATTTGCCGGGCTGATCGAGGATCGAATGACGTTCCTCGAATTCGACCACGGTACCGCCGGTCTTGAAGGTGAGAATGTCGCTGTTGGGCGCCGTCGGCACCTCGAACACGCCGGCGCGCAGCGCCCAGTCCTTGCGGTTGAGTTCGACCACGCCGCCGCGGGTGTAGCCGGGCAGGTCGGCGGGGAAGTCGTAGGCCGCCGACGACCACATCGCCCAGTTCATGAAGTCGGCGCGCGGATCCTTGGCGTAGGCATTGCCGTCGAAGAAATCGCCGACCGCGAAGCGGCCGACGATCAGCGTGACGCGGTCGATGTCGCGCTTGCCCGGCAACTGGTTGGCGGCGTCCGCGACGTCTTCCTGTTCGCCGCCGAGCCCGAAGGTCTGCTTGATGTAGTAGCGCTGCGGCCGGAATTTCGGGATCGCGGCACCGGCCTTCTGCGCCTCGCCATTGGGAAAACCGGCAATGCCCAGCGTTCCGTTCAGGCCGAAACCCTGTGCAAGCTCGGGGTCGAAATAGAATTCGCCGCCCTGCCAGAGCCGCAACCCCAGGAACGCCGTCGTGGTCCAGGTTTCGCGGGCCTGTCCGCCGCCGGGCAGGCTGTCCGGGCCCGCATAGGGCGAGCGGAAGGCGGGATAGGCCGATGCAATGAAGGTGGTTTGCGCGTGCACGTTCCAGTCAGTCGATTCTGGAAGTGCGGTCTTTTGGGCATCCTGTGCGACCCAGGGCGGAGTATCGCCGAAGCGGTAATTCAGACCGAGTTTGACGAGATGGATGTTGGGATCGACATTGACGCCGGGCATTCCGAACGTGCTCAGATCGACCATCCGGCGCGACAGAGAGATGTAGTCGTATTCGGCCTTGGCACTCCAGTTGCCTCTGACGGCAAATTCGATGCCGGCGAAGAAGGCATAGCGGACGCGGAGCTTAAGGTTGAGACGAATTCAACGCTTACCGACAGCATGGGGAGGTATTTTTTAAAGAAACTTAAAGGCGGCGTCCAAAAGGTCGAAATTGTAGTGGAGAGCATACCCAAGGAATACGAACTTATAGGTGAAAAATCGAGGGACGTGGAGCTGGCTAAAGAGGGGGATATAAAAGAGGATATAGATTTTCCATTAAGGAAAA
>JBGPSI010000278.1:0-6091 GCA_041490045.1 Bradyrhizobium sp.
CGCGCCGGGAAGCTGGCCGAAATCGTGACGCTGGCGATCTCCGACGTGCCCCACGACGATCCTTCGGCGATCGCCTCGGGGCCGACGGTGCCGGATCCGACCACGCTGGCGGATGCCCGCGCGCTGGTCGCACGCTATGGCCTTCAGGTCGACGACGCCGTCCGCCGCGCGCTCGACGACCCCGCGAATGAAAGCTGCAAGCCCGGCGATGGCGCCTTTGCGCGCGCCCGGTTTGAGCTGATCGCGCGGCCGAAGGCCTCGCTCGAGGCGGCGATCAAATTGGCGAAGGAGGCCGGTTACGAGATCGTCGATCTCGGCGCCGACCTCGAGGGCGAGGCGCGCAGCGTCGCCGCCGATCACGCCCGGCTTGCGCTGGATGCGCGCGCACGCCGCAAGCGGATCGCGATCCTGTCGGGCGGCGAACTCACGGTGACCGTGCGTGGCAACGGGCGCGGCGGCCCCAACCAGGAATACGCGCTGGCGCTGGCCGATCTGCTCAGGGACACCTCAGGCATTTCGGCGCTGGCGGCCGATACCGACGGCGCCGACGGCGGTGCCGGCAGCGCGGCCGATCCCGCCGGCGCGCTGATCGACGAAAGCACGTTTGCGAAGATGAAATCGCTCGGCCTCGACGCCAAGGCCTATCTCGACGACAATGACGCCACCGCCTTTTTCGCCGCCACCGGGGATCTGCTGCTGACGGGCCCGACGCTGACCAACGTCAACGATGTCAGGGTGATTTTGGTGGACTGAGCGTGAGCGCTATCCACGCCCACAGCCGTCATCCGGAGGAGCGCGCTTCGCGCGCGTCTCGAAGGATGGCAGCATGCACCCCCTTAGTCATCCTTCGAGGCTCGCTGAAGAGGCTCGCACCTCCACCAATAACGGCGAAGCCGTTATGCAGGGATGACGGGGCGCCTCTAAAACTCCCGCGCGATCGTCGCCAGCATGTCCAGCAGCGCGGCGCGGTTGGCGGGGCCGAGCAGTTCGTTGAGACGGGCTTCGTGCTTGGAAGCGACGAGCTTTTTCGCGCGCGCCAGCACCGCGCGGCCCTTGTCGGTCAGCACCAGGATGTGGGAGCGGCGATCGTTGGTCGAGCGGATCCGCGCGCAGAGGTCGCGGCTTTCCAGCCCGTCGAGCATCGCCACGAAGTTCGGCCGGAGGATGCCGAGCGTGTTGGCGATCTCGGTCTGGTTGCGGCCGGGGTTTTTGTCGAGCAGCAGCAACACCGAGAACTGCGCCGGCGTCAGCTGCAGCGGCGCGACGCAGCGCAAGAAATCGTCGAACACCTTCAGTTGCGCGCGCTTGAGCGAATAGCCCAGTAGTTCGGACAATTCGCCCATCTGCAGGGCGGCGGCTTCCGCGGTCGCCTCGGCAGGCTCCTTGCGGGCGGAACGGGAGGTTTTGGCGGCATCGACGGCGGCGGTCTTGGAAACTGTCATCGCTCGATGCTCGCAAACTGGGCTAGAGCCTTGGTAGGCTGCAAATGACCCCCGCGGCCGGAACGGCCGGGGCCTTGAGATTATATTTGATAATTGTTATGCACCATATCAAATACCGCCAGCATTTTTCAACTGCTGTTATCGGACGGTCGGGCGGCTTGCCAAAGCCTTGGGACCGGTCCGGGGTATGAGGGGGAGCGTCCGGTCTTGAACACGACGATCATGCTGTTCCTGGTGCAGGACGGCATTACCAACGGCGCGATCTATGCGTTGCTCGGGCTGGCGCTGGTGCTGGTGTTCGCCGTCACCCGCGTGATCCTGATTCCGCAGGGCGAATTCGTCACCTATGGCGCGCTGACCTATGCCTCGCTGTCCTCGGGCCAGATGCCCGGCACCGCGCGGCTCGCGGTGGCGATGGGAATCGTGGCGTTCGGCCTCGATCTGTTCATGCACCGCAAATCGCTGCATCTGAAACAGGTCGGCCGCGCCTTCGCGGTCAATATCGTGCTGCCCTCGCTGATCCTCGCCCTCACCGCCTGGTTCGCCGGTCGCCATCCGCCGATTGCAGTCTCTATCGCGCTGTCGCTTCTGATCGTCGCGTCGATCGGACTGTTCCTCTATCGCATCGTGTTCCAGCCTTTGGCGCACACCTCGGTGCTGGTGCTGTTGATCGCCTCGGTCGGCTGCCATCTGGCGCTGCAGGGTTTTGGGCTGGTGTTCTTCGGCGCCGAAGGCCAGCGCGGCCCGACGATCGCGGACGCGGCCTTCACGCTGGGGCCGCTGCGCTTCACCGGCCAGAGCCTCGCCGTCTACGCCATCACGGTCGCCTTTATCATCGGTCTCTGGCTGTTCTTCGGCCTGACGCTCTACGGCAAGGCGTTGCGCGCCACCGCCGTCAATCGCCTCGGCGCGCGGCTGGTCGGCATCCGCACCACGCTATCGGGACAGATCGCTTTCCTGCTGGCTTCGGTGATCGGTGCGATTTCGGGAATCCTGATCGTGCCTATCACGACGCTGTATTACGACACCGGATTCCTGATCGGCCTGAAAGGCTTCATCGCCGCGATCATCGGCGGCCTCGTCAGCTATCCCCTGACCGCGGTGGCGGCGCTGCTGGTCGGCACGGTGGAGGCCTTCTCCTCGTTCTACGCCAGCAATTTCAAGGAGGTCATCGTCTTCACGCTGATCCTTCCGGTTCTCGTGCTGCGGTCGCTGGCGGCGCCCGCGGTCGAGGAAGAGAAGGATTGATCGCGATGCGAGAGCGGCTGCCCATTCTCCTCTTCGCGCTTGTCATGGCGGCGATCCCGTTCATCCCTGGCATGCCGCCGTTCTGGATCGTGCTGCTGGACAATATCGGCCTGTCCGCGCTGGTGGCGATGGGGCTCGTGCTGCTCACCGGCGTCGGCGGGCTCACCTCGTTCGGCCAGGCGGCGTTCTGCGGCTTCGGCGCCTACACCACGGCGGTGCTGACGACTGCCTACGGCCTGTCGCCCTGGCTGACGCTGCCGCTGTCGCTTCTGGTAAGCGGGGGTGCTGCGGTGCTGCTCGGCCTCGTCACGGTGCGGCTGTCGGGCCACTATCTGCCGCTCGGCACCATCGCCTGGGGGCTCGGCCTGTTTTATCTGTTCAGCAAGCTCGAATTCCTGGGGCGTAACGACGGCATCTCGGCGATCCCGCCGCTGTCGATCGGCTCTTTCAAGATGATCGATCCCGGCAGCATCTATTTTGCGATCTGGATCGCCGTGCTGCTGTCGGCGCTGCTGACGATGAACCTGCTGGACTCGCGCACCGGCCGCGCCATCCGTGCGCTGCGGCGCGGCCACATCGCCGCCGAAGCCTTTGGCGTGCAGACGCCGCGCGCCAAGCTTCTGGTGTTCATCTATGCCGCGGTGCTGGCGGGTCTCTCCGGCTGGCTCTATGCGCATTTCCAGCGCGCCGCCAATCCGACCCCGTTCGGCGTCCAGGTCGGCATCGAATATCTCTTCATCGCGGTGGTCGGCGGCGCCGGCTATGTCTGGGGCGGCGTGCTCGGCGCCGCCATCGTCGTGATCCTCAAGGAAATACTGCAGAGCTATTTGCCCTACATCTTCGGCGGCCAGGTTCAGCTCGAAACCATCGTGTTCGGCATTCTGCTGGTCGTGCTGCTGCAGTTGGCGCCGACCGGGGTCTGGCCCTGGCTGATGGCGCGGCTGGCGCTCAAGCCGGCCCGCAAGCGGCCCGATACGACGCTCGCTTTGGCGGCGCGGCCGCGCGAAGCCGGCGCGCCGTCGGTGCTGCTGCAGATCGAGAACGCGCGAAAGCAGTTCGGCGGCGTGATCGCCGTCAACAACGTCTCGTTCGACGTCAGGGCCCGCGAGATCGTCGCGCTGATCGGCCCGAACGGCGCCGGCAAGAGCACCACCTTCAACCTGATCACCGGCGTACTCTCCAAGACCGGCGGCACGATTTCCGTTCTCGGCCGGAAGATCGACAACGCAGCCCCGCAAGCGGTGACCAAACTCGGCATTGCCCGCACCTTCCAGCACGTCAAGCTGGTGCCCGACATGACGGTGCTGGAAAACGTCGCCATCGGCGCCCATCTGCGCGGACATTCCGGGGCGCTTTCCAGCATGCTCCGGCTCGACCGCGCCGACGAGGCGAGACTGCTGGCGGAAGCCGCCCGCCAGATCGAGCGCGTCGGGCTTTCCGACCAGATCGATGCGCTGGCGGGCTCGCTCTCGCTCGGCCAGCAGCGCATTGTCGAGATCGCCCGTGCGCTGTGCGTCGACCCGATGCTGCTGCTGCTGGACGAGCCGGCCGCGGGCCTCCGCCACATGGAGAAGCAGCGGCTCGCGGCCCTGCTGCGGGCCTTGCGCGACGGCGGCATGTCGGTGCTGCTGGTCGAGCACGACATGGGCTTCGTGATGGATCTCGCCGACCGCATCGTGGTGCTCGACTTCGGCACCAAGATCGCCGAAGGCACGCCGCAAGCGATCAAGACCAATCCCGACGTGATCAAGGCCTATCTCGGAGTCGTCGCATGAGCGCGCTCCTGACGGTCGCTGACGCGCACATCGCATATGGCAAGGTGGAAGCGGTGCGTTCGGTGTCGCTCGAGGTCGGCGGCAACGAGATCGTCACCATCATCGGCGCCAATGGCGCCGGCAAGACCACGCTGTTGAACGCCATCATGGGCATCCTGCCGCTGAAGGGCCGCGTCGCCTTCGCCGGCGAGGACATGGCGCAGTTCGAGATCGAGGACCGCGTCGCGGCGGGCCTCAGCCTCGTGCCGGAGCACCGCGAGCTGTTCGCCACCATGAGCGTCGAGGACAATCTGCAGCTCGGCGCGTTCCGGATCGCGAGAGCGGTGGCGGCCCAGTCGTTCGAGCGGGTCTACACGCTGTTTCCGCGGCTGAAGGAACGCCGCCGGCAACTCGCCGGTACTCTCTCGGGCGGCGAGCAGCAGATGCTGGCGATGGGCCGCGCGCTGATGGGCGCGCCAAAACTCCTGATGCTGGATGAACCGAGCCTCGGTCTCGCCCCGATCATCGTCGCCGACATCTTCCGCACCGTCAGTGAATTGCGCGCAAGCGGCGTCTCGGTGCTGCTGGTCGAGCAGAACGCGCAGGCCGCATTGCAGATCGCCGACCGCGCCTATGTGATGGAGCTCGGCGAATTCATCCTGGACGGATCGGCCAAGGAGATCGCCAGCAACGCCCGCGTGGCGGCGAGCTATCTCGGCTTTACCCACGAAGGCGAAAGCGCAATTTAGCGTCGCTGCTTGCATTTCGACGGCCAGCCAAACCCAAAATCGCGAAAATAACGTCGCGTCCCCCTTTGGGATGAGAGATTCGTTCGCGCGTTAACCGAACCTCTTAAGAAAACATGAACGAATGCCTGCAAATTTAAGGGAACTCCAGGAGGGGTGACATGAGCAACATAGGCCCAACGTATCCGGCCCACATCGTGGTCAGTCAGGCAGAAGTCAGGCTCGTCGCAGACGAAACAACCAACGCAAGTACCGCGACGATCAAGTCCGATCAGCAACGCGTCCAGGCCGCTGAGGAAGTCGAGGCCGCACAGGCCAAGATCGCCAGCGTGGATATCGTTACCTGAGTCTGGCGAATACGCGCCCGGGAGATCGGGCTGCGAGCGCGACTTCGGCGCGGGATGTTCCGCGCCCTGTCTAGGCATGCGCCAGGCGGGCAAGAAAAAAGCCGGCCCCTTGGAAGAGGCCGGCTGCATTCATTTAGCGGTCAATCGCCCCGCTCACTTCACCAACACGTATTTCCCGTCCTTCACCGTCAACAGGATGCGCGAGCGGTCGTCGAGGCCGTAGCGGTCCTTTTCGGTGAAGTTGTAGACGCCCTGGCTGGCGGCGATGTCGCGCTCGGTGAGCAGGGCCTTGCGGATCGCCTCGCGGAATTCCGGCGTGCCGGGCTTTGCCGTCTTCAGCGCCACCGGGATGACGCGTTCGAGCACCAGGAACGCATCATACGAATGGCCGGCGAACTGGCTGCGGCTGTTGGGGCCGTATTTGGCCTCATAGGCCTTGTCCAGCGCCATTCCCGGTTTCTTGGTCAGCGCGCTGTCAGGCTGGTCCTCGGGATCCATCACCGGTCCCGACGCCATCAGCACGCCCTCCGCGGCCTTTCCGGCGATGCGGATGA
>JBGPSI010000279.1:0-6079 GCA_041490045.1 Bradyrhizobium sp.
ATTGCCGTTGCCGCGACCGGCGCCGCATGGAGCTCCGACGAGGCCGTTGGCTTCGTCAGGATCGTTCCGCCGAGGGAAGGTGTCAAAGGTCTCGATGTCGCTTCCGCCGTAGTGGCGACGGGCGCAAGGGATTGCAAAGGCAAATTTGCCTCCGGCCGCACCAGCGAACTGGTGGACAGCGATGTGGTGTTCCGCGGCTTTTCCTCCTGCGAGGATTCCGAAGGTCCGCGCATTTCGCAGTATTTTATTGTGTCGCGAAAGAAGGGCGGGTTCGTTCTGTTTTCCGTTGTTTCAAACATGAAAACGGAAGAAGCCAAAACCGTCGCCAAGGATGAAAGGCTGGCGGATTTCAGAAAGGCCGCTCTGGTAGTGGTCGATCACTAGATTGTGGAGCGATCGGACGAGCAGGCCTGGCCGATCGAAAAACGCTTACGCACCCGCGCGCTTGAGCGCTTGCGCGACGTTCAGGATCGGGATTTTCCGGCTCGACGCCGCCTTCAGGGCATGGCGCAGCATCGTTGGCGAGCATCCGTAGGGGCTTGGTGCTGCTCTCACGTCATGGCTGTAGAAGATCAGCCAGCCGTCTTTTGCGACGGCGTCGTCGAACACGCGATCTATTCCGTCGCGGTCGATATTGGTTTCGATCAGGGGCGTGGAGCGCAGGAACTGCAAATCGATGGCGCCGCTGTTGACGCCGGGAAGAATGCCGCGGGCGGAGCGGAAGGCCTTGCCGAGCCGCCGCTTGTGCGACACCGATGCGAAGCCGTAGGGATAGGCGAAATTCTCAATCCTGATCGAGGGGTCGAGCGCCAGGAAGTAGCCGCGATTCTTCTCCATCTCCACCATCATCGCCGCCGCGTCGAGGTCGGTCGCCCTCGCATGCGAAAACGTGTGGCAGGCGACTTCGTGGCCCCGGCGATGAAGGGCTACGATCTCGTCGGCGCTGACCCCGGTCCAGTGGCCTTGCCACCGGTCGACCAGCCCGCCGGCGATATAGAACGTTCCTCGCGCGCCGTACTCCTCGAGAATAGGGGCGCCGGCGATGGCCGCGCTCTTGGGAACGTCATCGAAGGTGAAGCTGACCATCGGGCCGGTGCCGTTCAGCTGAAACGGGGAGCCGCGAAAATGCCGGGCCAGGCGGTTGCTGACGCGCGCTCTTACTGCAGACCAGGCCGGGTGCATCATGGTGCTTTCGCTGGGTCGGACGAGTGATGCCACGCAGGATTCCTCTTTCCCGAAGAACGGCGTGACGCAATGAACCATTCGCGGGTCGCCGCAGGCAAGCTCCGTTCGTTGTTAGGCATAACGTGGAACCCGATCTGCGCTGCATCCAATCCGGGCACGGGGTTGCGGCGAAATCAGCGCGGTAACGACGTTCGCGCGCCGCCCGAAAGATATTCGAGCCAGTTCCTGAAAATCGCGGAGGCCGCGGCTCCGGCCGCGATATCCTGCCGAAGGGTGCGGTCGGGCAGCTCGGCGCTCAATCCGGGCCTGCGTTCGAGCCGCGCCCGCCGCTCGAAATTCGCAAGCCGCTGTTCGGTCTCGGCGTCGAAATAATACGCGGGGATGGCCGGATAGCTGTCGCGCTGGCCGGCGAGAAAGCGCGAGATGTCGCGCAAATATTCCCGCTCCAGGGACAGAGCGTCATATTCCGGATGCCCCTGGAAGAAGACGAATTGGCTGCCGAGCTCTTTCGCAAAGATATCGACGCCGGCTTCCGGCGAAGCGGTCAAGAGCTGATAGCCCCGGGCAGCCAGGTCGCTGGCGCGCAGCTTGTTGAGGCGTGAATGCGAAATTTTGAGCGGCGACGGCGCACCCTCCGTCAGCCAGTTCTCCGTCACCTTGTCGCAGTCGTAGATCCCGGAACATTTGGTATCCAGCCGCTGCCGCTCGATGCCGTCCAGATGCAGCACCGCGGCGTGGGCGGCGAGACACGACCAGATCGTCGAGCGCGTATTGGTTTTCGCCCACTCGATCATGTCGGCGAGGTCTTGCCAGAACGGCTCTTCGGGAAGCGTTGCCGTGACCGGCTCCGCGCCGGTGACGATCAGTCCATCGATCTGCAGCCGGTCGAGATCGGCGAAATCCGTGTAATGCCCCTCAACCCGCCATCGCGCGGTCTGCGACCGCGTCACCGAAGGCAACGAGAAGCAGTGGAAATCGATGCGGATGTTGCCGGCGGCCTGTCTTAGCAGCCGCATGAACTGACGCTCAGTCGCCTGCAGCGCTCCATCCGGCATGTTGTTGACGAGCCCGATCGTGAGGTCGACATCGGCATGTTGCGGACGACCGAACTTGTCCTCTCGCCGCAACTGCGTCGGCGCGAGGCCGGGACTGACGATCAGCCGCCGTTTTTCCAACAGGACTGTCATGTCGGGCCCTTAAGCGATCTATTCCGCAGCCTCGAGCCGCTGATGGCGGCTGCAGGCGACCGCGAGCGCCTGATCGATATCCTCGATGATGTCGGCCGAATGTTCGATGCCGATCGAGAGCCGGATGGTCTCCGGCAACACGCCGGCCATGCGCTGCTGTTCGGGAGACATCTGGCGGTGGGTGGTTGAGGCGGGATGGCAGGCGAGCGATTTCGCATCGCCGATATTGACCAGCCGTGTGATCAGCCTGAGCGCGTCATAGAAGGCCTTGCCGGCTTCCATGCCACCCTTGATGCCGAAGGTGAACAGCGACGACGCATTGCCATTGAGATATTTCTGGACCAGCGCGTAATAGGGGCTGTCGGGAAAGCCGGCGTAATTGACCCAGTCGACGCGCGGATCGTTGTGCAGGAATTCGGCAACCTTGCGCGCGTTCTCGACATGCCGTTCGACCCGCAGCGCGACGGTCTCGATTCCCTGCAGCAGCAGGAAGGCATTGAACGGCGAAAGCACCGAGCCCATGGTGCGCTGATAGACGCTGCGCGCGCGCTGGATATAGGCGCTGGTGCCGAATTGCCTGGTGTAGACGAGGCCGTGATAGGATTCGTCGGGCTCGTTGAAGGTCGGGAAGCGGCTGGCGTTCTCCGTCCAGGGGAAGCGACCGCTGTCGACGATCGCGCCGCCGAGCGTGGTGCCGTGGCCGCCGAGGAATTTCGTCAGCGAATGAATTGATATATCGGCGCCGTAATCGAACGGTTTCAGCAGGATCGGCGTGGCGACGGTATTGTCCACCACCAGCGGCACGCCATGGCGATGCGCGACCTTTGCCAGTGCTTCGATGTCGCAGACATTGCCGGCGGGGTTGCCGATGGTCTCGGAGAAAACCGCCTTGGTATTTTCGTCGATCAGTCTTTCGACGGCGTCGGCCTTATCGCTCTCGGCGAAACGGGCGGTGATGCCCTGACGCGGCAGGATATGGCCGAGCAACGTGTGCGTGGTGCCGAAGAGCTGCGGCACCGAGACGATGTTTCCGCCGGTGTCGGCGAGGTTGACGAGGGCGAAATGGAGCGCCGCCTGACCGCTGGCGACCGCGAGCGCGCCGACGCCGCCCTCGAGTTCGGTAATGCGCTTTTCAAGTACGGAAGTGGTCGGATTCGAGATCCGGCTGTAGCGATAGCCTTCCGCCTCCAGGTTGAACAAAGCGGCGCCGTGATCGGCGCTGTCGAAGGCGTAGGCCGCTGTCTGGTAGATCGGGACCGCGACGGCCTTGGTCATTGGATCGGGTTCGTAGCCGGCGTGAATTGCGATCGTTTCGCTGCGCATCGTCCACCTCTACGTTCGCGTCGCATTTCGACATGCGTTTTGTTCGCAACGTCTTTGTTAGAGGCGGATGCCCAAGCCTTCAATAATTCGCACCAACATTGACGAAATAACCCTAATAGAGGTGAACCAATTGATTAATATTCTAATTATCCGCCGAGCACGCGGCGGACCTGTTCGCCGATCTGGTGCAGCACCAGCCGCCCTTGCGGAAGGATCGCGCCCATGGCGTGGAAATTATGGATCATGCCGTCGTGGCAGACATGCTCGACCTCGACACCTGCCGCTACCAGCTTTCCCGCATAGGCATTGCCTTCGTCCCGCATCGGATCGAATTCGGCGGTATGGATAATGGCCGCGGGAAGCCCGGCAAATTTCACGGCGCGCAGCGGCGAAATTCGGGGATCGGCAAGGTCGGCATCCCCGTGCAGATAGTCGGCGAGGTCGGCCTGAAGCGTCAGCCGGTCGAGCAGATGATTTTCGGCGAATTCTTCGCGCGATGGCGAGCTGTCCTCGAAATCGAGCACCGGACAGATCAGGCATTGCGCCGCTATCGCCGGCCCGGCATTGCGCAAGGCGTCCTGGCACACCACCGCGGCGAGCGTCGCGCCGGCGGAATCGCCGCCGACTACGAGCTTTGCCGGATCGATGGCGAGCGAGGCAGCCTGCTCGGATACAAACCGGGTCGCCGCGATCGCATCCTCGATCGCGGCCGGAAATTTGTGCTCGGGCGCGAGCCGGTAGTCCACGGAAACGAGGCGGCAGCCGGTGGTCTGCGCCAGCGCCGCCGCGATGCGATCATGGGTGTCGATGCTGCCGGCGACCATGCCGCCGCCATGGAAGAACACAAAGCCCGGCAAGGTTTCGCCGGCGTCGCTCTCGGGCGCATAAAGACGGTAAGCAAGATCGCCGGCCGGACCCGGCAATACGCCGTCGATCGCGGTTGCCGCCGCCACGTCGGCGCGCGCGAACTGCATGAGTTTTGTCAGCGCCTGGCGGCGCTCGTCCGCGGAGGGCCGCGACCGGTCGTTCGGCGAGGCCGCCGCCATCATGACGAGCAGACGCTTGGCCAGTGGATCGAGGGGCATATCGGCTCCGGTCGAGGGAATGTAGCGTCCGATTGTGGTCTATCAATCGTGAATCGACCGCTATTGCGAAAAAATTCCGCAAGGAAATCCTTAGGGAATTCCGCGCCATGATACGCGGCCGCCCGGTTCGCGGCGTGGATGGCGATCATGGCCCGGACGATAGCAGCAGTCAGTTTCTCCCAGACCTGGACCTTCTTCGAAGGCGGCTGGCATGACGGCAATGTGCCGATCATCGGTCCCCGCACCCATGCGGCATGGCTCGGCTCGACCGTGTTCGACGGCGCGCGCGCCTTTGAAGGCGTGGCGCCCGATCTCGACCGGCACTGCGCCCGGATCAATCAGTCGGCCATCAATTTCGGGCTGAAGCCGGTGGTCGATACCGAAACCTGGCTGGGATTGGCCCGCGAGGGCATGGCCCGCTTCGACGCCAATGCGGAACTCTACATCCGGCCGATGTACTGGCCGCAAACCGGCAGCGGCGGCGGGGTGCTGTTCGATCCCGAGACCACCAACTGGTGCCTGTGCATCTATGTAGCGCCGATGCCGCAGCCCACGGGAAGCGCCATCACGCTGTCGCCGTTCCGCCGGCCGACCATGGAAACCGCGCCGGTCGACTGCAAGGCGGCCTGCCTCTATCCGAACAATTCGCGCGCGCTGATGGAGGCGCAGTCGCGCGGCTTCAACAACGCGCTGATGCTCGACATGCTCGGCAATGTCGCCGAATTCGGCAATGCCAACGTGTTCATGGCGAAGGACGGCGTGGTCTTTACGCCGGCGCCGAACGGCACCTTCCTCAACGGCATCACGCGGCAGCGGGTGATTGATCTCCTTCGCGGCGATGGTGTCACCGTGGTCGAGAAGACGCTGCGATATCCGGATTTCCAGAACGCCAACGAAATCTTCTCGAGCGGCAATTTCGCGAAAGTCGCGCCGATCATCCGGATCGACGACCGTTCGCTGCAGCCGGGGCCGTTCTACAGCCGCGCCCGCAAGCTGTACTGGGAATTTGCCCACGCCGCGTGACAGATTACGGCTGCTGCAGCGCCCGCTCGCGGATGCCCGACAGGGTGGCCGCCGGCAGGATCGCATCGAAATCGATCTTGAGATGAATGATCGAGGGTAACCCCGATTCCCGCGCCGCCCGAAACGCCGCCGGAAAATCCGAGGTCTTGTTCACCACCGCGCCAAAACCGCCGAAGGCGCGGGCATAGGCGTCGAAGTCCGGATTGTGCAATTCGGTGGCGGCAACGCGGCCGGGGAATTCGCGTTCCTGGTGCATGCGGATGGTGCCGTACATGC
>JBGPSI010000280.1:0-5987 GCA_041490045.1 Bradyrhizobium sp.
CGTCCCGGCCTTGAGCCGGGACCCATACGCCGCGGCCGCTCGGTTTGAGCACGCTGGTGGACGGCTTTTGCGTAACCGCGAACAGCGGTGGTTATGGGTCCCGGCCTTCGCCTGGCCTTCGCCGGGACGACACATTCATAGACTCTTCACTACTGCGCCAGCGCCAATATTCCGCCGGCCAGGGAATGCCAGGCCGCCGTCATGCTGATCGGCCAGTTCAGGAGCTTCACCGCCACCAGCGCCGCGCCGCCGTAGACATAGACGGGGTGCGGCCGTCCGCGCGTGCGCCAGTCGGTGACGATCGCGACCGCGAGCAGGAGATAGGCGAGGAGCGCCGGGCCGATGGTGACGGGGACGGGAGGCGGGCCGGGCGGTCCGGGAGGCGCCAGGAAGGTGAGAAACCACCGCGCGACCGCCGCATCCAGGATCGAAATGCCGGCCAGCAGCATCAGCCGCTTGTGCGTTTCCGGCCGGCGCGTGTTGGCAATGGCGAGTGCAAATACCACGGCGAAGAACAGAATTCCGCTGAGCGGGACGATCGCGAAGGCTAACCCCTCATCGAGCTGTCCCATCGCCGCCGAATGCTTCATCGAGTGGACCGCCACCAGGAAGCCGAGGATGGTCATCGCGGTCGCCAGCGACACGCCGATCATGCCCATCGCCCGGTGCCGGGCCGTCCGCCCGGACGCGGCGAGCCAGGTCTGGAATGCAAAATACAGCGTCCAGGTGAAAAACAGGAGGCCGTGGATGTGCACCACGGGCGTCGCGGAGAACGATCCCGACGCCAGCGGCAGCCAGTAGGTCGGCGCGAAGCCGAGGAAGGCGACGGCCATGCAGGCCAGCGCCATGTAGAAATAAAAGTATCGCGCAGGTGCCGCAACGCCGACACGGACGCGATGGTCGTCGATCATGGTTGTCATGGGTGTTGAGTCTTCGAAGGCCCGATATGGTTCAAAAATTTTTCGCTATCCGCCGTATCCATCCGCGCTACTTTCGCTTGACGAATGCCTCTCCAGTATGGCCCGATTCTCCGGGGCGGGGGAATGCGATTTTTTCCGGCAGCGCTGATCCGAACTGCGGCCGCGGCTTTTCTGCTGTGGTCGGCGCTGCCGCACGCGGCGTTCGCAACGGGCGCCGAATCCGCCACCGACCTGCAGGTCGACCCCGCGCCTTGCCTGGCCGCGGCAGCCGCCAATGATTCCGATGAGATCATCGCCGTTTGCGGTGCGCTGATCGGCAACGAGAAGACCGTGAAGGCCGACCGCATCAAGGCGCTGATCGCGCGCGCTGGCGCCTACGATCGCAAGGACCAGATCGACCGCGCGATCGGCGACTACGACACCGTGCTGCGGCTCGATCCCACGCTCGCCGATATCTTCAACGCCAGAGGCGAGCTCTGGCGCCGCAAGGGCGACAGGCCCCGCGCGCTCGCCGATTTCGGCGCTGCGATCAAGCTGAACCCGGATCATGCCGCCGCAAGGGGCAATTACCGGTCGCTGGCGCAAGAGCTGGAGCGGCTGGGCGCGCTGATGGCGGTCTACAACAAGCCGAGTTTTGATTGCGCCAAAGCCCGGCGCCCCGTGGAAAAGGCGATCTGCGCCACCCCCGAGCTTGCCAATCTCGACCGCCAGATCAACGCCGTGAATGCCAAGGTGGTCCGCGGGGCGACTTCCGACAGCCCGCGCGCCGGCCGCGCCCTGCAGCGCGAGCAGGACGAGTTCATCGCCCGCCGCAATGCCGCGTTCGGCCGGCCGGACTACGACCTGCAGAAGGCCATGCGGGAGCGGCTGGACCATCTCCTGGCGGTCGAGCGGTATTAGGCGCCATCGGGCCTTGAATTGATGCCGCGGCAGGTGACAATGGCCGAGGAAATCGGCCCAAATTGATCTTGATCATGGCCGGGCCTGTTCCGGCCATCCACGGTTTAACGAGAAAATAGACAGGTTTGAGCGGGAGTGGCGCCATGAACATCCAGAGCAGCCGGTATCACGAGGTCCACGCCCGTTCGCTGGCCGACCCGGAAGGCTTTTGGGGCGAGGCGGCCCGCGAGATCGACTGGATCGCGCCAGCGAAAAAGGTCTTCGACCCCGCCATGGGTCTGTATGGCCGCTGGTTCGCCGGCGGCGTGGTCAACACCTGCTACAACGCGCTCGACCGCCATGTCGCAAGCGGACGCGGCAACCAGCTGGCGCTGATCCACGATTCGCCGCTGGCGCGCAGCGTCACCAAATTCACCTATGCCGAGATGCTGCACGAGGTGAAAACGCTTGCCGCCGTCATGGCCGATTTCGGCGTCGTCAAGGGCGACCGCGTCATCCTCTATATGCCGATGGTGCCGGAGGCCATGGTCGCGATGCTGGCCTGCGCGCGGATCGGCGCGGTGCACTCAGTGGTGTTCGGCGGCTTCGCGGCCAAGGAGCTCGCCACCCGGATCGAGGACGCGAAGCCGAAACTGATCCTCTCGGCGAGCTGCGGGCTCGAGCCCGGCCGCATCGTGCAATACAAGCCGCTGCTCGACGAGGCCATCAGGCTTTCCAGCGTCAAGCCGCAGGCCTGCATCATCCTGCAGCGGCCGCAGCAGGCCTGCGAACTCACGGCGGGCCGCGATCACGACTGGGCCGAATTGCGCGCGAAGGCAATGTCAGCGAAAAAATCCGCCGACTGCGTGCCGGTGCTGGCGACCGACCCGCTCTATATCCTCTACACCTCAGGCACGACGGGAAAGCCCAAGGGCGTGGTGCGCGACAATGGCGGGCACCTGGTCGCGCTGAAATGGTCGATGTTCAATCTCTACGGCATCAAGCCCGGCGAAGTCTGGTGGTGCGGTTCCGATATCGGCTGGGTGGTCGGCCACAGCTACATCATCTACGGACCGCTGATCCACGGCGCGACCTCGATCATGTATGAGGGCAAGCCGATCGGCACGCCAGACGCCGGCGCGTTCTGGCGGGTGATATCAGACCACAAGGCGGTGGCGCTGTTCACCGCGCCGACCGCGTTCCGCGCCATCCGCAAGGAAGACCCTGACGGCACGTTCATCCGCAAGTACGATTTGTCCAAATTCCGCACGCTGTTCCTCGCCGGCGAGCGCGCCGACCCGCCGACGGTGGAATGGGCGGAGCAGCAGTTGAAGGTGCCGGTGATCGACCATTGGTGGCAGACCGAGACCGGCTGGTGCATCGCCGGCAATCCGGTGGGCCTGGGCCAGCTGCCGGTGAAGCACGGCTCGCCGACGGTGCCGATGCCGGGCTATCAGGTTGACGTGGTCGATGAGGCCAGCAAGCCCGTGCCTGCGGGAACCATGGGCTCGATCGTGATCAAGCTGCCGCTGCCGCCGGGCTGCCTGCCGACGTTGTGGGAGCAGGACGAGCGCTGCAGGGAAGCCTATTTCAGCGAATTCCCCGGCTATTACAAAACCTCCGACGCCGGCTACAAGGACGAGGACGGCTACGTCTTCGTGATGGGCCGCACCGACGACATCATCAACGTCGCCGGCCACCGGCTTTCCACCGGCGGCATGGAGGAGATTCTCGCCTCCCATCCGGATGTCGCCGAATGCGCGGTGCTCGGCATCAAGGACGCCATCAAGGGCGAGGTGCCCTGCGGCTTCCTGGTGCTGAAGGCCGGCGTCACCCGAAGTCCGATCGAGATCGAAAAGGAGATCGTGGCGCTGGTGCGCGACAAGCTCGGCCCCGTGGCGGCGTTCAAGCTCGCGATCACGGTGGGCCGGCTGCCGAAGACGCGCTCGGGAAAAATCCTGCGCGGCACCATCAAGAAGATCGCCGACGGCGACCAGTGGGCGATGCCCGCCACCATCGAGGACCCCAAGGTGCTCGACGAGATCGGCGACGCCCTGAAGGGCAGGGTGTAATCGTCATTCCGGGGCGATGCGAAGCATCGAGCCCGGAATCTCGAGATTCCGGGTCTGGTGCTGAAGCACCATCCCGGAATGACGGCTCACCCGTCATGCCCGGGCTTGACCCGGGCATCCATCTCAAGCAAGGCCATCTTTTCGATGGATTGCCGGGTCATCCCCGATCTAGTCGGGACAGGCGTCCGGCAATGATGAAATTGGATCACGGATCGAACATGCGACCTCACTCCGCGCGACCCACCATCGCTCTCCTCCTCATCGCCCCCCTGCTGGCAGGCTGCCTCGAACGGGGACAGCCGACCATGGTCGACACCAGCACCGACGACGACGCGTTCTGCCGCGCCAACAACGTCGCGCCCGGCTCGAGCGAATACATCGCCTGCCGCAAGGACCGCGACGTCCAGCACGCCAACGCCGATGCGCGCACCGACCGCCGTCAGCGCGATCTCGGCGAATACATGATGAACCATCCCGTCCACCCTTAACCAGCGAGAGGCCGCCATGAACGAAGACGCCTTCAACGCCAGCCTGCGCAAGTTCCTGAAAAAAGTCGGCATCACCTCGCAGCGCGAGATCGAAAAGGCGGTGCGCGACGCGGTCGCCGCCGGCCGTCTCAAGGGTCACGAAAAGCTGCCGGCCAAAATGGTACTCACCCTTGGCGGTGCCAACCTCACCTACGAGGTGACCGACGAGATCGAACTCGGCTAGATGGAGACACTATCTTGTTTCCCCCTCGGGTCTCTATCCGCGGATGCAGACCCCTCATCAGTCGCGGACTTCGCATAGCCGATGCATAGCATCGGCGTCCTATCGAAGTCGGCGGCCCCAGGCCGCCTGTGGCCACCTTTTCCCACAAGGGGAGAAGGAAGAAGGGCGCAGTCCAGATTTTTTTCACAAACGAAAGCACCACATGGACATCAAGGTCAGGGATTCCAACGGCGCAGTTCTCGCCGAGGGCGACAGCGTCACATTGATAAAAGACCTCAAGCTGAAAGGCTCGTCCACCGTGCTCAAGCGCGGCACCGTGATCAGGAACATCCACCTCACCGACAACGAGGACGAGATCGAGGGCCGCACCGACAAGGTCAAGGGCCTGGTGCTGCGGACGGAGTTCTTGAAGAAGGCGTGAGGGGACGGCACGGACCACCGCTTTGCGCGCCAGAAGCGGACATTCCCACGAAGTCCGTTTTTTGACCCGCACCGGACATTTGATCGGAACGGTCTGATGTGACGATGACCCGTCACGTTCCCGAAATGATCGACATCCCTGATCTGTTCCTGTGTGCCAAAGGGGGTGCGCGAATTTGCCATCGGGCGTTTCTACGTAAAATTGCATAGTCTGGGGAATGTAGGGGCATCCCAGGGGTTAACGCTCGCGAGACGACCTCAAAGGAACTAGTCCATGGATAGCGCACAACACTGCCGGGATCAGTCGGCAGAATGTCTTCGCTTGGTGAAATTAGCCCAGAATAAAGCTGAAGCCCAGGTTCTGAGAAATATCTCCTCGAGCTGGTCGAGACTCGCCGGCCAGATCGATCGATACAATGCGCTCACACGTGAACAAGGCCGCGTAATTCGGAAGTAAGGCCCCTCAGTTGGCGGCCTCCTTCATATCAGGCCAAATCTGCGACGTCGCCCATCGGCACCTTTCGGCCAATGCCGACTGCATTGCTCAATGTCCGATCTCGGAGATTCCGTTGCCAAACTCTCGTTGAGACGACTCGCGATCCATGATGCACTTAGCCGACCTTGGCGTCTCACCGAATGTCCGCTTTGCGCGGGCCAAGAGCTGCCGTTCGCCCGCACAGCGCGAGCTTTTCGCCGGGCTCTTCAGACCCCGAAACAACCCGACGGGCAAATCACCCAAAGCCTGTCCAGCCCCTCGCGCAAAAATATTTCGCTTCAATGTTAGTGCAAATCACCTTCATGTCCGCCGCCGTCCCGTCCCACACAGAGGGGCGTTTCGTGATCGTCACGAACGTCGGCGGCGGGATGCGGTGGACGCAGGCGGCGCTTTGACGAGGGCGCGTGCATGCGGACGGCAAAGCCGTGTGGTCCCGATGCCCCGATGCTGGCATCAAGTTCCTGGGAAGCAAGCTTCTCGGGAGCGACG
>JBGPSI010000281.1:0-5973 GCA_041490045.1 Bradyrhizobium sp.
CGCACGCGCATCGGGTGCCGCCGCGGATTCCAGTAGTTGAAATCGCCGACCACGCTGACCCGCCGCGCATTTGGCGCCAGCACCACGAAGGCGACCCCGTTGACGCCGTCGAGCGTCATCGGATGGACACCGAGCTTGTCGTAAAGCCGCTGATGGGTGCCTTCGCCGAGCAGATAGAGGTCGAAATCGGTGAGGATAGGGGGGAAGCGGTAGGGGTCGTCGAGCTCGACCACGGTGTCGCCGAAGCGGGCGCGGAGCTGGTAGCGCTTGGAGCCGTTCGGCAGCGCGCCCGCGAACAGGCCGGCATCGTGAATCCGCGAAAGCTGCGCCGCTTCGCCGTGTTCGCCGATCGCCTCGACGTTCGACGCTTCGGGCAGGAACGCGCGTACCACGGTGCGGCCGCCCTCGGTATGCAGGCCGAGATAGTGAAAGGGGTCGGAGTGGCGGCCTTCCACAATCGCATAGGCCTCCGCGGACAGTTTGGTCATGAAGCCTCGTTGGTATTCGCGGACAGAATTCGGATCGCACCGGTCAGCGGCACGCGCAGCCAGTCCGGCCGGTAGGCCAGTTCGTATTCGATTTCGTAGAAGGCTTTTTCGAGCAGGAAGAAGCTCAACAGCCGTTCGTCGGCGTGCGGATCGACCGGCCACAGCCGCGGATCGGCCATGATCTCGCGATAGCCGGCGACGAACGCCGCCGTGGCGCGATCGCGCCATTCCCCGAGCGCCGCGCCGAGCCTGCCCTGCTCGTCGGGCGCGACCTTCAGCGCGCGCTCCAACGCGGCGGTGGCCGAATAGTCGATCGAACGGATCAGGCCGGCGACGTCGCGCGCGGCGGGCGCCTTGCGCCGCCGTTCGTCGTGCGGTCGGCGCGGCTCGCCCTCGAAATCGATGATGAAGATGTCGTCCTTGACGATCAGGATCTGTCCGAGATGGAAGTCGCCATGGTGACGGATCTTGAGGCCGTCGATATCGGATGGAAGCAGGGCGTTCAGCCGGTCGCGCAGACCTTCGCGCTGCGCCAGCAGTCGTTCGACCAGAGGCCGATCGGCATCCCTGATCGCATCGCGCCGTTGCTTCAGCGCTTCGAAGACGCGCTCGGCGCGCGCCAGCATATCTTCGGTCCAGTGCTGAACATCCTGAGCCGTCGTCGGCTCGGGCGCGAATTCGGCAAATTCGTCGGTACTGGACAGCGCCACATGCATTTCGGCGACGCGTCTTCCGGTTTGCGACATATAACGCAGATACGGGACCTGCCCGTCGCCATCGGCCGGATGTCCGCTCGACGCCAGCAGGCGCTGCTCGTCGACGAAGCGGTCGAGATAGGCCGAGGTCACGGTCCAGCCGTCGCCCTGGTTTTCGACGAAGGCATGAACGATCGCGACCGCGCTTTTCTGGTTACCCTCGTCCAGCTCGACGCTGCCGAGCAGCGCCGGCGTGTTGGCGAAGCCCGCCACCTCGGTCAGGAAGCGGCCCATCTCGATTTCCGGATTGATGCCGGGTTCGAGCTTGCGATAGACCTTGATGACAAACTGGTTGTCGACCAGCGCGGTCGAGTTGGATTGCTCGGTTTCGACGGCGCGGACGTGCTCGGGCGGCTTGACCGGCTTGTCGGATAAACGGCTGGTCGGCCGGAATTCAAGGCGCAGGCCGCTTTCTTCAACGGTCAGGTTTTCGCGCAAGTTCCGCAGCAAAAGCGCGATGAAGATATGGTCGGTTGCAACATCCAGCAGCGTTCCTTCCCGCGCGCCCTGACGCACGGCGGCGAAGGCCCGGGGATTATAGCGCTCGCGGTCGAAACGCACCCACTCGATCTGCATCGGCAATACGTAGCGCTGGGTCACGCCGCGCTGGGTCGCTTCGAAGAACGCGACCCAGGGCCGGTTGTCGCCGATGTCGCAGAACGGGATCGCCGAGGTCAGGACGGGATGGATCGCCTTCGGCGATCGCTCCGGATACCAGCGGGTTCGCGCCAAAAATCCGGGCAACACATCTCGTTCGAAGACGCTGCGGGTGCGGGCGAGCGAAACCCAGGTGGCGCCGAGCGGCACCACGAGCGTTTCGAATTCCGGAACCACCGATGGCGCGACATACTCGGACTTGTCGCGCTCCTTGAGCTGGAACCAATAGAAGCCGTAAGGTGCCAGCGTAATCATGTACGGCAATTCACCGATCGCCGGGAAATGCGTGCGGCCGAGCATTTCCAGCGGAATCCGGTCCTTCCAGGCGGAAAGATCGAGCTCGGTGGCCTGCGCCGACCGCGACAGGTTGGCGACGCAGAGGATGACTTCATCCTGGTACTGCCGGACATAGGCCAGCACCGAGCGGTTGATCGGGCGGATGAACGTCATGGTGCCGCGGCCGAACGCCAGGGTCGACTTGCGCACCGCGATCAGCCGCTTGGTGGCGCTCAACAGCGACGACAGGCTGCGCGACTGCGCCTCGACATTGACCGCCTCGTAGCCGTAGACCGGGTCCATGATGGTCGGCGCATACAGCCGCGCCGGGTCGGCGCGGGAGAAGCCGCCATTGCGGTCCGGCGTCCATTGCATCGGGGTGCGCACCCCGTTGCGGTCGCCGAGATAGATGTTGTCGCCCATGCCGATTTCGTCGCCGTAATAGATGATGGGCGTGCCCGGAAACGACAGCAGCAGCGAATTCATCAGCTCGATCTTGCGCCGGTCATTGTCCATTAGCGGCGCGAGACGGCGGCGGATGCCGACATTGATGCGGGCGCGCGGATCGTTGGCATAGGTCGACCACAGATAGTCGCGCTCGACGTCGGTAACCATTTCCAGCGTCAGTTCGTCATGGTTGCGCAGGAACAGCGCCCACTGGCAATTGGCCGGGATATCCGGGGTCTGGCGCAGGATGTCGGTGATCGGAAAGCGGTCTTCCTGCGCGATCGCCATGTAGATCCGCGGCATCAGCGGGAAATGATAGGCCATGTGGCATTCATCGCCCCTGCCGAAATATTCCTGTACGTCCTCCGGCCATTGATTGGCTTCGGCCAGCAGCACCTTGCCCTTGGCGTAGGCATCGAGCTCCTTGCGCAGCTTCCTGATGATGGCGTGGGTTTCGGGGAGGTTCTCGTTGTTGGTGCCGTCGCGCTCGCACAGATAGGGGATCGCATCGAGCCGGAAGCCGTCGACGCCGGTATCGAGCCAGCGCTTCATGACCTTCGTGATCGCGCTGACGACGCGCGGATTGTCGAAATTGAGATCCGGCTGGTGCGAGAAGAAGCGGTGCCAGTAGAACTGGCCGGCTTCCGGGTCCCAGGTCCAGTTCGACTTCTCGGTGTCGGTGAAGATGATCCGGGTGCCCAGGTATTTCTGGTCGGTATCGCTCCAGACATACCAGTTGCGCGCGCTCGATTTGGGGTCGCTGCGCCGGGCGCGCTTGAACCAGTCGTGCTGGTCGGAGGTGTGATTGATGACGAGTTCGGTGATGACCCGCAGGCCGCGCCGCTTGGCCTCGACGATGAAACGCTTGAAGTCCTTCATCGTGCCGAAATCGGGATTGATCGCCCCGTAGTCGGCGATGTCGTAGCCGTCGTCGCGGCCGGGGGAGGGATAGAACGGCAGCAGCCACAGCGCCGTGACGCCGAGCTCCTGCAGATAGTCGAGTTTCTCGGTCAGCCCCGCAAAGTCCCCGATGCCGTCATTGTTGCTGTCGGCAAAAGCCTTGACGTGAAGCTGATAGATGATGGCGTCCTTGTACCAAAGCCTGTCGCCATCCAGCGAAGTGACTGGCAGCTCGGTTGCGTCGATGGAGGACAAAAGGTTCATGGCGCCCCTCACGCCAGACAGCGGAATAGCAACGCGGGGTCGCGCACCGGATCGATCCGCAAACGTATCCCGCCCCAATCCAGGGGGTAACGTTCGCCGGTCATCAGGTTCTCGACCGCGGCGACATGGCGCCGGTCGCCAGCCATGCCGACCTCGATATCGCCGAGCGGAAGCCAGAATTCATGCACGTCGCGCGACAGCGCGACCGCGGTCACGACGCTGTTGGTCTGATTGACCGATTCCTTGACGAAGGCGATGACATTGCCGTCGTCGACTGGAATGAAGCGCAATAGGCTCGTCTGCTGCAGCGCCGTGTTTTCGCGGCGGGCGCGGTTGAGGTCGCGGATATAGGGCTTGATATTGCCCGGACCGTCCCAGTCGCGGACCTTGATCTCGTATTTCTCGGAATCGAGATATTCCTCGCGGCCGGGGATCGGCTCGTGTTCCAACAGCTCGAAGCCGTTATAGATGCCGTAGGTCGAGGACAGGGTTGCCGCCAGCGCCACGCGTGATTTGAACATCCATTCCTCGCCGCTCTGCAGATGATAGGGCAGGATGTCGGGCGTATTGACGAAGAAATTGGGGCGATAGTAGTCGCGCTCCGGATAGGCCGTGAGTTCGGTGAGATATTGCTCCAGCTCCCACTTCTGGGTCCGCCAGGTGAAATAGGTGTAGGACTGCGTGAAGCCCAGTTTGGCGAGGCCCTTCATCAGCTTCGGCCGGGTGAAGGCTTCGGCAAGGAAGATCGCGTCGGGATGACGAAGCTGGACGTCATGGATCAGCCATTCCCAGAACCGGAATGGTTTGGTGTGGGGATTGTCGACCCGGAAGATCTTTACGCCCTGGTCGATCCAGAACAGCACCACGTCGCGCAGCGCATCCCACAGCGCGCCCGCATCCTGCGACGAGAAATCGGGATTGACGATATCCTCATATTTCTTGGGCGGGTTTTCCGCGTAGCGCATCGATCCGTCAGGCCGCCGCTTGAACCATTGCGGATGCTCCTTGAGCCAGGGATGATCGGGCGAACATTGCACGGCGAAGTCGAGTGCGACCTCCATGTCGTGCTCCTTGCAGGCCGCGACGAAATCGCGGAAATCCTGCAGCGTTCCCAGTTCCGGATGCACCGCGTCGTGGCCGCCCTCGGCTGACCCGATGGCGTAGGGACTGCCCGGATCGCCCTCGGCCGCGGTCACCGCATTGTTGCGGCCCTTGCGGTTGGTATGGCCGATCGGGTGGATCGGCGTCAGATACACCACGTCGAACCCCATCGCCGCGATGTCGGGCAGGCGGGCGATGGAGTCCTTGAAGGTGCCGTGCTGGCCCGGAATCTTGCCTTGGCTGCGCGGCACCATCTCGTACCAGGCGCCATTGCGCGCGCGCGGCCGGTCCGCGACAAAGGGAAGCAGCGGCGATCGCGTCAAATCCGGCCGGAACTGGCTCACGGCCATCGCGTCTTTCAACTCGTCGGTCAGAAGCGAGGCGCTCTCGCCGGTCCGCAGGAAATCTTCGCATTGCCGCAGGATGATTGCGGCCGCGGCATGGCCGCCGGCCTGCGCCTTCGTCAGCATGCCCGCACCCTCGAGCGCGTCGAGCGTCACGTCGGCCCCGGCTTTCTGCTTGAGCTCGAAGCCGTGCCGCCAGGTCGCGAATTCGTCGGTCCAGGCCTCGACCGCATAGAGATAGCGGCCGGGCTGGTCGGGCACGAACGATCCGCCCCAGCGGTCATTGCTGCCATGGGTCATCGGCTCGCGGCGCCACTCGCGATCGCCTTCGCGGCGCCAGATCAGCGCCGCCGCAATCACGTCATGCCCGTCGCGATAGATGTCGGCCCAGACCTCTACCCGCTCGCCGACGATCCGCTTCACAGGGAAGCGACCGCCGTCGATCAACGGATAAATTTCCTCGATATGGAAAGCGCCGCCGGACTCGGCGCTCTCGACAGTTTGAGTTGTTTTGTTCACGGTGATGCCATTGACATGGAAACGACGTCCCGTTTCGATTGCGGGAAAGGAGACGCCCCGGACCTATATAGAAAGCCGCGGGCCGGGCATTGGTTCCCGGGGAACGCCGGGGTAGCCTTGGAGTTAAACACGGCTATCCTATTCCTGCATCTAGAGAATTTCGCGACGGCTCCCGCTGTTGCGTGCAAACCGCGTGCCGAATGGACCTTTTCGCCAAAGCCA
>JBGPSI010000282.1:0-5969 GCA_041490045.1 Bradyrhizobium sp.
CTTCCTGAATGGCAGAAAGCGCGACTTCGGTAGGGTCTTTGACCTTCTTGGGATTGTTCGCCATGTTCAGTCTGAGCCCTCGTTCTACTTTTTTGCGCACCCGGAAAAGTCTTGCGCGATTGTCCCCACGCGAAAGCTTCAAGCCGGTGTCATATTCCAGCGCTGGTCCCGAAGCGCGAGCCCCTTGGGCCGGCTTGTCCGCTGCCTCTGGGGGAACATCCTATTGGCTAGGCGGCGTGAAAGAAATGGTCCCGATTAATACAATCTTAATCATCCTTAATCATCGTTAACAGGACAGCGCCGTAAGGTCTTACGGTTCCACAAATTTTTCTTTTCGGTGGGCGGATTGGGGCAATCGTTTGCCGGAAACAAGGCGAACTTGCGGCAGACCTGCGAAACGCCCCGTTAACCATTCCCGTGGTTGGCTGCCCAAGACTTCGTCCCCGAACCGGGCTGGCGGGGAGAATTGGGTTATTGCCATGCCGCTTCATGTGGAACGGATTGCCTGGATGCCATCGCCGCCGCTCGCCCCCGATGACGGTCCGATCGATATCGAACACCTGCAGCGCATGACGCTGGGCGATACCGGCCTCGAGCGCGAGGTGCTGGCGATGTTCTCGGCGCAGGCGGTGCGCCTGGCCGAGGCGCTCGCGCGCTTGCCCGCCGACGCCGGAGCGCTGGCGCATACGCTGAAGGGTTCGGCCCGCGCGATCGGCGCCTTTGGTGTCGCCGAGGCCGCCGCCCATCTGGAAACGCTGATCAAGAGTGGCGGCGATCAGTCGGAGGCGCTCGCCGAGCTCGGCGACGCCGTGGCGCAGGCGCGCTCGGCGGTCGACGAGATCCTGCGCCGGTCCTGATTCCCCGGCCATTCGGAGCCCTTCGGCCTGATCGAATCAGAACCGAGCCTCCACCTTTTTGTTCGACGTGTTCTGCTCGTTGGCCGGCTTCCGCCCCGGATCGAGTCCGGGGGCGTGCCTCGCTCGAAAAACGCTCCCGAAGCGGCAAAACGCACCGCAGGTTTTCGCTTCCACCGCTGGCGCCGGGCGGATCGACCCGTTATAGGACTGCCCGGACCCCTTATCCGGCAATACGAGCGAACATGGCCAAGATTCACTTTGTCGACCATAGCGGCGAAACCCGCACCATTGACGTCGAGAACGGCGCGACCGTGATGGAAGCGGCGATCCGCAACGCGATCCCCGGCATCGAAGCCGAATGCGGCGGCGCCTGCGCCTGCGCGACCTGCCATGTCTATGTCGATGAGGCCTGGCGTGAGAAGGTCGGCCCTCCCTCGCCGATGGAAGAGGACATGCTGGATTTCGGCTTCGACGTGCGGCCGAATTCCCGGCTGTCGTGCCAGATCAAGGTGAGCGACGAACTCGATGGTCTCGTGGTCTCCACGCCGGAGCGGCAGGCCTAGCGCTCGTGTTTTGAAGCGTTTCCGTTACGAGAACCCGATCCACCCGAATCGTAGGGCGGGCTTTGGTTCCAAAAGCGCTAGAACTTCGGCGGCGCGACTTCCACGCCGCGGCGCAGCCAGGGCTGAAAATTCCTGACGATCTCTTCCGTCAGCGGCGTCGGCTTGCGGGTCTTCTCGTCGATGAGCACCGTCACCGCCTGCGCCGAGGCGACGCACTTGCCTTCCGAAAACACCACCTGATCGAAGGAGACCGAGGTCCGGCCGAATTTTGCGACGCCGAGCCCCATCTCGATCGCGCCGGGCCAGCGCAGCTCGGCGCGGAAATGGATGTCCAGCCGCACCATGATCCAGGCCAGGCCCTCCGGCATCAGCCCGTAACTGCGGTCCTTCATCAGGGTGACCCGGCCGGTTTCGAAATAGCTCGCATAGACCGCGTTGTTGACGTGCTGATTGGGATCGAGATCGGCAAACCGCACATTGTCGGTCAGCCGGTAGGGAAAATCTTCCAGGCGCAGGGTTGAATCGAGACGGGCGGGTCCGTTCACGGGGGATGATCTCCGAAATCTCATGCTTTTACAGCGCAGTTGTCGAGCGGCGGCAAGGGGTTGCCGTAGCCGCCGGCGCCATTTTATGGCTTTCCTCACCGCTCCGCGTTGGCTAGACAGGCGCAGCCGAAAACCCTGCCGGCAAGGTCCAACCGAAAAGAAGCGATATGAGCGAAGCAATCAAAACCGATGTGCTGATTATTGGCGCGGGTCCGTGCGGACTGTTCGCCGTTTTCGAACTGGGCCTGCTCGATATGAAGGTGCATCTGGTCGACATTCTCGACAAGATCGGCGGCCAGTGCGCCGAGCTCTATCCGGAAAAACCGATCTACGACATTCCCGGCATTCCGTTCGTCACCGGGCAGGGCCTCACCGAGGCGCTGATGGAGCAGATCAAGCCGTTCAACCCGACCTTCCATCTCAACGAGATGGTGGAGAAGGTCGAGAAGATCGGCGACCCCGGCTTTCGCGTCACCACCGATGCCGGCAAGGTGTTCGAGTGCAAGGTGGTGGTGATCTCCGCCGGCGGCGGCTCGTTCCAGCCGAAGCGCCCGCCGGTGCCGGGGATCGAGGCCTATGAAGGCTCATCGGTGTTCTACTCCGTGCGCAAGATGGAGCAGTTCCGCGACAAGGACCTCCTGATCGTCGGCGGCGGCGATTCCGCGCTGGACTGGACGCTCAATCTGCACCCGATCGCCAAGCGCGTGACGCTATTGCACCGGCGCGACGATTTCCGCGCCGCGCCACACAGCGTCGAACAGATGCGCGCGCTGGTGGCGGCGGGCAAGATGGATCTGAAGATCGGTCAGGTCACCGCGCTCGAAGGCGAGGGCGGCATGCTCAAGGGCGCCACCATCAAGGGCAACGACAACAGCATGTCGAATATCACCTGCGACACCGTGCTGCCGTTCTTCGGACTCACCATGAAGCTCGGGCCGGTCGCGAACTGGGGCATCGCGCTCGAGAACAATCTGGTGCCGGTCGAGACCTCGGCATTCGAGACCAGCGTGCCCGGCATCTTCGCGATCGGCGACATCAACACCTATCCCGGAAAGCTGAAGCTGATCCTGTGCGGTTTCCACGAGGGATCGCTGATGGCCCAGAAGGCGCACCGTTATGTCTATCCGGACAAGCGGCTGGTGTTCCAGTACACGACGTCCTCTTCGAGCCTGCAGAAGAAGCTCGGGGTCAACTGACCGCCTCGTTCGGCGAAGCGCCCGTTCCATCGCGATGCGCTGTTCCGGAGCGGGGACATTTAATCGTTGCGTCAGTTTTGTGGCGGCGTTTGGCCCTCCACAGCCACCGGGTCCGGCGGCGCTACTAGAACCATCCGCGAAATGGCCTTAGTCTGGGGCCATCGTTTGATGGATTGATCAGGTGGTGACGATGCGGACTGCGATACCCAGACTTCGATTGGCGCTTGCGTTGATTGCTGGTCTTGCGCTGTTGCTTGCCGCCGCGCCGGCGTTGCGGGCCGCCGAGCCGTCAGCCGCGGGGCTGTGGCAGAAGGTCGAGGACGACAAGCCGGTGGCGTGGTTTCTCGTGGTCGATCACGACGGCATCTTCGAAGGCGTGATCGCCAAGACCTTTCCGCTGCCCGGCGAAGATCCGAACCGGATCCCGATTTGCGCGAAATGCACCGACGATCGCAAGAACGCGCCGATGCTCGGCATTTCCTTCATCAGGGACATGAAGCGCGAGGGACTGAAGTATGAGGGCGGCAACGTTCTCGATCCGCGCGACGGCAAGATCTATCACGCCAAGATGAGCGTCAGCCCGGACGGCCAGACGCTGACGATGCGCGGCTATCTCGGCATTTCGCTGTTCGGCAAGGACGAGACCTGGCAGCGGCTGCCGGATACGTCGATGGCCCAGGTCGATCCTGCGATCATCGCCAAATATTTGCCGGCCCAGGCGGCGGCTCAGGCCGCCGTCAACAAGCCGCCGGTCAAGCCGCCGGTTGCCGCGAAAAAGAAGTAATCCGCGCCGCTAGCCCCCCGCCGAACTTCATTCAGCGCGTGTCCGGCGCGACCGGTGGCGCCGGTTCGGCCGTTACTTCGGGCACGACCGTGTTGAGTTGCAGCACCGACGTCACCGCGGGCAGCGCCGCGTCCGCCATCGCGGCGTGGCCTTCGGCCGAGGGGTGGACCGCGCCGCCGTACACGGCCGAAAGAACGCCCCAGGTCGCGTCGTGGATATCGGTGGGCTGACTGGAAGACGGTAACCCCTGCGGATAGGTCATCGCCGCGAAGTAACTGTCGTTGGCGTCGCGGATCCAGCGCGCGCGGGGCAGATAGGCGCGGTATTCGGAGGCGCTGCGGCCGCACAGCATCGGCTGACTCGCCGCCGTGACGATGTCCGGGTTGAAACTGTCGCCCTTGGCCGAAAAGCACTCCCGGTCGAATTCCGGATCGCTCTCGGCGCGCGCGCAGAAGCCGTGATCGGCGAACGCCGCCTGATGGGAATCGACGAAGGTCATGCGGTCGGCGGCCGGGTCGCGGCACAGCACCCCCGACTGGCATGTCGCGAGCGCCTTCAACTCCGGCAAGAATTCGCTCTGCACATAGCTCGATACGGCGGCCAGCCGCTGCGGTTCGGCGTTGAACGACGGATGGATATCGAAGCCGGCTCGCCCGCCGGGGCAGGGCGAGCCGCCGTCCGTCAGCGCGGGGTTGGCATAGGATACGTAGACCACATGCGACAGGTCGCCGCCGACCAGGGGCTTTAGGGCCTCGCGCAGCTTGGCGAAGCTCTGCGGCAGGTCGCGCGTCAGCGCGGCGCGCGAATCGTCCAGCGATCCCATCACGCCGCTGCGCCTGAACAGCACACGCTCGGTCGGCGTGTCCACGATAACGTCGGCTACCAGTCCGGAAAAATTGATGTCGTTGGCGCCGATCGACAGCAGGACCAGATCGAGCTTGCGGTCGGGCTGACGCTTCTTCGCGGCCGCCAGCGCGGCGCGCAATTCGCCCAGTTGCGCGTTGACCGTGCCCTGGCAGTTGCCACCGGATTTCGGCAGGCATTCGCGTGCGCGTTGCGAGCCGAACAGCCCGTCGGGGATGGTGGCGCCGGTGCAGGCGAGCGGCAAATACGTCACTGCGATGTGCGGATATCGAACCGCGAGTGCCAGCGCGGTGCGGGTCTGATAGCTGTACAGCGAGCGGTGGCAGGCGGAATTGAACCACAGCGCGCTGTTGCGCTGCCAGTTCTGCAGCGTGTCCGGCGCTTCGCAGGCCCGTCCGCCCTTGAAGCCGGCGCGGCTCGGACGGTAATACTGCGCGCTCGCGCTGCTGAGATAATAGCGGAAGCAGAAACCCTCATCGGAGAGCGCGATCGCGCGGTCCGGATTGCCCTCGCCGGAGGCGATGCTGTCGCCGAGACCGGCGATGAAGAGATCCCGCACCGCGATCTCGGTCGAGAGGCGCTGCGGCGCCTCGGGTCCTGAGGAGACATCCACGGTGGCAACCGTGGTGCGGCCATAGCGCACCCGCAGATTGACGGGTTCGGCGCAGTCGAAGGTCGAGGCTTGCGGGCCGTCGCCGTCGTCGAACGACCAGGCGCAGGTGGCGCCGACCGGAACCTCGCCGGTCAGCCGGACCGTGATCGGATGATCGGTCGGCGTCAGGTAGCTTTCCTTGACGTTGTCGCGGGTGCAGGGCTCGCTGACCCGGCCCTGCAGATCGATACAGAGACGGTTCACCGTGTTCCGCGCCCAGCCGCGGCCGTCGCTCTGCAGTTCCAGCGCCTGCTCCGAGGCGAGAACACTGTGGCCGCGCGCGCTCTCGGTATGGAGCAGAAAATCGCGTTCTTCGCGGAACAGCCGGAAACGGTTGCGGACCTCCCACGAGATTTGCATCGGGCTGTCCGGCGCGACCTGTGTCGTCGCCGGCGCGACCTGTGTTGTCGCCGGCCCGACTTGCACCGCCTGCTGCGCGGGGCCGGGCGAGAGCGGCAAGGGGGCGCTCGGGGCCGGCTGTGCCACCGCCCATTGCGACGGCAGCGCC
>JBGPSI010000283.1:0-5961 GCA_041490045.1 Bradyrhizobium sp.
TAGCCCCAAACACCAGCCACGGCGGCGGCTCGTCCTCCTTCGCGGATGCCGGCCAGCCAAGCCGCCCGCCGCCGACCAGACCGCCGTCGACGCGGATCGCGTCCGGCCAGTCGATCGTTACCGGCTTGTTCGGCGGCGCATAGGCGCGCAAGGCGTCGGTCAGCGCCACCATCCCGGCGTGAAAGGCGCGGCGCGCGGTGCGCAATGGTTCGTTCGGTTCGAGCACAACCGCAATTTCCGCGAGATCAAACCGCCCGACATAGACCAGCGTACCGGCGCCGCTCCCTGCGGCGATCTCAATCGCATGGGCGAAGGCATCACCACTTTCGCGCAGCCTCACCAAGGTAAACGGCGGAGGCAGATCGATGGGTTCCGATGCGAAGGCGTGAGTGCTTGGGGTCGGCGACAGATGACGCTCCAGCTATCTTTTCTCCCCTATTGGGAATAATTATACGAGCTGGACCGCCGGCGCGAGTCCGCTCGCTGCCATTCCGGGCCTCTTTAGTCGGAGTGTTAGGCAGGGCATGGCACATCCCCCAAAGACGATCCTGTGGTGCTCGTGCGAAGACACCATGCACCTCGATACCGCAGCCGTTCGGCGCGGCTGCCGCAACAACGAGATTGCCACGTTCAGTCATCTGTGCCGGGCCGAGCTCGATCAGTTTCGCAATGCAGCGAGGGCGGAGGGACCGCTCACGGTCGGCTGCACGCAGGAAGTTCCGCTTTTCTTGGATGAAGCAGGCGAGCGTCCGCAGCCGATCGATTTCGTCAACCTGCGCGAGACGGCCGGCTGGTCCACGGAAGGAGTTCAGGCGGGACCAAAGATGGCGGCCCTGCTTGCCGCCGCGGCCGAGCCCACGCCTGATTTTCCGCTCGTCAATATGTCGAGCGAAGGCGTCATCCTGATCTATGGCCGAGACGAGACTGCGATCGAAGCCGGTCGGCTGCTCGCCGATCACCTTGACGTCAGCGTCATGATCACGAGGCCGGCGCCGATCGCGCCGCCTGCCACTACGTCCTTCCCGATCGTCAAGGGAACGATCCGCAGCGCTAAGGGTCATTTCGGAAGCTTCGAGCTTACGATCGACGATTGCGCAGCCCCGCGCCCCTCCTCGCGGGACGCTTTCATCTTCGAAACGCCGCGCAACGGCGCCACTTCGCGCGGCGATCTCGTGCTTGACCTTTCAGGCGGGCCTCCCCTGTTTCCCGCGCATGATCTGCGCGACGGCTATCTGCGCGCCGATCCGCGGGATCCCGCAGCGATGCTCCGCGCGGTGCTGAAGGCGCGCGACCTCATTGGCAGCTTCGACAAGCCGAAATATATCGATTTCACCCCAGAGCTCTGCGCTCATTCGCGTTCAGGGCTGACCGGATGCCACCGCTGCCTCGATCTTTGCCCGACCGGCGCGATCACGCCGGATGGCGATCACGTCAGGATCAGTGCGGAAATCTGTGCCGGGTGCGGCCAGTGCGCGGCGGCCTGCCCGACCGGCGCGGCCTCCTACGCGTTACCACCTGCCGATACCCTGGTACACAAGCTTCGCGCAATGCTGCTGGCCTATGACCAGGCTGGCGGCGTCAAGCCGGTTGTGCTGCTGCATGACGGCGAGCACGGCGCGCCGCTCATCGATGCGCTCGCCCGTCATGGCGACGGACTGCCGGCCAACGTGCTGCCGCTTGCTGTCAATGAGGTGACGCAGATCGGTCTCGAAACGATCGTGGCGGCATTCGCCTATGGCGCGGCCCATGTGCGGTTCCTGTTGCGGGCAAAGCCACTGCACGACACGGCGGGGCTTTCGCAGACCATCGCCATGGCGGACGCCATTATTTCCGGTTTGGGATTTGAGGGACGCCGTGTTTCCACAATCGAAACCGACGATCCGGATACATTCGGCGAGACGCTGCGCGGGATTGAGCCTGGCGCCACCGTTCAGCGCCCCGCGACTTTCAGAACGATCGGCAAGCGGCGCGATCTGCTTCGTTTCGCGCTGACCGAGTTGCACCGCGCCGCACCGGCGCCGACCGACGTGATCGCGTTGCCCGAAGGTGCCCCGCTCGGCGCGATCAGCGTCAAAGTGGACGGATGCACGTTGTGCCTATCCTGCGTATCGGCGTGTCCGACCGGGGCACTACGCGACGATCCCGATCGTCCCGCCCTCAAATTTGTCGAAGACGCTTGCGTACAGTGCGGCTTGTGCAAGAGCACATGTCTGGAAAATGTGATCACGCTGACGCCGCAGATCGATTTCACGGCTGCCATCGCGCGCACCCGGATCATTAAAGAGGAAGAGCCCGCGCTCTGCGTCCGCTGCAGCAAGCCGTTTGGTGTCAAGAGCACGATCGACCGGATCGCAGCCAAGCTCGAGGGCCGGCACTGGATGTTTCCCACAGGCAACAAGCGGCTGGATACGGTGAGAATGTGCGCCGACTGCCGCGTCATCACCATGAGCGAACAGCAATTCGATCCGTTCGCTGGCGTCTCCGAGCGCACCCCGCCCCGCACGACGGACGACTATTTGCGCGAACGGGATGGCAAGAACTAGGTCTTGTACTTGATCGGTCGGGATGCGCGGATCACCTGCGTTTGCAATAGCAGCACGAACCGGACGCCCGGAAGGTCCGAGCTGGAGGTCAAACGCGGACATCGTACTCTGATTTTTGGAATGATAGAGGGCGCCAACCGAGGGGGCTCTCGTGCCGGCTTTTTTGCCTAAATCGCGTCCCATTGCTCCGCCGGTAGATCTATCAAAACGGGATGGTTCTTGAGCAATTGAATGACGTCAATGTTGGGACGGTCCTTGAGAGCCTCTGCGACGCAAGGGTTACGTATTTCCGGCGCGCGAGCTACTTGACCTTCTTGCCCTTCGCCTCCGCCTTGCATGCAATGATCGCCTCCTTCACGACAAACTTGTCAGCCTTGGACAGCTTCGGCAGACGTGGGCATCAATGCAGTACCGCCAGCAAGTGCCATGGCGATAATGCACGTAAATGGAGCTGTGATGAAACGAAACATAATGCACCTTTTGGTTAGCTGCTGGGCGAGGAACTTAGGGCAAAAACAAACATTCGGGCAGGGCCCAAACCGGAAGAAGTTGAGGCGAGCATAACGAGTCAGCTTTCGGGTGCACCGCACCAAACGCCCTGCGGCAGAGCATGTTGAGACTGCTCCCAAATCGTGATGCAAGCCCCTGAAGCGAGGACTCGAATTGGGCGCTACGAACTCACTAGCCATGGATGGGCTCTGTTTATGAGTCCATGTCCTGGCTATCTGGCAGTGGCGCGCGCCAGGAAATCCGTCAGCGCCTTGCGGTCTTGGGGCGAGCCGATGCGCTGCTCCGGCATCTTGGTGCCGGGCGTGTAGGCGTTCGGGCCGACTTCGAAGAGCTTTGCTACCGTCTCGGGCGTCCACACGATGTCCATACCTTTGAGCGCGTCCGAAAAGCGGTAATCCGTCAGCGATGCGATCCTGCGGCCGAACAGTCCTGCGAGCGTCGGCCCCGCGCGCGCGTTATCCTTCTCCGAAAGGGTATGGCAGGCGACGCACGCCCTGAATATTTCGGCGCCGTGATCACCGGCATAGGCCGCCAGCGGATCGGCCGGCGTACCTCTCAGCGAGGATCCAATGGACTGTCCCGTCAGCACATTCCAGCGCCGGATCATGCCGTCGGCGCCACCCGTCAGCAATGTCGCGCTGTCGGGCAAAAACGCCACGGACCAGACCGGCGGCCCCGGGCCAACCAGAGTTCGCACCAAACTTCGCGCCTTGCGATCGATAATCGATACTGCGCCACCAATACTCGCGGCCGCTATCAACGCACCGTCTGGAGATACCGCCAGCGCGACGATCGGTGTCGGACCAGTCTGGACTTCGCCGGCCCGCTCGGCTCCGCCTGTGACAAAGCGCACCCTTCCGTCGGCACCGCCCGTTGCGATCTCGCCGTCGGCGGCGACAGCAACCGCATTCAGAGGCGATGGAACCGTGATAACCACCGGCGCTCCGTCCGGCAACGGCCAGATCCTGAGCGTAAGGTCATAACCAACGCTGACAAGCGATTTTCCATCCGGCGCGAACGCAACGCCATTGACGTTCTGCGAATGACCTTCCAGCACGCGCTTCGCACCGGAATGGAGCGGCCAAAGCCGTACGCTGGAATCCCAGGATGCGGATGCGAGCGTCGAGCCGTCGGGCGACACAGCAAGTCCCACAATCGGCCCACGATGACCTTCGAATACCTCATCCGGTTGCTGAAGGCCCGCGGTCCAGATGGCTATTCGCGCGTCCGCTCCCGCGGTTGCCATGCGGCCATCTTGTAAGAAGATAACCGCATTCACCGCGTCAGAGTGAAAGCGAAGAACCTGTTCCGCGGCTTCTGTAGCAAGCGACCATCGGATCGCCGAGGTGTCGAAGCTGCCCGATAGCACGCTCTTGCCGTCGGACGAAGTCGCCAACGCTCGAACCGGCCCACCATGGCCGGATAGCTGGGCCAAGGCAGCTTCGACACCCAACGACAGGGCGGCAGCGACTGCGAAGAAGTACAGGCGCCAATTCATTGCTTGTCCATCGCTGCCGAGCCGGCTTTTTCGCGCCAAGCGCGACGGTGCCTCAACTTTCCCTGAGGGTAGAGCGCGTCATGGCGCGAGGTCAAACCATGGCGCGCACGACTATTCAGGCTTCACCACGGTCTTGGATGACCCCTCCGGAGCTGCCTGCATGCCGGGCGGACTTTGTCCTTGAGGACTCTCGGCGGGTGCTCCGCCAGAGGACGTGTCGATCGGTCCGGTCCAACCCTGCGGCTGCAGCTGGCCTTTGGCCTCCGGAGGTGTACGGCCGGTCGACGAGCTGAGTGGATTTCCCTTCGGTTGAGCTGTTTGCGCCGCTGCCAACCCGCAGGACAACGACAAAGCAAGGCATATTGTGGCCGCGACTAATCGCACTGGAGTTCTCCGCCTCGTTTCAACACGTCGAGCCTCAAACGACGCAAGCGGGTGTTCAGTTCCATGTTGCGCCGCGGCCGAAGCGGGGTGTTCACACCCCATGCTCGAGTCGAGCTGTCGGTTGCCCGTCTCAATCATCTTGAAATGTAGTCGCCCGGGACCTACCGTGCATTTCCTTCGTCAGAAGGACCTCAAAATGCAAATTCGATCCAAGGCGTATGAGCACTTCATTTTAATTTGCCGGTCGGTCCGCGATCTGGTGGCGCTGGATGATCAGAGTATCCCAACACCGACCTCCCTCTGGCTCGCATATGCTGCGGCTGTGCTGGCATTGCTTTTGGCGATATTAGAAGTGGATATTCACGAGGCTGACCTGCATTTGCTAGGACTTATGAGTGAACGGAATCTGGTTGATCCAAATTTTTTGAGCCCATAGATCTCTTTGGCCTCAGTCGTCTCTTTCATCTGCTTCCTTGTTCGCGTCGACCGCATTGTCATCGAGTGAGCCAAACACCCGGCCGCAATCGCGAAGCCGACAATTGCTCCCTCACCGGTTTCGGAATAGGATCGCTTCGCAGCGCCGCAATAACCCTGCGCTGCATCAACCTTAGAGCCCCCGTCCGCTGACAGCGAGCGGGGCTTTTCTTGATTAAGAGGGTTACTTCCTCCTGATCGAGATATTATTTAGCTTGATCGAGCTCGACGGCGTGACCTGCTGGTGATCGGCGGGGCTGTATGAAGAAGGGTTTTCGAGAGATCGAAGACCTTGGGCTACGAGAAACGGCCGTCCGCCATACGGTCCCTGGACCTCATCCAGTTCGCGCTCGGCGCCTCGTAGACAGTTTCCTACTTGATCCTCATCAGTCACGAGGTCAGATGCTCTATTTTGCGATTTTGCGGAATAAGCGACCGCTTTGCGCCATTGGACTAAACCGCTCGCGCGGTAGGGCCCTGCTGCGGGCGACACGGCCAATGGGATAGCGCGGTGGGGCGTCCTGTCTTGAGATGAGGGGTTCGCAACCTTCA
>JBGPSI010000284.1:0-5952 GCA_041490045.1 Bradyrhizobium sp.
GATGATCGTCACCGCGCCGCCGAGGCAGAAGCCGGTCAGGCCGACCTTGGCGCCGTTGCGGCCGAGATATTGCGCGGCGCCGCGCACAGTCTGCGTGGTGGCGTCGATGAAATCGAGCGAGTTCATCTCTTTGCCGGCGGCGTCGGTGTCGTGATAGGGCACCACCTTGCCCTTGTAGAGATCGGGCGCCAGCGCATCGAAACCGGCGAGCGCAAAGCGGTCGCACATCCCCTTGATCTGCTCCGAAAGCCCCCACCATTCCTGGATCACGACCACGCCCGGCGCGTTGCCGCGCGCGGCATTGGCGAGATAGCCGCTGGCGTCCTTGCCGTCCGGGCGCTTGAACGAGATGCTGGTACCCATGGGTTTCTCCGGTGATCTTTTTTGGGAATGGCGGATTGGCGGCCATCTTGTCCGCTGCGCCGTCAGGAAGCAATGACCCAACAAAAAAGCCCCCGCAGGGGCTTTTTCAAATTCATGTCATCACAAGCCCAGGCTCAGTGCGCGTCGGCCCAGACCTTCTTCTTGGTGAAGTACAAGAGGCCGGTGAGCAGGATCAGGAAAACGAACACCTGCATGCCGATCCGCTTGCGGGCCTCCATGTGCGGCTCGGCGGCCCACATCAGGAAGGTGGTGACGTCCTTGGAATATTGCGCGACCGTCGCCGGAGAGCCGTCTTCGAAGGTGACCTGGCCGTCGCTGAGGGGCTTCGGCATCTTGATGGAATGGCCAGGGAAATACTTGTTGTAATAGGAGCCGTCCGGGATGGTCACGCCAGCCGGCGGCTTTTCCTCGAACCCCTGCAGGATGGCGGTGACGTAGTTCGGGCCCTGCTCCTGGAACTGGGTGAAGAAGTCGAAGATGAACCAGGGGAAGCCGCGCTCATAGGAGCGCGCCTTGGTGATCAGCGACAGATCGGGCGGCAACGCCCCGCCATTGGCCGCGCGCGCGGCCTGCTCGTTGGGGAACGGCGCAGGGAAGTAGTCCGCCGGCCGGCCCGGCCGATCGAACATTTCGCCCTGGTCGTTCGGCCCGTCCTTGATCTTGTATTCGGATGCGAGGGCCGCCGCCTGTGCCTCGGTGTAGCCGGGACCGCCGGGGTCGGCGAGGTTGCGGAACGCGATATAGTTCAGCGAGTGACAGGCGGAGCAGACTTCCTTGTAGACCTTCAGGCCGCGCTGCATCGAGCCGATATCGTACTTGCCGAACGGACCCGCGAACGACCATTTCTGCGACGGCGGCGCTTCCTGCTCCTCGGCGCGGGCGTTTTGCACGCTGCCGGCGAACAGCCCGCCGGCGACGACGAGCGCGATCACCGCGGACACCATCGGCGCGGTCTTGCTTCCGGTCTTGGCCAGAACGTCGGCGGCGATCGAATTGGGGACCGGCCGCGGCGTCTCGATCCGGCTCAGGAGCGGCAGCAGGATCAGGAAATAGGCGAAGTAGCAGAAGGTCAGGATGCGGCCGGCGATCACATAGATGCCTTCCGGCGGCTGCGCGCCGAGATAACCGAGCAGCACGCAGACGATGACGAAGATCCAGAAGAACTGCTTCGCCAGCGGACGATATTTCGACGACCTGGTCCTGGCGGTATCGAGCCACGGCAGGAACGCCAGCACGAGGATCGCCGAGAACATCGCGATCACGCCCGCGAGCTTGTTCGGGATCGAGCGCAGGATCGCGTAGAACGGCAGGTAGTACCATTCGGGCACGATGTGCGCGGGCGTCACGCCGGGATTGGCGGGGATGTAGTTGTCGGCGTCGCCGAGATAGTTCGGCATGTAGAAGATGAACCAGGCGAAGAACAACAGGAAGCAGGAGATGCCGAACGCGTCCTTGATGGTGGCGTAGGGCGTGAACGGCACGGTGTCCTTTTCGGTCTTCGCTTCCACGCCGGCCGGATTGTTCTGGCCCGCGACATGCAGCGCCCAGACGTGCAACACCACCACGCCGGCGATCACGAACGGCAAGAGATAGTGCAGCGAGAAGAAGCGGTTCAGCGTCGGATTGCCGACGGAATAGCCGCCCCACAACAGCGTCACGATGCTGTCGCCGACATAGGGAATGGCGGAGAACAGATTGGTGATGACGGTGGCGCCCCAGAAACTCATCTGGCCCCACGGCAGCACGTAGCCCATGAAGCCCGTCGCCATCATCAGCAGGTAGATGATGACGCCGAGGATCCAGAGGATTTCGCGCGGCTCCTTGTACGAGCCGTAATAGAGGCCGCGGAACATGTGGATATAGACCGCGAAGAAGAACATCGAGGCGCCGGCGGCGTGCGTGTTGCGCAGCAGCCAGCCGTAATTGACGTCGCGCACGATGCCTTCCACCGATTTGAAGGCCATGGTGGCCTCCGGGGTGTAGTGCATCGCCAGGATGACGCCGGTCAGGATCTGGACCGCGAGCATCACCGAAAGAATGGCGCCGAAGGTCCACCAGTAGTTCAGGTTGCGCGGCGTCGGATAAGCCACGAACGAGGAATGGACGAGACCCATAATCGGCAGGCGCCGCTCAATCCACTTCAAGGCTGGATTGGTCGGCTGGTAGTCGGATGGTCCGCTCATGATGCGATCCTGAGGAAAAAAAGGCGACGCGACGGGCTCAAGGTCTCGGAAAGGGGATCCGAGACTCAGCCAATCTGGATTTTGCTGTCGGAAACGAATTGATAGGGCGGCACCGCCAGATTGAGGGGTGCGGGTCCCTGGCGAATACGACCGGAGGAGTCGTATTGCGAGCCGTGGCAGGGGCAGAAGAAGCCGTCGTAATTGCCCTCATGAGCGATCGGGATGCAGCCGAGGTGGGTGCAGATGCCGATCACGACCAGCCACTGGTCATGGCCCGGCTTGACCCGGGCCTGGTCGGCCTGGGGATCGGGCAGGCTTGCGACGGGCACACTGCGGGCCTCATCGATCTGCTTCTTGGTGCGGTGGCTGATATAGATCGGCTTGCCCCGCCAGAACACCTTGATGTCCTGCCCCTCGGCTATCGGCGCCAGATCGACCTCGATGGGCGCGCCGGCCGCGATGGTCGAGGCATCCGGATTCATTTGGGAAACCAGCGGCCAGACCGTGGCCGCTGCACCGACGGCAGCGGCGGCTCCCGTTGCAACGAAGAGGAAATCACGGCGTGTGGGATGATCCGCCGAAGACGTTGTCGTCACGATTCCAAACCCTTTCTCAGCTGCAGCCGGTGGAACCGCCCCAGGCACCGCTTAGATGAACCAGGGGAGGCTGCCGGCGCCCGCGACCCCCGCGGCGGCAGAAAGACCGCTTTTCCCGGCACAGTCGCCAGTGAGAAGCAGTCCAGAATCGTTCTATTGGCACCCTTGCCGGAAGAGCGCAAGCCCGCTATCGGCTGGCCAGCGTGCAATGCACTAATTCCGCGCAGCACGGCTGTTTTTTCGGACATTCATGGGGAGACCGGACGGACCGTCACGACAATGCAGATTGCGCTTTTCCAGCCCGATATTCCGCAGAACGCGGGGACGATTCTCCGTCTCTGCGCCTGCCTGGACGTGGCCGCCCACATTATCGAACCCGCCGGCTTTCCGGTGTCCGACCGGCATTTCCGCCGGGCCGGCATGGATTATCTCGACCAGGTGACCATCATGCGCCACGACTCCTGGCCAAAATTCGAGCAATGGCGCAAGGACGGAGGTTACCGGCTGATCCTGTTCACGACCAAGGCGGCCTCCTCCTATCTTGATTATCGCTATAGCGAGGCCGACATCCTGCTGTTCGGGCGGGAATCCGCCGGCGTTCCCGACGAGGTCGCTGGCGCCGCCGATGCCCGGCTGGTAATCCCGATCAAGCCCGGCCTGCGCTCGCTGAACATCGCGGTCGCATCCGCAATGGCTCTGGGCGAGGCGCTGCGGCAAACCGGATCCGCACCCAAGGAGACGGCGCGGTGAGTTACGCGGTAAAGGAAATCTTTCTGACCCTGCAGGGCGAAGGCGCGCATGCCGGCCGCGCGGCGGTATTTTGCCGGTTCGCCGGCTGCAATCTCTGGAGCGGCCGCGAGCCGGACCGGATCAGTGCGACCTGCAAATTCTGCGACACGGATTTCGTCGGGACCGACGGCACGCTCGGCGCCCGCTATGCCTCGGCGGACGATCTCGCCGACGCCATCGCCAGCCAGTGGGCGGGCGAGCACGGATACCGTTACGTGGTACTGACCGGCGGCGAGCCACTGTTGCAGGTCGACGCCGATCTGATCGATGCCCTTCACGCGCGCGGCTTTGCGATTGGGCTGGAAACCAACGGCACCATCGAGCCGCCCGATGGCGTGGACTGGATCTGCGTCAGCCCCAAGGCTGGCGCCGAACTGAGGGTGCGGCAGGGCGACGAACTCAAACTGGTCTATCCGCAGGCCGGCGCCATGCCGGCGGCCTTCGCCGACCTCGCCTTCGAGCGCTTCTCGCTGCAGCCGATGGACGGGCCGGACGTCGCCGCAAACACCGAGCGCGCCGTCAATTATTGCATCCGCCATCCGCAATGGCGGCTCAGCCTGCAGACACACAAGACCCTCGGTATCAGATAAAGGTTGGACGTTTAGAATGTGGGAGCTGACAAAATCGTTCCGGTTCGAGGCAGCCCATGCGCTGTCGGGCACGACGCTGGGTGAGGCAAGCCAGGAAATCCACGGCCATTCCTTCCGGGCCGAGGTCACCGTGCGCGGCACGCCCGATCCCGCGACAGGGATGGTGCTGGATCTCGGCCTGCTCCAGCAGAGCATGGCGGAGGTGCAAAAAATGCTCGACCATAAGCTGCTCAACAAGATCGAGGCACTCGGGCCCCCAACGCTGGAAAACCTGTCGCGCTTTATCTGGGAAAGGGTCCAGCATGCGGGACGCGTCACCCGAGTGACCATTCACCGCGACAGCTGCGGTGAAAGCTGCACCTATTACGGCCCGCAGACTTAGCCGTCATTGCGAGGAGCGTCAGCGACGAAGCAATCCATTCTTTCTTCGTGGCCCATGGATTGCTTCGCGGAGTTTATCATCGGGCGGCGCTTCGCGCCGACCCGGTGGCTCGCAATGACGGAGAATAAAGGTTAGGAATTCCGTATGGACATGTCCGTGATCGAGGATCGCAAGGCGCGCGCGCGGGGCTGGTTCGAGCAGCTGCGAAACGACATCTGCGCCGCCTTCGAGAAGCTCGAGGACGACGTGCCGGCGTCGCTCTATCCAGGCGACGCGGGGCGTTTTGCGCGCACCCGCTGGGACCGCACCGACCATACCGGCCAGCCCGGCGGCGGCGGCGTGATGAGCGTGATGCGCGGGCGGCTGTTCGAGAAGGTCGGCGTGCACTGCTCGACCGTGCACGGTGAATTCGCCCCGGAATTCCGTGCGCAGATTCCGGGCGCGGCCGAGGATCCGCGCTTCTGGGCGTCGGGCATTTCGCTGATCGCGCATCTGCGCAATCCGAACATCCCCGCGGTGCACATGAACACCCGCTTCGTCGTCACCACCAAGGCCTGGTTCGGCGGCGGCGCGGACCTGACGCCGGTGCTGGACCGCCGGCGGACCCAGGACGATCCCGACACGATGGCGTTTCACGCAGCGATGCAGGCGGCCTGCGACGCGCATGCCTCCGTTGCGAGCTACCCGAAATACAAGAAGTGGTGCGACGAATATTTCTATCTGCCGCACCGCAAGGAAGCGCGCGGCATCGGCGGCATCTTCTACGACTGGCACGACAGCGGCAACTGGGACGCCGACCTCGCCTTCACGCAGGAGGTCGGCCGCGCCTTCCTGAAGATCTATCCCGAACTGGTCCGACGCAATTTCGACACGCCGTGGACCGCCGACGACCGCGAAGAGCAGTTGATCCGGCGCGGCCGTTACGTCGAGTTCAACCTGCTCTACGACCGCGGCACCATTTTCGGCCTGAAGACCGGCGGCAATGTCGATTCGATCCTGTCGTCGCTGCCCCCCGAAGTGAAGTGGCC
>JBGPSI010000285.1:0-5921 GCA_041490045.1 Bradyrhizobium sp.
GACCGCCTTCTCTTGGTTGAGGCGGGAGCGCAACGCTCTCAGTCACCGATAACAGCCAGGGGGCGTGCGGTGATTCCAAAGATGTAGCAGCCGCTTCGTCAAATAGCGAGGCGAATCGCAATCCCTCCGGCGGAAGTCTTTATCTGCGAGCTCTGACGCCTCACACGACCTCGTCAGTCCACACTTTGAAGCTCACCAGCGTGTTCGGCCCGAAGGTCTGGGTGAGCGGAACGTCCGCGGCATCGCGGCCCTGGGCGATGAGGACGCGGCCGATTCGCGGAATGTTGTTGCGGGCATCGAAGGTGTACCAGTGGCCGCCGAGATAGGCCTCGAACCAGCCGGCAAAATCGCCCGCGGCGTATGGCGGCGGCATCCCGATGTCGCCGAGATAGCCGGTGCAATATCGCGCCGGGATGTTCATGCAGCGGCAGAACGCGATGGCAAGGTGCGCGTAGTCGCGGCAGACGCCTTTGCTTTCGTTGAACACTTCCCACGCCGTCATGGTCGGGCGCGCGTGCTCGTAGCCGAACGCGATATGGTTGTGAACGAAGTCGCAAATCGCCTGGACCCGCGCCCAACCCGGCGGCGTCTTCTCGAACAGCTTCCACGCGATATCGGAAAGCCGGTCGGTCTCGCAGTAGCGGCTTCCAAGCAGATAGACGATGGCCTCCGCCGGGAGATCCTCGACCGCATGTTGCGCGGCCGATGGCACGATCACGTCGGGTAGACCGCTGTCGCGCACCGTGCCGTCGGCAGCGAGGCGCATGCGACCGGCCGGTGCAACGAGCCGGCTGCACCAGTTGCCGAAGCCGTCGCGATAGGGCGTGATGGGCACCGAAGGACTGGTCGTGAGGTAATCGGGCACGATGACGTCGGATGCGCGCGTAAAGTGCATCCCCAGCACAGCGATCAGCGGCGTCGGCTGCGGAAAATCGTAGACCATCTCGTAGCCGACTCTGATCTTCATGCGTCCCCGACTACAGAATTCCGAAAAATGTCCGACGTCGTTCGGAGATGGCTACGAAGGCCACCGAATACAAGATAAAGCGCGTTTATTTGGCTGATGGCGCAGATGCGGCGAGAAAGCATTGGCTAATCGGGACGAAAGCGCGCACAGTAATTGCATGCATAATAGTAGTGTCGGCGCAGAGCCGTCCGGTCCGCCGCGCGCCCATGCGAGTGCGCCGCGTGACTGACAAGCCGCTCGATCTCGACAAGCACCGTGGCATGGCCGCGCAAAAGGCGACCGATATCAGGCGCATTCTCGCGGATGTCGAGACCAACGCCAAGGATTTGCGCGACCGGCAGGCGGCCGTCGAAAGCCAGCTTCTGTCGACGCCGGCAGCCTCGTGGCCGGAAGCCGCCGCCAAGGCACGCTATGTCCTGAGTTTATACACCGCGGGGCTGGCGTCGGACGATACCCATCATCGCGACCTCGTCGCGGCCGTACTTGCGGATCTTGCCCGACTCTCCGAGCAGAACTGAACGAACGGTTGTTCGCCGAACAACCGGAAACTTCACGACGTTCGACGAGAGATCGAGCGCCAAGCTTGAAAGCACACCCATGCAGAATCTTTCACCGCGCCACGTCAAGACGGAAGAGGCGCTTTGGCTTGGCGTCGTATCGGGCTGGTACAGCACCAAGGTCAGCGGAACGTTTGTCTCCGGGCCCCACGATTCCGAGGCCGATTGCCTGCGCAAGATCGCAGAGATCAACCCGCCGCCGCCGAAGCTGCGAAAAGGCGTCCACGTAGCGTAGGAGATAGTCCGATGCCGCACGATCCCGTGGCGCTGCTGAGCTCCGAAGAATTCACCTCCTTGCTTGAAGTCGGCAAGGGTAATGCCCAGGGCGACATTCCCCAACTTCATTGGGAACGGCTGGTCGCCTTGGGATATGCCCTGAGGCGGCTCGGCGTGCTCGGGCTGACGGAGGCCGGTATTCGCCGGCTTGCGGCCGGCGACGACCAAACCCCTTCTTCGGTGCCCGCGCCCGCGCAATAAGCTGCGCCGCTTACCCGGCCTATTTGTCCTTTGGCGGCTGGTCGTCGTGCGAGGCCTGGGCTATTTCGGCGGCCGCCAGATCGCCCTTCGCGGCTTCCGCGGTATCGGCAATTCTGGCCTTGGCGGTTTTCTGGACATGGGCGGCGAGCGCCGGCATGCGTTCGATCAGGGCATGAAAATCCTGCGCGTCGAGCGCGAGCAGCCGCGTCTTGCGCGTCGCGGTCACGGTGCCGCTGCGCTTGGTCCGGTGCAAGAGCGCGATTTCCCCGAAGAAGGTGCCGTCGGCGAGCCGCACACGCTGGCTCGGCAGTTCGATCTCGACTTCGCCCGCGGTGATGAAATACATCGAGGACGCGGCATCGCCGCGCCGCACCAGGATTTCGCCGGACTCGATGGTCCGCGCCCGCAACAGCCGCATGATGTCGGCGATCTCGGTGGCGGAGAGATGCGAGAATAGCGGCACCCGCGCCAGCATGCCCCAGGTGACGACGAAGTCGCGCCGCCTGATCTCGTCGGCAAAGGCCGTCGCCATGATCGCCACCGGCAGCGCGATCATGGCGAAGCCGGCGACGATGGCGAATACCGACACGAGCTTGCCGAGCGGCGTGACCGGAACCACGTCGCCATAGCCGACCGTGCCCAGCGTCACGATCGCCCACCACATCGCCTGCGGAATGGTGCCGAACTTGTCGGGCTGCACGTCGTGCTCGATGGCGTAGAGCAGCGAGGCGAACACCAGCACCGCGCCCAACAAGATCACGAGACAGCCGACCAGCGTACGCCGCTCGGCGTGCAGCGCGGCCAAGAGCGAGCGCATCGCCGGCGAATAACGCACCAGCTTGAAGAACGGCAGCACGCCGAGCAGCACCAGCACGGTGCGGTCGCCGACAACGAGCGCGATCGACGCCGGCAGGAAGGCGAGCAAGTCTATGATGCCAAGGCTCGAGAACACATATTCGAGCCGATCCTGCGCCGGCGACGATTTCCGCGGCGAGTGACCGACCACGCTCCAGAGTCTCGCCAGATATTCCAGCGCAAACACGATCACCGCGCCGATCTTGATCGCGGTGAACAATTCGCCGAAGCGCGCATCGTATTCCGGGACTGACGCCAGGATCATCGCCAGCACATCGAGCATGACGATGGCAACGATCAGCCGGACGAAACGCGAGCCGACCGAATACGGCAGATGATCGTGCTCGAGCAGTTCGTAAAGGCGATCCCGCAAGTTTGGGTCGTTCAGCCGCCGCCCTTTGCGCAGAAGGATCGCCACTGCCTGTGTCCCCGCTTCCGGAGTTCGCCTGCCTCGGATGCCCTCTGACGCGAACCCCGGAATCAGAGGGATTTATCTATAGCCCCTCATGCGGCCAAGGATTTGATATTCCTCAAGACTTGTCCGCCAGCGCCTAGGCGGCGGCCATCGCCTTCTCGATCGCCGACAGCGCGGCATCCGCCTTGGCGCCATCGGGCCCGCCGGCCTGCGCCATGTCGGGACGCCCGCCGCCGCCCTTGCCGCCCAGCACCACGGAGGCGACGCGCGCCAGATCGACCGCGTTGTAGCGCGCGGTGAGATCGGAGGTGACGCCGACGACCACGCCGGCCTTGCCGTCCCCGGTGACGCCGATGATCGCGACCACGCCGGAGCCGAGCTGCTTCTTGCCGTCATCGGCGAGGCTCTTGAGATCCTTCATCTCGATGCCTTCGACCGCGCGCGCCATCAGCTTGATGTCGCCGACAAGCCGCACGCCATTGGCGCCGTCCGCCGCTCCGCCGGACATCGCCGCGCCGCCGCCCATTGCGAGCTTCTTGCGTGCCTCCGACAGATCGCGCTCGAGCTTCTTGCGCTCTTCCATCAAGGAAGCGATCCGCGCCGGCACCTCTTCGACCGTGGTGCGCAGCTCCATGGCTGCGGTTTTCGCCAGCGCCATGGTCTCGTTGGCATGCTTGCGGGCATGACGACCGGTCAGTGCTTCGATGCGGCGAACGCCCGAGGCGACTGCGCTCTCGCTGGTCACCGTGATCAGCCCGATGTCGCCGGTCCGCCGGACATGGGTGCCGCCGCACAATTCCACCGACCAGCCGAACGCATTGGCGCCGTGCTCGCGCGCGGTCCTGCCCATCGACACCACGCGCACCTCGTCGCTATACTTCTCGCCGAACAGCGCCCGGGCGCCTGCTTCGCGGGCATCATCCACCGCCATCAGGCGCGTGGTGACCTCGTCGTTCTCCAGCACCACGTCGTTTGCGATGTCCTCGATGCGGGAGAGCTCATCCGGCGTGATCGGCTTGGGATGGACGAAGTCGAAGCGCAGGCGGTCGGGCGCCACCAGCGAGCCGCGCTGGGCGATGTGATCGCCGAGCACCTGCCGCAACGCTTCGTGCAGCAGATGCGTCGCGGAGTGATTGGCGCGGATCGAGGAGCGCCTTGAATGATCGACATCGAGTTGCAGCGCCGCGCCCGGCTTCAGGGTGCCCTGCTCCACTTGGCCCAGATGCACGAAGAGATCGCCGGCCTTCTTCTGGGTATCGGTGACGCGGAAGCGCACGCCCTCGCCGGTCAGCACGCCGGTATCGCCGACCTGACCGCCGGACTCCGCATAAAACGGCGTCTGGTTCAGGACGATCGCGCCGGCCTCGCCCGATTTCAGGCTTTCGACCTCGTTGCCGTCCTTCACCAGCGCGCCGACGATGCCTTCGGCGGTCTCGGTCTCGTAGCCCAGGAATTCCGTGGCACCGAGTTTCTCGCGCAGCGGAAACCAGATGTTCTCGGTGGCGGTATCGCCACTTCCTGCCCATGCCGCGCGCGCCTTCTCGCGCTGCCGGTCCATCGCATCGGTGAAGGATGCGATATCGACGCCGATACCGCGCGATTTCAGCGCGTCCTGGGTGAGGTCGAGCGGAAAACCATAGGTGTCGTACAGCGTAAACGCGGTATCGCCGTCGAACATGTCACCCTTCTTCAGGGAGGAACTCTTCTCGTCGAGGATCGACAGACCCCGCTCCAGCGTCTTGCGGAAGCGCGTCTCCTCCAGCCGCAGGGTTTCCTCGATCAGGTTTTCGGCGCGCACCAGTTCGGGATAGGCCTGGCCCATCTCGCGCACCAGCGCCCACACCAACCGATGCATCAGTGGATCGCGCGCGCCGAGCAGCTGCGCATGGCGCATCGCGCGGCGCATGATCCGGCGCAGCACGTAGCCGCGTCCCTCGTTCGACGGCAGCACGCCGTCGGCGATCAGGAACGACGACGCCCGCAGATGATCGGCGATCACGCGCAGCGAGGCCTTCTGCGGTCCATGCGGATCGGCGCCGGTGAGTTCGGAGATGGCGCGGATCAGGGCGACGAACAGATCGATGTCGTAATTGTCGTGCTTGCCCTGCAAGACCGCGGCGACGCGCTCCAGCCCCGCGCCGGTATCGATCGAGGGTTTTGGCAGCGGATTGCGCGCGCCGCCCTCGAGCTGCTCGAACTGCATGAACACGAGATTCCATATCTCGATGAAGCGGTCGCCGTCCTGCTCGGCCGAGCCCGGCGGACCGCCCCAGATCTTGTCGCCATGGTCGTAGAAGATTTCCGAACAGGGCCCGCACGGACCGGTGTCGCCCATCTGCCAGAAATTGTCGGAGCCCGCGATGCGGATGATACGCGACTCCGGGAGCCCTGCGATCTTCTTCCAGAGATCGAATGCCTCGTCGTCGTCGATATAGACGGTGGCGGTGAGCTTGTCCTTCGGCAGGCCGAATTCCTTCGTCACCAGATTCCAGGCGAGCTCGATGGCGCGATCCTTGAAATAGTCGCCGAACGAGAAATTGCCGAGCATCTCGAAAAAGGTGTGATGCCGCGCGGTGTAACCGACATTGTCGAGATCGTTGTGCTTGCCGCCGGCGCGCACGCATTTCTGCGAGGTGGTGGCGCGCTGATA